>DVNN01000250.1 GCA_018714325.1 Candidatus Pelethocola excrementipullorum
ACCTCGGAGAATTATACCACAACATCCACACCTCCGCATCCAAATGGAATTACCTTTGAGAACAAGATGTTTCAGCGGATGGAAGATCCGAATCTATCCAATGGCGGGGTGGTAGTAGGGGGAAAGACAGGATATACCAGTTATTCAGGACTTTGTCTGGCTAGTCTGGCTAAGGTCGGTGAGGAAGAGTACATTCTGGTGACGGCTCATGCCGAGGGGGCGCCTAATACGGAACAGTATAATATAACGGATGCTTTGTATGTGTATAATCAAATAAATGTTTCTTAGTATATATATGATTATAGAAATCAAGATATGGAAATTAGAAAGAAATTCCAGAAACCTTTAAACTGAAAATTTTTAATCAGTTTGAAGGTTTCTTTTATGATTTTTTTACGATGATAGTTTACTGTATTTATGATATCATAAGTAATGAAAGGGTTCTATATTTTAATTCAGAAGCCTATGATTAAATAGATAACATAATGAGCCAACAAGCAGGATATATTTAGTTATATTCTATTAGCTATATGATGTTGGGGTCAAAAGGTATTTTGCCCCTATAAAACCGGGAGGTATTGTTATGACGAGACAAGAGATGCAAAAGCTTCAGGAAGAGAAAAATCAGATTGAGCAGATTTATGAAGAGATGTTGCAGGAGCAGCAACATAATTGTTCAATACTGGGACAAGAATACTATAAGAGAGTAATTGAGAATCCGGAGTTGATGCTTGGTGAATTAGCATCATATGTGGAAGGGATTAAGAATACGGAAGAGCGGTTAGCATCGGTTCAGAATCAAATGTCAGATATTGAGAAAGCGTTGGAGGAACCTATAGATAATATATGTCCGAAGTGTGGGAAGGTTATGGAGGCAGAAGCCAGATTTTGTTCTGCCTGTGGAACTCCTTTGGATGTACCTGAGGCCAGTAATGTGGAAAACAATGAAAATATATGTAATAATTGTGGAAATGTATTGAAACCTGAGGCACGTTTCTGCGGTAAATGTGGTATGCCTGTTACGGATTAGGTAGTTATAAAAAGGACAAAGAAGAAAAAGGATAGAGATACTAATTTTAGAAAAGAGGTGGTAGCATGTTTTGTAATAAGTGTGGAAGCAAAGTAAATGATGATGATCTATACTGTACTAACTGCGGATCATCTTTGAAGGAACAGCTGTATGAGGTTACTCCATCCGTAGAGGGACAAGCCGATATGGAAGACCATTATGAGTTACAGGATGAAGATTATGAAGAGTACGAAGAATATGAGGATTATGATGTAGAAAATCCTGGAATAGACAAGGGACATAAGATTTTATTCATTGTCATGGGAGTAATTATTACGGTTCTTATCACAGGGGTTGCCTTTGGTTTTTACCAATGGATAGGACGCAATCATAAGTCAGATGATTCTAATTCACCAAAGGTTACTATCACCCAGGGGAAGGATGATAAAAAAGGGGATAAGGATAAGCTTATAACACCTACAGTAACACCCACACCAACCCCCACAGAAACGCCTACACCAATCCCCACAGAAACACCTACCCCAATCCCTACAGAGACACCTACACCGACTCCTACGGCAACTATAACACCTACACCGCCCGTCCCCTCAGGGTCGGATTATATATTGCCGGAGAGTAACAGCAGATACCTGTCCGATGCAGAGGTGGACGGTCTGACGAAAAACCAATTGTTTTATGCCAGAAATGAAGTATATGCCCGCCATGGACGGAAATTTAAAAATGAAGAACTTCAGAAATACTTTAATTCCAAGTCCTGGTATACTCCCATTCATGATGGAGAGGCATTTGATTCTATACAAAAATCGGTATTTAATGAATACGAGAAAGAAAATATAAAACTGATTACAAGAATTGAAGAAGAAAAGGGCTATGTTAGCTAATATTAGTGATAGACAGTCATAACATTAGGGAGGAGAGCGATGAGTAAGATATGTCCTAAGTGCCATGGAGAATCGGGGAACGATGATAATTTTTGTATCCTTTGTGGAATGGCTCTGACAGAAGAGGAGAGTCAGCAGGAACAATCCAATGAGGCCAGAACCAGAGAAGCGGAGTGGTTCCATGAGAAGAGACAAGCATTTGTAACTGAAACAAAGAGCATGGTTCACGAGATTATTCCCATACTAAAGACACCTGTTACAGAAGTCCAGAATATAGTTTCAGGCAATCGTATAGCGGTTAGTATTGAATTTATTGCTACAAAAGCCGCTATAGCGTTAATTTTAACTCTTGTTGTAATGGCTAATATATTGGCCCAATATGTTAAGATTCCCTACTTCAAAATTAGTTTACTGATACTTTTAATAACGGTAGGTGCAGATTTTTTGGAATCCTTGTTGTTGAAAGTTTTCACCGGGCTTTTCAACGGCATCACTGACTTTAAGGCTATGGCTACCACGGTAGGTGTGAAAGCACTTTATGAATGTATTATTTTTATTGTAGTAGGAGTATTCTGCTTTATATCAATCAGATTTGCATTTATCGTATATTTGATATGTGCATGTATACTTCCTTATATTCAATACAGTGGATATCAGGCTGTTACACAGGTAAATCCTGATAAAAAACCATATATATTCTTTATGGTTAAGGTATGTATGTTTATCATTCTGTATATTATAGTATATCTGATGGGAAAGGATATTATTGTATCTATGATTAGAGCTGGCATGAGTTACATATATTAGAAGCCATTGATTTTACTAGGGAAATGTGAAAATAGAAATTAACTATAGAAGTTATAATGGCAGCTGAACAATGTGCAGCTGCCATTTTTTGTACTTTCATTTAGTTAAATTCCAAAGTAATCATCCACTCCATCAGCGATACCGGTTGCCATACGATTCTGCATATCCTGATCCTGCATAGCGGTATCATCGTCCGGGTTTGTCATAAAGCCCATCTCAACGATGGTTACCGGAATCTTGCACCAATTAATTCCGCTCATATTGTCATAGTTTTGAACCCCCATGTTTTTAAAACCGGTGGCGGCGCAATAGGAATCTACCACTTTCTGTGAGAGGTCCTGACAGGAGGATGCTATGGAACTTACATAGGGATTGGAGGATGAAGGTGCCATCGTAAGAGCTCCTTTGACCGAGGTATCGTCACTGCCATTGGCGTGAATTCTCAAAAAGATTTCAGCTCCCGAATTATTGGCAATCTCAGCCCGCTCAGCATTGCTGATATCCACATTGTGGTCTTCACGAATCATTACAACCTGATAGCCACGGTTTTGAAGTTCCTCTCTTAACTTTAAGGAGACATCCAGATTAAGTTGGTACTCAGGCACACCGGTGGTACGACCTGTGGTTCCACTGGCAACTTTAGGCTTGGTCTCAGAAGCTCCTGGGCCTATAGGTTCCTTAGCACTGTTGCCCTGGGCCTGATGTCCTGCATCTATTGCCACAATATGGCCATTTCCTACAGGAGTGGAAGTGGGTTCTTCTGTTGGTTCAGGGGTAGCAGTGATATCAGGTGCTTTTGTGGGTTCAGGCGTTGGTGTCTCTGTGGTTTCCGGGCTCTCAGTAGGTATTGGTTCTACGATAGGTTTGGCAGCAAGTGCAACAGAAGCCAACTTGGTCTGCTTTGATGTGGTCTGCATTATCTTAAGAGTACTGCGGATACCTACGATGGTACCGACAACGGCAATTAAGATACCCAGGACAACTAAAATATTCAGTTTCTTATTCTTCATAATAACCCCTTTTCATGAATTAGATGACAAATATCAATGCTTGGATATAGTTAATAGTATATCAACTTTTTACCCTTAGTCAACAAAAGAAGTTTACGAATTCGTAATGTTTTTCAGTTAATTTTTGTGGTATAGTAATGGTAATTGTAAAATATTAAGGTCTGGGTCAAAATAATATAAGATGAACAAGCTATAGGAGGACATCAGGATGGCCATTGATAAAGTGAAATTGTATTTGAAACCGTATGGTAAGGATCAGGCAATATTGGAATTTCAGGAATCATCTGCAACCGTGGAGTTGGCAGCGCAGGCCGTTGGTTGTGAGCCGGCTAAAATTGCGAAAACCATGTCTTTTCTGGGAAAGGAAGAAGGAGACTGCATTCTGGTGGTTACAGCAGGGGATCGAAAGATAGATAACAGCAAATTCAAAAAGTTTTTTGGGATGAAGGCAAAGATGCCAAAAGGTGAGGACGTGGAGTCATTGACGGGACATGCAATTGGGGGTGTATGCCCGTTTGCAAATCCGGAGCAAGCCAATGTATATCTAGATGAGTCATTAAAGCGTTTTGAAGTGATTTATCCTGCAGCAGGCAGTGCTAATTCTGCACTTCCCGTGACCTGCGAGGAACTGGAGAACCTATCACAGGCAAGATCTTGGGTGGACGTTTGTAGAGAAATCTAAAGAAAGAGAAAAGAAGGAGAAATGACAGGGGAGGAGGCAGCAGATGTTACAGACAGTGAGCAATAATAAGGCTCTGCAGGTCATAGCAGAGGTGAAAAAGGTGGTTATTGGCAAGGATGAAGCAATTACGAAAGTAATGACTGCAATATTGGCTGGGGGGCATATTCTGTTGGAAGATATCCCGGGCGTTGGAAAGACTACCATGGCGGTTGCATTTTCCAAGGCAATGGCATTAAAACAGAATAGAATCCAATTTACACCGGATGTGCTGCCATCTGATATCGTGGGATTTTCCATGTATCAGAAAGAGTTGGGTAAGTTTACCTATCAGCAGGGGGCCGTGATGTGTAACCTGTTTTTGGCTGATGAGATTAACCGGACATCGCCGAAGACCCAGTCCGCCCTTCTGGAAGTAATGGAAGAGGGAAAGGTCACTGTGGATGGGGTTGAAATTCAGGTACCGGATCCGTTTATCGTTATTGCAACACAGAATCCTTTTGGAAGTGCGGGAACTCAGCTGCTTCCAGAATCCCAGGTGGACAGATTTATGATTTGTATGAGTATGGGATATCCTGACATAAAACACGAGATAGAGATCGTCAAAGGGAAGGTGTGGAAAAATCCCATGGACAATATTCAGCGGGTTATGACGGGACAGGAGTTATTGGGGCTTCGAAAGGTTGCGGCAGAAATTTATGTTCATGATGCAATCTATGAATATATAGGAAAGTTGGTTAGGGCTACAAGAAAGCACGATCTGATAGAATTGGGGTTAAGTCCCAGAGGTACCATATCCATTGCCTCCATGGCAAAAGCACACGCATTTTTAAGTGGAAGGGATTATGTGTTGCCTGAGGATGTTCAACTTGTATTCCCGGATGTGTCCCTCCACAGGCTTCGTTTAAACTCAAAAGCCAGAATTCATCATGTGACGGTAGATGCGGTGATACAAAAGATTCTGGAGGATATACCACAACCTACCGTACGTAATAAGGCATAGGCGGTAGATCTATGATTAGAACGCTCTTATATCTTTTGGCAACGATGACAACGGGATATCTGGCTTTAATTTATCCCAAAAAGATGGTTATCACCTTATTTATATTGGAACTACTGTTATTTTTAGCTGCATTCCTATATAGTCTCTGCCTGTTCAGAAAAGTACGGATTACCATCCGTGTACCAGTTTCTGTGACGGAGAAGAAGCAGCCGGTAGATGTGGATATCCTGGTGGATAACCAAGGTAAAATTCCTCTTTTCAGGGGAGAACTAGTGATTGGAGTTAAAAATTATTATCATGAGGAATCCATCAGTCACAGGATACAGATACAGGCTGATAAAAAGTGCCGGACAATCTGTACCTTCAGGGTATCCAGCGGTAATTGCGGTAGAATAAGGATATCCATAAAAAGATTTTTCATATGTGATTCCATAGGGATTCTTTACATTCCTGTAAAAAATATAAAAGCGCAGGAATTTATTTCCGTGTTGCCTAAGATTGAGCCGATGCAGCTGGAGGTTCACGATGGGAACTGGGATATCATGGCCGATGGCGATGAATATGATAGAACAAAAGCAGGAGATGATCCCTCGGAGGTGTTTCAAATCCGTTCTTACAGGGGAGGGGACCGGATGCAGAGAATCCACTGGAAGATGTCGGCCCGCTCCGAGGAATTGATGGTTAAGGAATTTTCAAAGCCTATCTATTATGGAGCAGTATTATTTTTAGATATGAAGGAAGCATACTGGGGCAGGGAGTTTAAGAATGCGGATGAATATCTGGAAAAGGCGCTGGGAGTCTCCTATGGACTGCTGGAAGCGGATTGCTACCATATGGTTGTTTGGTATGATGGAAAGGAAAACCGTCTTTATCGGTACAAAATAGATAAGGAGGATCATATCTACGAACTGATTGAACAGTTATTCCAGGTTTTGCCTTATGGTGAGGAGATAGATCTGGAGGAGCTTTATCATCAGGAATATCCAGACAATAGTTATTGTTTGTCTTATCTGCTGAATATGAATCTGGAACTTTGGGAGGGGGGTGGATTCTCTTGCAGAAGCGAAAAGATACTTCTATAGAGATTGTGCCCCTGCGAATCCGGATGTCAGAAAAATGCAGGTATAAGGAAGTACCAGAGCGCTGGATCAGATGGTTTTATCTCTTTTTAGCTGCTGTTGGAGGAATCTACTGGATCATTTCCATGCTGAACCTGGAAGTTTCGATACAGATGATCATCTGGGTAACTGGTCTGTCCACTATTTGGTTTACAGGGGTGTTTGGCGGAAAGTGGAACATAAGGTTCATGCTGCCTCTTTCCTTTGGGTTCGTCGCTGTCTATATTTTGGTAATGAATGTAAGTCTGATCAATGGATTGGCCATGATTTTAAACAAGGTATCGGAGCGTGTAGAAAAGTATTATGGAACGGGATTCGGATATTTTGAGGAGAATCCACACATTGTGGATATGGAATCTACGTTATATCTGTTTACGTTTCTGATTGTAATGATACTGGCCTATGGAATGATAAGAAGACAGCGTATGGGAACTGTATCTGTTTTTTCAATCATATTGTTATGTGCCTGCCTGGCGGTGGACTGTTTTCCGGATATAACAGCTTTTATGATGTGGACCTGTGCCTGTTTGGGATTGCGTGCGATGGACGGGAAACGGGCTGGAAAGGCCGTTTCATATCTGCAGGGAAGGGCAGGTATATGGATGTTGGGCTGCTCTGTTATCCTGATGGCAGTAGCTTATTTGGGGATACTCCCCAGAATCGAGGGTATCTTTGTGGATAACCATCCTGGAATCATGAAATTTCAGTCCGGGCTGGAAAGAAAGGTGGAAGATGTAATGCTAAAGTCTCCATTTTCCAGTTGGAATCTATTTTCCGGATTTACCTGGCAGGGGAAGGTGGAGAGCGGAGTGTTGACCAATAGTTCACCAGGGCGGACCGGGCGGACTGCCTTAACCGTAACCATGGATGAGATTCCGAAACAAAATTTCTATATGAAGGGATTTATCGGAGATATTTACGATGGAAACAGATGGCTGGAGATCTCAAATGAAGATTTTGACGAGACCGTGAAGAATCAATGGGATGTTGAAGCGTCTCCTGATAACTTGAAGAAAGACCTTTTGAACTGGCCCTATGAATATATCAATGTCATATCTAGTTCAGATAAAAAAGTTACTTATCAGGTAAATCTAAAGGAAGTAAATGGTAGATACGGATATCTACCCTATTATACAAATACGAAGGATTTGGCCGGTAAGATGCTGGAAGTAGAGGGGGATGGATTAACAGTCAGATACGAGGATGAGATGTCCTATGAAGGCTATCTGTTGTCTCCCCTTATGGATTTTGGTTATCATAGTTCCCTCTCATCTGTTTACATGATAAATTCTTCTTCTGATAGGAATGAAATTCTGCAGTTATATGAGAACTATGTGCGTCAACGTTATCTATATGTACCTACCGAAGGTATTGACCGGCTAAAGGAGGTCTGCAGACAGCTGAAAATCCAGCTGAGTCAGATGGAGTCCTTGGATGAGATGGGATATAAAAGCATTGCAGCGGATTTGGTTAAAAACATATTGGCAGCTCAATGCACTTATAGTACAATGCTCAAACCACTTCCCGCCGGACAGGATTATACGGATTACTTTTTCTTTGATCAAAAAAAGGGATTTTGTACACATTTTGCCAGCACTGGCGTCCTGATGTTTCGGCAGATAGGGATTCCGGCCAGATACGCAGCTGGATATGTGGTACGTCCCAGTGATTTTAAAAAAGAGAACGGAAATGGTGGATTTACCGCCGAAGTGCCCGATGGTAATGCACATGCATGGGTGGAGATTTATGTGGAAAGTTTAGGATGGATTCCTGTGGAAGTTACACCTGGATATTATACAAATAATTCTGCTGGTAAGGAGATTCTAGAATCTTCGCTGGAAGCGGTTGTAACTCCTGAACCCAGGGAAACTCAAATTCCAACGGTAACCCCCGATGTAACAGAAACACCGGAATCGGATGATAGGATAGATGACGATGATCTTAAAGATTCTAAAGAGGGGGCTAAGACAGGTAATCAGGTGGCGGTAATAGGGCTTCTGGTTGTTATTGGGGCAGCAGGCTTTATCGGACTGGTATTTATAAGAAGGCGTTGGTTGGTAAAGGGAAGAATTAAGCGTTTTACAGGTGGTGACAGGCAGTTATCCATAATTCTGATTTCACATGAGACTTATCAGATGTTGAAAACAGCTGGATACCAGCAGATGGGGAATGTTTCAGATGATGAGTATGCAAAGAGGATACAAGAGTCTTTTGATTATCTGGAAGATGGTGAATTCATAAGGTTTGTGGCCCTGGCTCAGAAAGCAAAATTCTCAAGAGATCTCTTTAAAGAAGAAGACCTGATCTTCTGTCAGGCGATTTATCAGACGCTGGAGCGGAATCTGTATAGTGAGCTGGGAGGTCTGAAAAAGTTTTGGTGGAAGTTCATAAAGTGCTATTAGCCCTTCATATAATGAAGTAAAACTGGCATGATTTTTGTGTCTGCAAAAATCAAAGATTGATGTTGCTATATGAAGAGAAATAAAAATTATCATATGCAGGAACAGATGAAATTCGTTGCAGCAATTCTGTTCCTGCTTATTTTCTTGCCTATTCTATTAACGCTTCTATTGTCAGGAAAGAAGACATTCAAGTTTACCCAGGAAAGAGAGATGGAGCAGCTGTTGGCAACCATGGTCTACCGTGAGATACCAGATGACTGCCAGGTGGATATGATCTGTGCCCAGGCAGTGCTGGTTCGAAGCAGGGTCTGGCTGGAGTGTGAAGAGACCGGAAGTCAGAAGGAAGTATATAAACAAATACTGGGAGAGAATGTCAAGTATGAGAGATCCCACGATTTGGATTCAGAAAAGCTGAGCCAATGCAAGGAGGCTGTTCAGAAGACGGAAGGCTGTATGCTTGGTTATGGAGGACAGGTGGTGGAAGGACCATTTTGCAGGGCCAGTAACGGATGGACCAGGGGAGGAAAGGAAGTACTGGGAAAGGACAGTTATGGATGGATTGTAGGCGTGGAAAGTAAGGCGGATCTGGATTATGAAGCGGATAGAAAGCCGATGGCATTTACGGAAGATGAGATATATGAGAAATTGACGGGGAACATCGGTTTTGAGCGTGTGGATCATGATTTGGAAAACAGTGCAGAAGTTGATAATACAGTACAGAGTGGAAATACGGAACTTAAGGATGGCGATATTAGCGGTCAGATAAAAAAAGAAGGTATCCTGGATAGTATTTCTGTTGTTACGGCTGATTCTGCCGGATATGCCACCGAGGTTTCGGTTGGTGAAGTCAGGATGTCGGGTGAATCATTCCGGCAGGCCCTGGGACTTCCATCGGCGTCCTTTACCCTTGTAAAAGAGAAAAATCAGCTGTTGTTTACCTGCCGCGGTATGGGTCACGGTATGGGGTTATCACAGTATGGAGCGGATGTGATGGCAGAAGAAGGAAAGAGTTGGAGAGATATCTTGAATTATTATTTCCCCAATGCACAGATTATAAAGGAAGAAAAAAAGCCGGAACATTCATAAAATCTTATGGAAGGAGGGTCTGCCTTTTATAGGCGCGGGGAGACATCCCGTAGTATCTTCTAAATGCAGTGGAAAAGTGTTCCACAGAGGAGTAACCAAGGGAAAGTGCCACATCCGTGATTGTATTCTCTTCCTCATGAAGTAAAATCGAGGCGGCAGACATCTTCGCCTCGGTTTTTTTCTGCAGAAATGTCATCCCATAATGTTCCCGTAAGATACGCTCTGTCTGGCGCTGACTTAAGCCCAGGCGGGTCGCCAGAATCTCCAATGTTAGATCATGATACTCATAGAGGAAACATTCCTCGATAATCAGGTAATTTCGATCGGTGAGTGAGGCGGGTTCAAAGAAGGAATAGCTTTCTTTGGCTCTTTCATAATTCCTTACCGAAAGAACCAAAAGCTGGGTGAGCAAAGTGTTGACCTGAGTCATATAGCCTGTATTTCTGCCGTCCAGTTCATGGAAGATATTTTGCATCAACCCGTGAATATTCTGGGTGTCCTGTCCAAAAAAGGAAGGTGTGTTTAGAAAACGCTCTAAGAATCCGGGATTCTTATTGTGTTTTAATTCTGCCGCCTTCGTATCAAATTTTAGATAGATACAGTATTCGGCGATAGGGTCCGAGGAGTCAGAAAATTGGGAATGCTCCACATGAGGACCTGTGATGAAGAAGGAATTGGATGCTATCTCATAAGGCTTTTTGTCCAAAGTGATATGTCCCTTACCATATGCGATATAATGAATCTCCCAACTGTTACTACTGTGGCTGTGGCTGGGAAAAGAACGTTGATATTGTTCAAAAGACAGCTTCAAGGCATGGCAATGTACCTTTCCCAGAGAAAAGGTGATGTTCAATTTGTCATAAAATTTTCCAATTGGCTGCCGTTTCATAAGATATCACTTCCTATCTCAATAATAACTTCAGTCTATCATAATTTTCCTAAGGTCACAACTAAAACATGCGATAACACGACATGAATACCTCCAATTTGTCGCAAGTATCTCTTATGATTTGTTACCATCATGATATAATGGATGTATAGTTAATGGAAAATGCAAAAAGTGTATGATAGTAAATTTGGGAGGTAAACAAACATGGCAGTAAAAATGTTACCTAAAATGATGGTAGGAGCAACGCTTCCGGGAAATAGCACCGTGGAGATGAAGGATTTTGAGATTCCAAAACCTGGTCATGGTCAGGTACTGATTCAGACAAAGGCAACCACAATCTGCGGCAGTGATATTCGCTGTATCTACCGTGAGCATGTGGGAAAAGGACCGGAAGGTTATATCCCCGGCATGGTGGCAGGTCATGAACCTTGCGGCCTTATCGTGGAAGAAGGAGAAGGGCTGAGACGCTTTAAAAAAGGGGACAGGGTCATCGTCTACCATATTTCAGGTTGTGGAGTATGTAACGACTGTCGCCGTGGATATTACATATCTTGTAAGAGTAAATACCGTCAGGCTTATGGATGGCAGAGAAATGGTGGCATGGCGCCCTATATTCTGGCAGATGAAAAAGATCTGGTGGCACTTCCTGATGAACTGACTTATAAGGATGGTGCCCAGGTAGCTTGTGGATTTGGTACTGTATACGAAGCAATTGAGAAAATTGGCATCTGCGGTAATGATGCGGTTCTTGTGACTGGCCTTGGTCCGGTGGGACTTGCGGCCCTGATGCTTGCCAAGTCCATGGGAGCCAATAAATTAATCGGTGTGGAGATGAATGACTATCGTATAGATCTGGCAAAGAAGCTGGGGCTGGTGGATGAGGTTTTCAAACCGGGTGATGATGCATTGGAGAATATCTTAAAGGCTACTGGGGGACATGGTGTTGAGAGAGCCATCGATGCAAGTGCCAATGATTCAGGACGTCAGCTTGCGATCCGCGCCACCCGTGAATGGGGAAAAATTGCATTTGTTGGGGAAGGTGGAACCTGTTCCTTTAATCCAAGCCCCGACATCATCCATGGACAAAAGACCATCTTTGGATCATGGGTAACAAGTCTGTGGAGGATGGAAGAGCTGGTGGAACGTCTGGTCCGCTGGAATATACATCCTGAAGATTTGATTACACATGAATTCTCCATGGAAAATGCGGGAGAAGCATATAAACTGATGGCTGGAGGCAAATGTGGTAAGGTTGCAGTTGTATTCGGCGATCAGGATGAAAGGTAGAGAGGAGCATCGATATGGGAAATGGTATAGATCCGGCAAGTGTCCCTCAAAGAACCTTATATACAGGGGTAAAAATGCCTGCAATAGGGATTGGTACCTTTGGTTCCGATAAATATACGGCCGATCAGGTTTCTGATGCGTTATATGGGGCTGTTGCCGGTGGATATCGGCTGATTGACTGTGCATCAGTCTATCAAAATGAACATAAGATTGGAAAAGTAATTCATCGCCTGATAAAAGATCAGATTGTAAATCGTGAAGAATTGTTTATTACCAGCAAGGTATGGAATGACATGCATGGAGAGGGGGAGGTCATCGCTTCCTGCAAACAAAGTCTGAAAGATCTGGAACTTGAATATCTGGACTTATACTTTGTGCATTGGCCATTCCCTAACTATCATGCACCTGGTTGTGATGGGGATTCCAGAAATCCGGATTCCAAACCCTTTTCTGTGGAAGACTTTATGGAAGTCTGGAAACAGTGTGAACAACTGCTGGATGAAGGGTTGGTAAGGCATATTGGAATGTCTAATATGACAATCCCCAAATTGGAGGCGGTACTGCCTCATTGCAGAATTCAGCCTGCGGCCATTGAGATGGAGCTGCATCCTGCATTTCAGCAGCCTGAATTGTTTACATATGCCACCGAGCGCCAGATTGTGCCAATCGGTTACTGTCCTATTGGTTCTCCATCTCGTCCTGAACGTGACAGAGACGTGGAGGATGTGGTGGATACTCAGATGATTGAGATTGTGGAAATAGCGGAAGCACATAAGGTACATCCAGTGGAAGTCTGCCTGAAATGGGCGGTTCAAAGAGGACAGGTGCCAATTCCCTTTTCTGTTAAGGAATATCAGTATTTGAGCAATCTAAGGTGTGTGACAGAGGATCCTCTTACGGAAGAGGAGATGGAGAGAATCCGGCTGGCGGATAAAAACTGCAGGCTTGTAAAAGGTCAGGTGTTTTTGTGGCCAGGGGCTAAAAGCTGGGAAGATCTGTGGGATCTGGACGGAACGATCACGCAGTAATCAATCATATAAGTATAAATAGGTAAGAAAACCGCCGGAGGGTAAAGAAATTTACACCCCGGCGGTATTTTTTCACATATTTTATCCTCTATGCATACTATCTTACATGAATCATTTCCATCATAGTTGAATATAGGCCTTGCTTTTGGTAAATAATAAACGTAAAGAAGTCTTGTTTTATAGTGTGAAAAACTTCTAAAAATTGATTAATTAAGAAAAAATTGTATAGATTCTTATTTTTAGGCAACCCTACTAATACAGAAAAACAGATGTGGCAGTTATTGTCACGGAAAAGTTAGCGGTCGTCGAGACGGCGTTTTTTCAATAAAATTTGTAGAGGTGAATGACATGAAATCAAGACAGAGAACACTGCGTATTATGCTGAGCGGCATTCTGCTGATGGCAACCCTTGCGTGCGGGGTGTATGTATACCGTTATGAAAGCAACAAGCAGGAAGAAGCACGAATCGAAAGTGCGAAAGAGGAAGAGGAAAAGGCTGCAAAGGAAGCTCAGGAAAAGGAAGAACTTACTGAGGATGCAAATACAGACAATGCCGAAGCACAGGTGCCTACAGAGACTCCTGCGGTTGAGTCCCAGGATAATGTAACAGAGACACAAACCCAGCCGGAAGCTGATGCAGCTGATGTAGATGCGGATACCACTGCATCCGATGCTGTACTCCCTGCACTGGATTTTAATGAAGGTACTTTATTGAACCTTCCGCTTTCAGGTGAAATATTGATTCCTTACAACATGGACAATACGGTATATTTTTCAACACTGGATCTGTACCGCTGTAACCCTGCAGTCATGATTGCGGCTGAGATTGATACTCCGGTTGCGGTAGTGGCAAATAGTCAGGTGGCATCCATCAAAGAAGATGCGGTTACAGGAACTACGGTTACCATGGATATGGGTAATGGTTACCAGGCGGTCTATGGACAGTTAAAAGACGTGAATGTGGAAGAGGGGCAGACGGTTGCCAGTGGAACAGTAATCGGCTCCATTAATGCACCTACCAAGTATTTCACAAAAGAAGGAACCAATCTTTATTTTTCACTTACAAAAGATGGATCCCCATTGGATCCCAGCTTATATCTTCCTCCTGAAACAGAATAGATTCAGCGGAGTTGATGCGTTAGAATAAATAACACAGAAATTGCAGATTGATATGGGGTAAGTAAACTCATATCATCTGTGATTCCTGTGTTTTTTTATATAAATAATTGAGCACATCATCTGTTCTTTATCTCTTTTATAAAAATATAGAAAACCCCTTGATTTTTATTGAAACATGTCGTAGTATAGTTATTATAACAAGTAGTAATGAAAACTACATCATGAAGTTAAGGGGTGATTAGAATGAAAAAATTAGGTATTAAAGATCCCGGGAGTGCAATTACCCATGGAATTGCTTGTGTTTTAGCCATACTTGGAGCGGCTCCGTTACTCAATAAGGCAGCCAGAGAGCCCGACCGTCTTCATATCATCGCACTTGGTATATTTATCCTCAGTATGATTCTGTTATATGCAGCCAGTACCATCTATCATTCTTTGGATGTGAATGAAAAGGTGAACCGCAGACTTAGAAAAATGGATCACATGATGATATTTATACTGATTGCCGGCAGTTATACGCCAATTTGTCTGATCGTTTTAAATGGCAGAACCGGTGTTATGCTCTGTGCAGCAGTATGGGCAGTTGCCTTGATTGGCATAGCGATTAAGGCATTTTGGATCACCTGTCCAAAATGGTTTTCCAGCGTCTTGTATATAGGAATGGGATGGCTTTGTGTATTGGCATTTTCCCAGATCTTTCACGCAATGTCAAAGCAGGCATTTGGATGGTTGCTGGCAGGAGGAATTATCTATACAATAGGCGGAATCCTATATGCTTTTAAGACTCCGGAATTTGATGAAAAGCATAAGAAGTTCGGTTCCCATGAGATTTTTCATCTATTTATAATGGGGGGAAGTATCTGTCATTTTATTATGATGTATTTCTTCGTGGCGCCGATGCCTGTTTGATTAAATCTGGGATTCACCATGTGACCGTTCAAGAATCAACTTTAGTTTCCCCTGACGGTTTAAATGTTTGATTTCCCATTCCCTCCTCATGGCCTCTTCCTTGGTATGAAAGGTTTCATAGTAGACCAAAGTTACAGGTCGCCGGGCCTTGGTATATTTGGCACCTTTCCCTTCATTGTGTGCCTTGAGACGTTTATCCATATCATTTGTCCAGCCGGTATAGAGTGAATTGTCCTGGCACCGAAGAATATAGGTATAGTTGTTTTTGTCATTCATAGTCATCCCTCAAGATAGGCGGTTGAAAAATTGAACAATATGATAACTGGCTATTATATCTGATACATTTGCTGTCTTGTAAGGCAGTAAAGCATCGGATGTAATAGCCAGTTATTATGTCAAATTTGTTTTAGAATTCCATTTCCCTGGGTTATGTAAGACCGCCGAAGCGGTCCTTTATGGTGAAGCAATCGATCAAAACTAGTATCTTACCCAGATGATTGTGCATGCACGGGCGCGCCTTTTGTTGTATAAAACCTCGATTGCGGGGTTTATTATAGTATATGCAAAAAGACGTAAACTGCCAGTAGCAAGGCCTGTGCCTGTACAAAAATCAGTATTAAAGTTTAAGGTTTTTAAACAGGGATCCCAGGTTCGTGGTCAGTTCTTCAGACTCCGGAATCTTGATGTTATCGATCTCAGCCTGCTCTGCCTTTTCAGCGTCTTCTACTAAGGCTTTGATAGAAAGGCTTAACTTTCCTTCCTTAATTGCAATAACTTTGACTTTGACAGAATCTCCAATGCTTAATACAACAGATGGATCTTTAATCCGTGTATGGCTGATCTGAGAGATGTGTACAAGGCCGCTTAAATGGTCTCCCAGATTGATAAATGCTCCGTATGGCTGTATGCTCTCCACGGTGCCTTCCATCACGCTTCCGACTGCGATAGCACTGATTTTGGCCTTTTTCTCTTCATCCGCTTTTGCACGGAGAATCTCACGGCAGGAAAGGATTAAGCGGTTTTTCTCCTCGTCGATATCGAAAACCTGAACCTGGATTTCTTTTCCCAGGTATTCGTTCAAATCGTCGATGCGTCCCAAGGCTAATTTGGAAGCCGGGATAAAGCCCCTTACCCCTTCCACATAGGATACGACTCCTTTGTTTACAATACCATCAACGGTTACGTCCAGGATGGTTTTAGCTTCTTTTAACTGTTTTAGATTTTCCCATGCCATCTGGTCTTCATCCTTAAATGAATTGAAGGAATCATCCACTGCTTTAGAAAAATCGTCCATGGTCATGTTTTCTTCAGACATATTATCCACTCCTTTTTTTGAAAATCATACATAGTAATTGCGAAACTTCTTGGATATCAGAAGTCTCGCAATAACCTGAACTATTAAATATGTGTCTATTTTACCATAATTAAGGGGAAATAAAAACATTAAATTGAAAATTCTATTTACCAATCAAAAAATCAATGATACACTAATCATAGAAAGTTGGGAGAATGGGCATACAAATAGTGTGAATAAAAGCAGTTTTATACAGAACGTTTGGGGCGTCTTTAAAAGCCCCTGTTTTATTTCTAAAAACAGCGTAGCTCAGCGAAAAGTTTGGATTGTGGATGTTTTGCAATGGAATCATGGGAAGGTTTGCAAAACGGGAGGAAGTAGTTATGAAAAAAGAGAGTAAGATTTATGTGATCGGACATAGGAACCCCGATACGGATTCAATCTGTTCTGCCATTGCTTATGCGGATATTAAGAACCGTACTGAGAAAGGCAACTTTGTGGCGAAGCGTGCGGGGCAGATCAACGAAGAGACAGAATATGTCTTAAGCCGCTTTGGGGTGCGTGCGCCGGGGTACCTGCCAGATGCAGGAACACAGGTAAAAGAGATAGAGATCCATGAAATCCAAGGCGTAGAGGGAAGTATTTCGGTTAAGAGAGCCTGGGAGAGGATGCGTGCGGAGAACGTGGTAACCCTGCCGGTTACCAGTGAGAATAAAGATCTGTTAGGGATTATTACAGTCAGTGATATAGCTAAGTCCTATATGGATGCCTATGACAGTAGTGTTATGTCACAGGCAAAGACAAAGTACCACAGTATTGCCGAGACATTGGATGGAGAGGTGATGGTGGGAAATGAACATGGTTACTTTGTAAAGGGACGAGTGGTGATAGGAGCCTTTCATCCTGATATGATGGAGAATTATATCAATCAAGATGATTTGGTGATTTTGGGGAACAGGGCCGAGGATCAGCTCTGTGCCATAGAGATGGAAGCCAGCTGCCTTGTGGTAGGCCTGGGAGCCAAGGTATCGAAGAGCATTCAAAAGTTGGCGGAGGATCATGACTGCGTGATTATCAGCAGCCCTCATGA
Source organism: Candidatus Pelethocola excrementipullorum (assembly GCA_018714325.1). Taxonomy (GTDB): domain Bacteria; phylum Bacillota; class Clostridia; order Lachnospirales; family Lachnospiraceae; genus Novisyntrophococcus; species Novisyntrophococcus excrementipullorum. The sequence continues at coordinate 17,633 of DVNN01000250.1, forward strand.
TACCTATACAATCGCCAGATTGATCAACCAGTCCATACCGATTAAGTATCTGATGACGAAGGATAATCTGATTACCTTTTCCACCAGTGATTTTGTGGATGAGATCAAAGACATTATGAAGACCCATCGTCACAGAGACTTTCCTATATTAAATAAGAAAAATAAATACATTGGTACGATTTCCCGACGTAACTTGATTGGAAATGGAAAGAAAAAGCTGATTCTTGTTGATCACAATGAAAAATCACAGGCTGTTGACAATGTGGAAGAGGCTGAAATTCTGGAAATTATCGACCATCACCGTCTGGGTTCCTTGGAAACCATCGCGCCGGTGTTGTTCCGGAATCAGCCAGTGGGCTGCACGGCCACCATCATGTATCAGATATACAAGGAGCGTAATTTGAAGATTCATCAGAATATAGCGGGAATCTTATGTGCTGCAATTATCTCCGATACCTTGATGTTTCGTTCACCCACCTGTACCGCTATAGATAAGGAAGCGGCCGGGAATTTGGCTGAGATTGCAGGAATTGAGATTGAGGAATTTGCCACGGAGATGTTCCGGGCTGGAAGTAACCTGAAGGATAAATCACCGGAGGAGATCTTCTATCAGGATTTCAAGAAGTTTATCGTGGAAGAGGCTACCTTTGGAGTCGGACAGATTAATTCTATGGATAGTGATGAATTGAAGAGTATCAAAACCCAGCTCCTGCCACAACTGGAAAGTGAGTGCCTGAAACATGGAATTCCCCAGGTGTATTTTATGTTGACTAATATTATTGAGGAATCCACGGAGTTGGTATACTTTGGAGAAGATACCAGGAGTCTGGTGGAACTGGCATTTCATCCGGAGCAAATAGATGACAGCAGTGCCATACTACCTGGTGTGGTATCCCGAAAGAAGCAGCTAATTCCCGGATTCATGCTGGCATTACAGCAGCAACAGATGTAACGGGGGTGTAGGATGGCAAAGCAATTATGGAAGCCCGGCAACATGGTTTATCCCCTGCCTGCAGTTATGGTGAGCTGCGGCAGGGAGGGAGAAAATCCCAATATCATCACCATCGCATGGGCGGCAACTGTGAACACTTCACCGGCCATGACATCTATCTCCATACGTCCAAGCAGGTATTCTTATGATATTATTAAGGAAACTGGTGAATTTGTTATTAATCTCACAACAAAGGATTTGGTTTATGCGGCGGATTACTGTGGGGTAAAGTCGGGCAGGGATGTGGACAAATTTGAAACTTTGAAGCTTACCCCTTGCAAATCGCAGGTTATTCATGCACCGGGTATCGAGGAAAGTCCCGTAAACATTGAATGTAAGGTAACTGAGATTAAACCATTGGGCAGTCATCATCTGTTTATTGCTGAGGTAGTCGGTGTCAATGTGGAGGAAAAGTATCTGGATGAGTCAGGTAAGTTTCACCTGAATGACACTGGTTTGGTGGCATATTCTCATGGTGAGTACTTCGAATTGGGAAAGAGCCTGGGAACCTTTGGATTTTCCGTTCGGAAGAAGGGTAAGCCTAAGAAAAAGTTTAAAAAGAGATAAAAAATGACGGCTAATTTTATTTTTTTGCGAAAAAAACCATGGAAAATGTTAAAAAAAGTGGAAAAAATATGAAAGTTTTCAATTTCAATCTTGCAAAATTCATTTTATTCGTATATAATCGTGATTGAACATGGGAGTTCCAAAGGGAGGGTACGTCGTTTCCTAAGTTTCTGTTCAATCCATTCAACGTTAAAGATGGAATGGCCATTATCTATGTAAGATTACCTGGATAAGGCGGAAATGGGAATTTAGGAATCGATGTACCAAAAAAACAGGGGCTGCTTGCAGTCCCTGTTTTTTATATCATAGGAAATTTCGTCCTACGATATAAAAACCCTCCGGGAGATGCGCGTGACGATTTGGCAGAAGTTGTCACTAAAGTGACACGCGTCAGCGCCGAGAATCATATTATAAAGGAATAAATTAGGAGGACAGGCAAATGTCATATGTTGATGAGGTAATTGAGTCAGTTGTTGCTAAAAACCCAAGCGAGCCAGAATTTCATCAGGCAGTAAAAGAGGTGTTGGAATCTCTGCGTCCTGTGATTGAAGAAAAGGAAGAGGTTTATAGAAGAGAAGCTCTTTTGGAGAGAATCGTAAATCCTGAGCGTCAGTTTAAGTTCCGCGTACCGTGGGTAGATGACAAAGGGCAGGTTCATGTTAATACAGGATACCGTGTACAGTTCAACGGTGCGATCGGACCGTACAAAGGAGGACTCCGCTTCCATCCTTCTGTAAACTTAGGTATTATTAAGTTCTTAGGTTTTGAGCAGGTATTCAAGAACTCCTTAACCGGTCTGCCTATCGGCGGTGGTAAAGGTGGATCGGATTTTGATCCCAAGGGCAAATCAGATCGTGAAATCATGGCCTTCTGTCAGAGTTTTATGACAGAGCTTTGTAAATATATTGGTGCTGATACCGACGTGCCAGCCGGTGATATCGGTGTAGGCGGAAGAGAAATTGGATATTTATTTGGACAGTACAAAAGAATCCGTGGTGTATATGAAGGTGTGTTAACCGGTAAAGGATTGACTTATGGCGGTTCTTTAGCAAGAACAGAAGCTACAGGATACGGACTTCTTTACCTGACAGAGGAGCTGTTAAAGCTGAACGGCATCGAACTGGCAGGCAAGACCTGTGCGGTTTCAGGATCCGGTAATGTGGCAATCTACGCAATCCAGAAAGCGCATCAGTTGGGCGCTAAAGCCGTAACATGCTCTGATTCCACAGGCTGGGTATATGATCCGGAAGGAATCGATGTTGAAGCACTGAAGGAAATCAAAGAGGTAAAACGTGCAAGACTTACCGAGTACAAGAAATACCGTCCAAACTCCGAGTACCATGAGGGACGCGGTGTATGGAGTGTAAAAGTAGATGTTGCCCTTCCTTGCGCAACTCAAAACGAGCTGCTGTTGGATGATGCAAAGCAGTTAGCTGCCAACGGTTGTATTGCCGTATGTGAGGGAGCTAACATGCCTACAACTTTGGAGGCAACAGAATATCTGCAGCAGAACAATGTGATCTTTGCACCTGGAAAGGCAGCTAATGCCGGCGGTGTTGCTACTTCTGCCCTTGAGATGTCTCAGAACAGTGAGCGTCTGAGCTGGACCTTCGAAGAAGTGGATGCAAAACTACAGCAGATTATGGTTAATATCACTCATAACATGAATGATGCTGCAAAGCGTTACGGACAAGAAGGAAACTATGTGATGGGGGCCAATGTCGCAGGATTTGAAAAAGTCGTAAATGCTATGATGGCACAGGGGATAGTTTAATAGAATAATGGCTCACGGGGGGCCACAGAATAAGTCCCACCGCTGCTAACCGGCCGCCGTGTTGCGGTTTCGGGATTAAGAACATCTAGGGTTCTGATCATTTGCTAAAGGCGTATGCCCAAATAATAAACTCACTGCGTTCAGACAGTATTATTTGGGCATACAATGCAAATGCTCAGAACCCAAGTTGTTCTAGAAATCCCTGCAAATGCAACACAGCGGCCGGTTATCAGCGGCGGGACTTTTTCTGTGGCTTCTAAGTCGGGAGGTATGAAGGATTTTTGGCTCTATTACTAAATGTTGGGGTGGCATGGATATAACCTTTGCCTTTTCCAACATTTTTATTTTATAGTAATGGTCTTTTTCAAGTGTTGTAATTTTTTTCTGTTTTTGCTATAGGCTTTTTTGAATTTAGAATAAAATTCTTAAAAAATCTAAAATGGTACATATTAAAAATGAGCATAACAAAAGGATGAATCGTAGTTTGCCATGACGGTGTTATGTGTTTTTTTATTATGAAACTGCATTTGTTGACGGTGGAGGAGGCTTTGTAGTTCGGGATATTTTCCAGAACGCATAGCCTTTGGATATTGTTCATATAGTGCAGTTTTTTTGTTTTATAGAGTCTCCTCCCTTGTTCCAGAGCGGGGGGAGGTGGATGGGGTATGGGGGAGTTAGTGGAAGTCTTTTTAGTGGAGTTGGTGTGGTGTTTGGTGGGTGTTTTTTGAATTTTACAATATGGTTACATTTTTAAGTGTTCTGGTTGTCTTCTTTCTGTTATTCTAGGGGATAGAATAGTTTGAGTTTTATAAGAGAGTTGGAGGTTTTGTGATGAGAGAGTGTATTTTGGTGGTGGAGGATGATGCCGCTATTAATGATTTGATTTGTATGAGTTTGGAGGCAGCGGGGTATCGTACCAGGCCTTTTTTTGATGGGGATAGGGTTTTTGAGTTTTTGGTGGAGGATTGTGGGGAGGAGTTTGGTTTGGCTTTGGTGGATGTTATGATTCCGGGGAGGGATGGGTTTGAGTTGTTGCCGGAGTTTAAGGAGAGGGGGATTCCGGTGATTTATTTGACGGCTAAGGGGGATGTGACAAGTAAGATAAAGGGGTTGAAGTCGGGGGCTGAGGATTATGTGGTGAAGCCTTTTGAGATGTTGGAGCTTTTGGTGCGGATTGAGAAGGTTTTGGATAGGTTTGGGAAGGGGACGGAGGAGATTCGGATTGGGGATGTTGTGATTTATCCTCTGATGAGGAAGGTTCTCAAAGGTGGGGAGGAGGTTCCGTTGAAGCCTATGGAATTTGACTGTTTGCTGTTGTTTGTTAAGAATAAGAATATTGCGTTGACCAGGGAGCAGTTGCTTCATTCTCTGTGGGGGGTGGAGTTTGATGGGGAGACCAGGACCATCGACGTGCATGTGGGAAGAATTCGTAAAAAGCTGGGGTGGCAGGAGGTGATTAGGACGATTCCGAGGATTGGCTATAGGTTGGAGGTGGATGCATGAAGTTAAGGACAAAGATATGTCTGACAACGGCTATAGCCATGTTGGTGATGTCCCAGAGTTTTTCGGCTGTTATGTTGCATATTTCCCAGAAAGAGCGGATTCGTAGTATGAATTCTTATGAACAGAATTTATTTGATGAAAAAGAAAGGGATTTGGAGCAGTCTATCAGGGGGATTGTTTTTGATTCTTTGTCAGTAGAGATGCAGGATCGTGTTATTCAAGACGGAAGCCGGAATTATCTGGGGATGGGGTATGCAGTTTATCGGGATAATCAGGAAATCTATAACTTATCGCCTTATGAATTTGGAATAAGACAGGATGTCATCGGTCAATCTTCTGGGTCTGAAGGTAATGGGGATAATAGAGATATATATGGACTTCGTGAAGTTTTGGAACTGGAACAATCAGATGGATATATAGAAAAAAAGGTTGGAGGAAGGAATCTTCTGATACAGGGCTCGAGGATCAATCAACAGGGAGGGGAGAAAGCCACCTATATCGTATGGCATTTTGTGGATGTGACCAAATTATATGAAGAGGTGGAGAGGACATTTCTTTTTGGGTTGGGTGTAGCCCTTTTACTTACGGCTATCCTTACGGCGGGTTTAATCGGGCTGATACACACGCTTCTAAAGCCCCTGTACCTGCTCCAAAACATGTCCAATCAAGTGGCGGAGGGTCAATATGGCAAGAGGGTTCCCGTCGTGCGTATGGATGAAATAGGGGAAATCAGTCATAGTTTCAATCTTATGGTGGAAAAAGTGGAAGAACATATTCAGGAATTATCCGACTCCAATCAGAGGCAGAAGCAGCTTATTGGGAGTCTGGCCCATGAATTGAAGACACCGATGACGGCTTTGATTGGGTATTCAGATGCATTGTTGAAAATGAAGTTGAGTCCTGAGCAGAAGGAACGGTCTTTGAATTATATAGGAAGTGAATGTAGAAGACTTTCAGGTCTTTCTGCTAAGATGCTGGAGTTGACGGGACTGTATCAGGGGGCCTCGGATTTGGACATTAAGGAAGTTTCTGTCAGGCAGTTTGTGGAAAAGGTATGTGATCTGATGGAAAGTCGTTTTCATACCAAGAAGCTGGTAGTTCGGACGAAACTGCCGGATGAAGGGGTGAGGTGGAGGATGGATGAAGATCTGTTGACCAGCCTTTTGATGAATTTGGCGGACAATGCTTATAAAGCCTCGGATACAGGAGGGCATATCGGCATAGAGGCAGATGCAGATTCGCTGGTTGTTTGGGATGAAGGTATTGGGATTCCCAAGGAAGAGGTGAATAGGATTACAGAAGCATTTTACATGGTGGATAAGTCCCGGGCAAAGGCGGACGGAGGAGCGGGTCTGGGTCTGGCTCTTTGCAGAGAGATTGCGCAGATACATGGAGGGGAACTTCTTATCGAAAGTGAATATGGGAAAGGCACGAAAGTTACCTTGCATTTTCACAAGTTGGTTACAACTTAGCGCGGACTTCTTGCATTTGTCCGTTTAAGATTAAGAGGTAATCACAACATGTCAGGAGGAACAAAGATGATTAGAAAGAGGTTCTGTATATTAGCATTATGTGCAGCAGGTATTCTGCTGCTGGGCGGATGTAAGGAAACACCGGATTCCGTAATAGTGAAGCAAAAGGGTGAGAAAGCCATGGACAATTATCAGGAGGATGAATCATTAGCCGACGTGAAGTCCAAAGAAGGGGAGGACTATAGTTCCATATTAAGAGAGCGGTTAGGAGCGCCGGATCGTTATGAAAATTCATTCACCACAGAAGATGGAAAGGTGGTCGTAAATACGGATGCACCGGTGGAAATTCCCAACACACCTCAAATATCCACCTTAAATGTTACCGCGGAGCCCATGACTGAGGAATGGTTCCAGAAGATAACAAAAGGATTGTTTCCAGACGGGACGTTTTATGATGAGGAGGCTTACAGTGCTTTAACAAAATCTGAAGTAGAAGCGAAAATCACAGAATTGAAGGGATATATCGCTCAGGGGAATACGGATCCTTATGATTATGGAACAGACGAGTTTGGCAATCTCAATTTTGATATCAATGAGGTTCTGGAAAGCTATGAAGAAATCTATGATGAGGTACCGGAAACTGTGGATAAGCGAGAAATTTCACCTGAATTTAAGGAAGATGAATTTGGTGACTGGTTCCGGGGAATTGTCGAGACTGAGGATGGCGGTGTATATACTTATTATGTGGGTAAAAACGATTGGCAGTCCATGTATGTAACCGCCAAACAAAGAAGAAGTGAAGATGGTAAATATCGTGAAATTATGTGGCATGAATATGGAATAGATTATACTATGACTTCCTCGGATAATAGTCTTCAGCAATCCAATGATTGGAAGCTTTCTGAAGAGGAAATGAAAGAATCCATAGGTATTTCCTGGGAAGAGGCAAAACGTATGGCCGATGAGAAGGTTTCAGCCATGGGAATCTCAGATATGGAAGTGGATCAATGGGATTATTGTATGCTGATGGCAGGTGAGGAAGGAAGCATGGAGTCGAAAGAAATGGTGAATAGCGGATATTGGTTTTATTATTCGCGAAGAGTGCAAAACTGCCCGGTCACTTATACCATGGAGCAGGGAGGCGGGCTGGAAGATATGGACAGCACCGTGGAACCATGGAATTATGAGCGGCTGAATATCATTATTTCGAAAGATGGGGTCGAGGAGATCGATTTTGACTGTCCCTATCAGGTGACAGAAACCCAGGTGGAGAATGTGAAATTATTGGATTTTCAGGAAGTTACTAAGATATATGAACAAATGATGGAATATAAGTTTTCCTCCATGATGGATGACCCTTCTATGATGAAATATAAAGTGGATGTGGACCGCATTACTCTTGGGTATATGAGAGTTTATAATCCAAGTGAGAATAACCGAAGCGGGGTGCTGGTTCCTGTCTGGGATTTTTTTGGGGGTTCTGAAAACGAACGGAAAGATGGGGATGTCATTTATAATGACAGTTCGTACCTTCCATGTGAAAGCAAGATCACCATTAACGCAATAGACGGAACGGTCATCGACCGGTCCCTGGGGTATTAGATGAGAAGGACAAAGGCGGTAGTCCGTTATAATTTCCTGGGATTCCTGAAAAATCCCAGGGTAATCCTAGTCTTTCTCCTGAGTATCGTATTATGCTTTCTTCTCAGTGAGAGAGCCATCCGGGTGTCGGAGTATTATGATACATCCATGCAGGCGGCTGAGCCATTTATCTGGACCTTCGGGGATCCTACAGCCATTCTGCTGGCATCCCTTTTGCTGATACTGATGTTCTCGGATGTGCCTAAGACGGGGGCGGTGATGCCTTATTATCTCACCCGGATGAAGCGGAAGGAATGGATGGCCGCCCAATTCCTCTATATCTCTTTGAGCACGGCCTTATACGTCTGTTTTATCCTGCTGGTGACTGGTGTTCTCTGTATGAGATATACATTTCCCGGGAATCTATGGAGCGAGACGGCAGCCAGATTGGCCTATTCAAAACTAGGCGGTTCCCTGGGAGTTCCGGCCAGCGTCAAGGCCATGGAAAGCATTACACCCTATGGGTGTATGATCCAGACGGGTATCTTGATGCTTTTGTACTCCTGGACCCTTTGCTTTTTAATGTTGGCGGTGAATCTGAGGTTCGGTAAGACGAAAGGGGTTTTTGCAGGTGTTTTCTACAGCCTTTACGGGTTTTTACTGGAACCGGAAGTAATCGCTAAAATCATGGGGCTTGAACAACAGGAACGTTATAAGGTGAATGTTTTGGTGGGATGGATCAGCCCCTTGAATCATGGAGCTTATCCGGGTCATAGCTTTGGCTATGATGATCTGCCCACCATCGGTCAGTCCGCAGGTGTCTTTCTGGTGGTCCTGGCAGTGCTTTATTGGTGGGCTTACCGCTCTTTACGCGGATATAATTTCACCTTTACGGGGTATTGAGTATGGATACAAGACGGATGATAAGCCGAAAGAGCACTTGGCTGGCGGTCTTAATAGGGATTCTATGTCTGGCAGCGGGCACCAGTTTTCCCAAAATGAGAGAGGGTCTACAGCCAGGCGCCTGGCATACCATAGTGGAAAATGCATTGAATTCTAAAATCATTTTTATGTCCATTCCCTTGATTGCGGTGTTACCTATGGGGGATCTGTGGATAAAAGAGAGGGAATCTGGATTTCTCGGATTTTATATAGCGAGGAAGGGAAAGCGAGACTATGTGGCTGACCGGGTGATTACCACCTGCTACAGCGGGGTATTTATCTGGATTATGGCCGTGAGCATAATTATGCTTATTTATTTTTTGATTTTTTATCCGTTGGAGTTTAAGCAGAGCTTAAAAGTAAAGGATTTTGCCAATATGTTTTGGATATTGGTACGTATTTTCCTAACCTCAGGGATATTGGCAAATTTGAGCGGAGCTGCGGGTATTTTATTCAGGTCTGTTTATATGGCTTATGGTTTACCATTTGTGGCCTATTATTTGATGGTCATTCTACAGGAGCGCTATCTGAAAGACATTTACGTCATCAATCCTCAGGCCTGGATTCTGGGAACCGGAGACTGGGGAATTTATCAGCTGGGGCTATGGATTTTTCTTTTACTGTTGTTGCTGCTGACTTCACTGATACATGGAGGACTTTTATATGGAACATGCAAGGAGTTATGATTACGTTGTAATCAGTCAGGTGAAGAAGTGTTTTGGGGATGAAACCGTATTGCAGGAGACGAATCTTACGCTTCAAAGGGGAAGGGTCTATGGGATTGTGGGAAATAATGGTTCCGGAAAGACCGTCCTTATGAAATGCATCTGTGGATTTCTTCCGGTTACCTCCGGTGAGATACGTGTTGGAGGGAAAGTCATAGGAAGAGAAGTGGATTTTCCCGAAAGCCTTGGCGTAATCATAGAGACTCCGGGGTTCCTGGCGGAATACACCGGAAGAAAGAATCTGGAGATTTTAGCGGCCCTAAATAAGAAAGTATCGGGGGGAGATATCACCAAAGTTTTAGAAAAGGTGGGATTAAACCCTAATTTAAAGAAGCCTGTAGCAAAGTATTCTCTTGGAATGCGCCAAAGGCTGGGCATCGCACAGGCAATCATGGAAGATCCTGAGTTCCTGGTTCTGGATGAGCCATTTAATGGGCTGGATATCCGTGGAGTGGAAGATATCAGGCAAATACTGTTGGATTTAAAAAAACAGGAAAAAACCATACTTCTGGCAAGCCATAACAGCGAGGATATCCGGATTCTATGTGATGAGGTTTATGCTATGGATGCGGGAGTGATACAGAAAATGAAGAAGGCTTCCGTGATAGTGGGGGAAGATTCAGGAGAGGAAATAATGAATCATGAAGATTAAGAGTTGCAGTTTCATGGACAGGTTAGCTGTGATAATGATGGTAATCATCCTGATGTCCGGTATGTCTGATTCCGCTCCTGTCTTTGCTGCCGCAGAGGAAAAAAACCAAGAAAATCAAACCAATGCAGCAGGAGGCGGGGATAAGGATAAAAGGAAGCAGATAAATCTGGGAATCGATAACGCTCATATTTATGAAGGGATGAAAGAAGCCTATGGAGATGGATATGTACCGCTGGAAGATGGGGAGAATTTGCTGGTGGTGGTGCCATTTACCTCCGATGGGGAATTAAAGGAGGGTAAATTGACCGTAAGCCTGGACTTTGGCAAAGGCAAAAAACTTCCATTTCAGATTAAGAATTACAATAAGGATATCAAGGGTCAGAACTATACCTTTGAACAGGATGAGGTGAAGACTTATTTATACTCTGTAAAGATACCGCTGAATGGATCCAGAGAAGGGGGTCAATATCCAATAAAAGTCAAGGCAGAGGGATTGGATGAGGACGGGAATAAGGCTAGTCTGGAATATACCATATTTGCAACGGTGTCGGCAAAAGGGGAAGGACAGTCCGATGGAGACTCCGATTCCAAGGAAGACAATTCGAAGAATCAGGGCGGGGAAGGAGAAGAAGGAAGTGGGGGCGCAACCGGAGGTGATCTGTCCGGTGAAGATTTTAATTCCTCTGGTGGTGAAAGCGGGGGAGCCGGGGAAACAACCGAAGAGGTGGTGCATCAGCCCAAGTTCCTTATGGAGACATGCAGCTTTGACGATGTCAGCCTGGAAGCCGGGAGCGAACAAAACATGGAGATTTCCTTCCAAAACAGAAGTAAGAAATTTGCAGCCTATAATCTGAAAATTACGATTCAGCAGGAAGGTGACTTTCTGAACTTTAACCGGACTTCTGAATACTTTGAGAAGGTGGAGGCAGGCGGCACCATAACCTTGAAGGAAGGACTTCGGGTGCAGGAGGATGCAAAGCAGGGAAGTGTTCCGGTACAATTCCTATTTGAGTATGAAGATGATAAGGGAAATGTGTATTCGGGGACCGAAACCTATCAGATACGGGTACATCAGCCGGTAAAAACCTCATTTTCAGGAGGGTTGATTCCCGCCGGGGTCTATGCTGCGGATACCATATCCACCGACGTTCAGATTGTGAATCTGGGGAGGGCTCCTATCTATAATATCAGGGTCTCCCTCAAGGGAACCGGGCTTTTTGCGGCACAGCCCTTTTACGGAGGGGAGCTGGAAGCGGGTTCCAGCGCACAGGGAAATGTCAATATATATGTGGGAACCAGAGACATGGAATCCATTGGGGATGTTTCGGATGGAGAAGAGGCAGACAAGTACGGGGATGTGAATGGAACGCTGGTGCTGGAGTATGAGGACTCCTATGGGAAGACCTACGCCCAGTCCATTGATTATGCCACGAAGATTCAAGCCCCTAAGGTCTTGAGTTTAAAGGCTGAGACCAAGGAAGAGACTAATCAATGGTGGATTTCAATCATCGTACTGCTGGGGCTTGGATTATCGGCTGGAGTGGCAATACAGACGATGCGGATATATTCCATTAAGAAGAAATTATAGTGGGTAATCATTTTTATAAAGGGGATATGTGGAACAGGTGAAAGCAAAGATGGTTCTGAAGGCAAAGATATTAAGTGCCGGCATTCTGATTTTTCTGGTGGTCTTGTGCAGCCTCTTAATTGGGGAAGTGAAAAAGAGTGAAAAGGATTATGAGATTCTGGCCTTGAATAGTGAGGGGGAGATTACGGAAGACTTTATTCAGCAAGTGGCAAAGCTGGAGGGTGTAAACTGTGTTTCCGGTGTTATGGGGGTGCCGGTACAGCTTAAAATAAATGGATATGAAAGAGACGTGATTCTAAAGGGAATTGATTTAGATACATACCCGTTACATATAAAGGATTGTGAGGAGAACTTGCAACTGGGAAGCCAGATACCTTTATTCTTAGGGGGCGGGAGTCTGGATGGATTCCTTGATCATAACGGACAGGCAATCACTGAAAAAGTAAAAAAGGACTTATTACATAGAGGCATTGGAATGGAGATTGAGATTAGGGAAGTGGACCCAGGTACGGACCCAGAGTCGCCGTCAAATTCGGTCTTCACCAAAAGAGCCGGGATCTGGGCAGCGGTTATCCGGGGAAATGCGGATGAGATTTATATCTCTATGGAAGATGGTAAAAAATTGGTGGAAAACTTGGGATTAGAGGGACAGGTAAATGAAGTCTATATTATGATAAGAGGAAAAACAAATTATCAGGATGTAAAACGTAGTTTAGAAACCAGTGGATTGACAGTAAATAAAATTGGTTAAGATGATTTTGAGGATTTTGCAGCCTTGACAGCCTTATATTCCTATGATAAAGTAAGAGCAATTAAGGCTATTCAGATCTTTTAAGAAAACAATGTTCTATGAATCAAGACTGAGTAGTTGAAATAATTCAAATAGGTAAAGGAGAGAGAGTATGATTATTTTTTCTTGCAGATAAGATGAACTTAAAACAGCATGCATAAGAAAGTTATGCTTTTTTGTCATGCGCTGCAGGAATTATACATGCTTTCTTTATGACATAGACGGTTGCGTATCGGTTGAACTCTCTTTTTCGATGAATCCAGAATAGGGATTGGAGATTAAAAGGTGCGCATCTTGTACGAGGTTAGTACCGCAGAAGGTGTATACTTTCTGCGGTTTTTGTATGTTTAAAGGAGGACGTTTATGTCACTAATCAGTGTGCAGGATTTGACTTTTTATTATGAGGGAAGCGATGATCTCATCTTTGACCAGGTATCATTTCAGATTGATACGGACTGGAGATTAGGATTTATAGGTAGGAATGGAAGAGGAAAGACCACATTTTTAAATTTACTGTTGGGCAAGTATGAATATCGTGGAACTATCAGTTCCGGCGAAGTCTTTGATTATTTCCCTTATCCGGTGAAGGACCGGCACAGGGACACCATAGATATCATAGAGGAGACGGATCCCTCCTATGAGCTATGGAAAGTCTGCCGGGAATTGAACTTGATGGAGATGGACTGTGATGCACTTTACCGCCCGTTCTCCACCTTGAGCAATGGAGAGCAGACGAAAGTTCTACTGTCGGTGCTATTTGCCAAGGACCATCATTTTTTACTGATTGACGAGCCCACCAACCATCTGGACATGGAGAGCAGAAAGAAGCTGATGGAGTACCTGAATCAGAAGAAGGGATTTATACTGGTATCCCATGACAGAGATTTTCTGGATGGTTGTATTGACCATGTGCTTTCCATCAATAAGAGCAGTATCACCATAACCAAAGGGAATTTCTCCACCTGGTGGGAGGAAAAAGAAAACCAGGATCATTTTGAACTGGCTCAAAATGAGAAGCTGAAGAAGGATATCAAGAAGCTGGAAAAGGCTGCAGCAACAGCTGAAAACTGGTCTGATAAGTTAGAGAAGACCAAGAAGGGAACCAGAATCGCAGGGCTCAGGCCGGATAGAGGGCATATCGGCCATAAGGCCGCCAAGATGATGAAGCGCTCTAAGAATCTGGAATATCGAGCGGAGGCGGCACTTGAAGAGAAGACTTCTCTTCTAAAAAACCTGGAGACCGTGGATGACCTGAAAATCATGCCATTGCGGCACCATAAAGAGGTATTGGTGCGGATGGAGGATGTGGAGATAAGCTACGATCAGCGCAAGGTTTTGGAGAAGTTTAATCTGGAATTAAAGAATGGGGACAGGATTGCCCTCCAGGGCAGCAATGGCTGTGGAAAATCCAGTATCTTGAAGATGATTCTGGGGATAAATAAGAATTACAGCGGGTTGATGGAACTGGCTTCAGGGCTGGTGATATCCTATGTACCTCAGGATACCTCCGAGCTTTCCGGCACATTAAATGAATTTGCCGAAACATGGGGGGTGGATGAGACTTTGTTCAAGACCATCTTGAGAAAGCTGGATTTTGCCAGGTCTCAATTTGACAAGCGGATGGAGGAATTCAGTGAAGGCCAGAAGAAGAAGGTGTTGATTGCCCGTAGTTTAAGCCAACAGGCCCATCTCTATGTCTGGGATGAACCGCTGAATTATATTGATGTATTCTCAAGGATGCAGATTGAGCAGTTGATTCTAAAGTTTAAGCCTTCCATGCTGCTTGTGGAGCATGACGGCAGATTCATCAGGGATGTGGCCACAAAGGTTATATATATGTGATTTCATCTTAAGAAAATCTTAGGCTTTTCTTTCGGGAATTCGGCTTGACATAAGGTTGTCCCGGCTATATACTGAGGTCAGTTGAACAAATGGCCGGTTTGGCCGTGTTTTTGAAAGGAATGGGATATCACCATTGGAGCAGAAAAGAAAGATTAAACTTTCAAATGAAGAAGAATTTATCGAGATTGTAAAAGAAGTCTGCCGGGAATCTTCTTTTCCGGAGACCGAACAATATATTCAACATGGTGTCACTTCTGTTTATCGTCATAGCCTTGCGGTGGCTTATTATAGCTGCTGGCTGGCAGAACGTTTTCAAATTAAGGTGCGTAAAAGAGAATTAATCAGGGGAGCGTTGCTTCACGATTATTTTCTGTATGACTGGCATGATAAGACGGAAGGAAGGCATTTTCACGGGTTTACACATCCGGGCTGCGCATTGCGTAATGCGGCCAGGGATTTTAACCTGACACGGGTGGAGAAAGATATTATTAGGAAGCATATGTTTCCGCTGACATTGATACCCCCCATGTACCGGGAAGGGTTTTTAGTCTGCATCGCCGATAAGGTGTGCTCTACCTATGAGACAATTAACAGGAAAAAAGTGAATTGGTTATTGTATCATATGAATTGGAATTATTAATTAGGATATAAAGAAGAATCCCACGGCATATATTCACATGTATGCTGTGGGTTTTTTTTATTGTGTCATCTTCCCCTTTGGATATAATTCACACTGTCTATTTGTGTCGAATTGTGGTAAAATATTATACTGACTATAAGATAGACAAGGAGAGTGGAATGAAGAAACGTACGAAGATAATACTGACGATCCTTTGCATATTGGTGGTTTTACTCTGTGCAGGAGGATTATTTGCAGGTAATATGCTCTATAATCTGGCGTTGAACCCGAATTCAGATAAATCAACTGTTTTTAAGGCAGATCATAATAGTATGACTGATGTGAAGATGCCAGATGAAGAAGAGCGTGAAAAGGCGAAGGAGTGGTATGCTTTGGCAGATGTTCAGGATGACACGATGGTCAGCCGGGACAACTTAAAGCTACATGGCCTAAGAGTGGAACAAGAGGGGAATCTTTGGGCTATTATCTGCCATGGGTATGGTGGTGAAGCTGCTCAGAATACAACTTCCGCCTATCGCTTTTACCAACAAGGATATAACATACTGATGCCTGATGCCCGCGGTCATGGAGATAGTGAAGGTGATTACATAGGCATGGGATGGGACGATAGACTGGATATCGTGGACTGGATACAGAGAATTCTGGAGGAAGATCCCGAGGCGGAAATCGTTTTGTATGGGGTTTCTATGGGAGCGGCCACGGTTATGATGGTTTCCGGAGAAGAGTTACCGGATAATGTGAAGGTTATTGTGGAGGATTGCGGATATACCTCTGTCTGGGGTGAGTTTTCCTATCAGTTAAAGATGATATTTGGAATTCCATCATTTCCGGCTATGAATTTTTCTTCTCTTGTGACCAAGGTGCGGGCAGGCTGGTGGCTAGGTGAAGGCAGTGCCGTGAAACAGGTAGAGAAGAGTAAGACACCGATGTTATTTATTCACGGAGATGCAGATACCTTTGTACCTTTCTTTATGCTGGATGAGGTTTATGATGCGGCCAATGTGGAAAAGGAAAAACTGCTTGTGGAAGGGGCTGGACATGGCGGCTCCGCAGGTATACTGGGAGACGAGTATTGGAATACGGTATTTAGTTTTATAGATAAGTATGTGGAACGCTGAATAAAGTAAAGAATAATATAGAAAACCAACTGTTATGCAAGTTAAACTTAATGGCATAGCAGTTGGTTTTTTTGTGCCAATATTCGATCCACGTTACCTGGATTTTACAAAGCAGTATTGTAGAGTTTCTGTAAAAATAAGGTTATTCCTATCAAATCGTTAAAAGTACGTAAAAAACCTATGCTTTAGCTCATGGTTTTTTACGCCTTTTTAACAAAAAATTGAAATAGATTTCGTTGAATTGTCAGTAAAATTAAAGCTATAATGAGGATGTTTCAGATGGAAATGAAGTGAAATCCGATTAGACCGGCGTGTAATAACGCATTTATAAAGGAGAATGATATGTTGAAATTGGAAGATATAAGGAAAAGTTATGATGGTGTCCAGGTTTTGAATGGAATCTCTCTGGACATTGAAGAAGGCGAGATTGTATCCATCCTGGGTCCATCGGGATGTGGAAAAACCACTCTTTTGAATCTTATACTGGGGATTGTGAATGCCGACAGCGGGAAAATAGAATTCGACGGAGAGGACATTACCAATCTTGCGATGGAAAAAAGGGGATTTAATATCGTGTTTCAGGACTATGCTTTGTTCCCCAATTTAAATGTATATAAGAATATTACTTATGGCTTGAGAAATTGGCCGGAAATAGCCACTGAGGCGGAGGTAGAGGAACTGATTGAACTTTTGAATCTAAAGGAACACCTGAATAAGAGGATTGAACAACTTTCCGGAGGCCAGAAGCAACGGGTGGCGCTGGCCAGAACGCTGGTGATGAAGCCGAAGATCCTGCTGATGGATGAACCTTTAAGTGCTCTTGACGGGGTGATTAAGGAATCCATAAAGGAGCGTATTAAGGCCATTGCCAAAGAATACAATCTGACTACCATCATAGTCACACATGATCCAGAGGAGGCGCTGACCATGTCCGACAGGGTTCTGATTATCAATGAGGGTTCTATCTCCCAGTATGCAAGGCCGGATGAAATTGTTGGAAGTCCGAAAAATAATTTTGTGAAAAGCTTTATCTTAAACCAGTTGGAAATTAAAAGGAACAATATCTTTTCACTGTTTTCTTTGGAACATGGAGGACCTCTTTCCGATGAGGTTCCGGTGGCTTAGGATGGGAGAAGATTGATGATTCATAATAAAAAGAACAGAGAAGTAAAAGTGATTTTTCTGATACTTCTGGTGATCTTCCTAACTTTTTTGGTTCTGCCCTTGGTCAGGATTTTGGGTAAATCCTTTGTGGGTGAAGGCGGAGTTACCTTGGAGAACTACAGGAGTATCTTAGGTGAAAAAGGCTTTTTAAGGGTTTTGGGTAACAGTTTTCTGGTGGCGGGTGCCAGCGCACTGCTCACCACCATGATTGCATTTTTCCTGGCATTTACCATTCATTATACAAGGGTGCCGAAAGGATGTAAGCAGGTG
Organism: Candidatus Pelethocola excrementipullorum; assembly: GCA_018714325.1. Taxonomy (GTDB): domain Bacteria; phylum Bacillota; class Clostridia; order Lachnospirales; family Lachnospiraceae; genus Novisyntrophococcus; species Novisyntrophococcus excrementipullorum. Next base: position 35,252 of record DVNN01000250.1, read on the forward strand.
ATATTAAAGGGCGCAAAGCTCCCCATGCTGCTTCCTACCATCACCTATGGATTTGCGATCATCTACTCTTTTGGGAAGCAGGGGCTTTTGACCCGGCTGTTTGGCAGACAGATTTTTGATATCTATGGATTCTCCGGTCTGTTGATGGGTTATGTAATCTATACGTTGCCGACGGCATTTATGCTGATTCAAAACACGATGCAGTATATCGATAAAAGGTTTATGGTCGTGTCCAGAGTTATGGGCGATCCTCCATATAAAACCTTTCTAGTGACGGTGATCAGGCCGCTGACAGGCACGCTGGCATCCTCCTTTATCCAAACATTCTTCCTGAGTTTTACGGACTTTGGAATTCCGGCATCCGTGGGCGGAGAATATAAGACAATTGCCAGCCTTTTGTACGCCACCATGCTGGGAAGTGTGCCAGATTTCGGAAAAGGCGCGGTGGTGGCATTTGTGATGTTGGTGCCTTCGGTGGTCAGTATCTTGGTTCTGCGGAAACTGGAGAAGTACAACGTCCGCTATAGCAAGATAACCCCGGCGGAAATAGACAGGAGCAGAGTGAGGGATGGAATCTGCCTGGTTTTCAGCACAGTTGTCATAGTATCCGTATTATCCATCTTTCTGGTGATCTTTATAATTCCGTTTGTGAAAAGCTGGCCATATGATACCGGATTTACGATGGAACATATTCGAGAGGTGTTCGGTGATGAAGGACTTGTATCCGTATACATAAATTCCATCGTGATCGCCCTGCTGACAGCTATTTTCGGCACATTGGCCGCATATGGAGGCGCCCTGTTGACGGCCAGAAGCACAATCGGCAAAAAGCTGAAGGGTGTGGTGGAAGGTATCGCGCTAGTGACCAACACCATACCTGGTATGGTTCTGGGGCTGGCCTATCTATTCAGCTTTTCCGGCACTCCGATACATAACACCATGATGATTCTGATCATTTGTAATATGGTTCATTACTTTTCCACGCCATATCTGATGATGAAGAATTCCCTGGAGAAGATGAATGATTCTTGGGAGACCACGGCGATGCTGATGGGGGATAACTGGATAAAGACGATTATCCGCATCGTGACCCCCAATGCGGTCACGACCATACTGGAAGTGCTCAGTTATTATTTTATAAATGCAATGGTGACCATAAGCGCCGTAATTTTCATCTACGGTGCCCGGACCATGGTGATCACCACGAAGATGAAGGAATTGCAGTATTATAACAAATATAATGAAATCTTCGTATTGTCCATACTCATACTGGTTACGAATCTGGCCAGTAAGGGGATTCTACAGCTTTATCAGAGAAGAGATAGACGAAAAAAGGAGGGATTAGAGAGAATGAACCCATTATTGAAACATGCAAAAAAATCAGCCGCACTACTATTTGGCGGTGTACTTATGGCAGGAGTGGTGTTGGGAGCAGTCGGATGTGGCAAGGGGGAGAATGAAAAAGTGGTGATTTACTCCAACGCTGACGATGAGGCCGTTACTGCCATGAAAAATGCCTTGGATGAGAATGGATTTAAAGATCAATATATCATGCAGACTTTCGGTACTTCCGAATTGGGAGGGAAACTACTGGCGGAAGGGAAAGAGATTGAGGCGGATCTGGTGACTATGAGTACCTTCTATGTGGAAAGCGCTCAGCAAGAAAAACAGATGTTTCAGGATCTGACCTTTGATACAAAGACTCTGGATGAATACCCTTCCTACTGTACGCCTATCACCGCCCAGGAGGGTACGATAATCCTTAATACGGAGTTGATGGCCGAAAACAATCTCACCATGCCAACGTCCATAAAGGATCTTGGGAATGATGAATATAAGGATATGATTTCTGTCACGGACATTAAGTCCTCTTCCACGGCCTGGCTTCTTATCCAGGGATTAATCTCGGAATATGGGGAAGATGGGGCAAAAGAGGCATTGACCAATATTTATCAGAATGCAGGCCCCCATATTGAAGAATCCGGTTCCGGACCTCTGAAAAAGGTGAGGGCAGGGGAAGTGGCCATTGGATTTGGTCTTCGCCAGCAGGCGGTTGCCGATAAAGCAGAGGGGCTGCCCATTGATTTTGTGGATCCGTCAGAAGGAAGTTTTTCACTGACCGAGTCGGCTGCAGTGGTGGATAAGGGTGAGAAAACCAACCCGAAGGCCATGGAGATGGTAGCGTGCATCGTTAAGAATGCCAGAGCAGAGCTGCAGGAGTATTATCCTCTTGCGCTTTATCAGGGAGAACGTTCAGACAGTGGTAATAAATCCGACAATCCAAGGGTTTTCAAAGAGAAACTTACCGTGGATCTTTTAAAGCAACATCAGGAATTATCAGAATCTAGTAAATAAAAGAAATAAAGGGAGAGAACGTAGATGAAGAACTATAAATTATTAACACCGGGACCTTTGACTACATCGGAGCGTGTAAAAAAGGAGATGATGTTTGACCATTGTACCTGGGACGATGAATATAAGCAGATCACCCAGAAAATCAGAAAGCAGCTGCTGGAGCTGGCACACGTATCAGAAGATGAGTATACTGCAGTTTTAATGCAGGGAAGCGGCACCTTTGGTGTGGAGTCGGTACTCTCCAGCGTAGTTGGAAAAAAGGACAAATTATTGATTATTTCCAATGGAGCTTATGGGGAAAGAATGGAGGATATTGCCAGGCATAACGGAATCTCTTATAGTATTTATCGTGAACATTATAATAAGGTGCCGGACGCCCAGAAGATAAAAGCCTGGATGCAGGCGGATAAAGGAATTACACATGTGGCCATGGTACATGGGGAAACCACATCCGGAATTCTAAATGACATCAAGGCAGTGGCCGATGTTGTAAAGGCCGGGGATGGAGTGTTTATCGTGGATGCCATGAGTACATTTGGGGGAGTGGATATCCCTGTGCAGGATTGGGGAATAGATTTTCTGATCAGCAGCGCCAATAAGTGTATTCAAGGAGTTCCGGGATTTTCATTTATCATCGGTAGACGTGACTTGGTGATAGAGAGTGTGGGCAAGGCAAGAAGCTTGTCTTTGGATTTATATGATCAATGGAAAACCATGGAGGTGGATGGAAAGTGGAGGTTTACTTCCCCGACCCATGTGGTGCTGGCCTTTTCCAAGGCGTTGGATGAGATGCTGGAAGAAGGAGGAATCCCGGCCAGATACCGCCGTTATCGGAAGAACAATCGTCTGCTGATTGAAAAGATGGGTGAGATGGGTATGAAGACCTATATAGACGGAAACCATCAGGGACCGATTATCACCACCTTCTTCTATCCGGAGAATGCCGGTTTTACATTTGCAGAGATGTACCAATATATAAAGGATAGAGGATATGCGATATATCCGGGGAAAGTAACGGAGGCGGATACATTTCGCATAGGAAATATTGGAGAGATCTATCCGGAGGATATTAAAAAACTATGTGATATTATGAAAGAATTTCTGGAGGTTAAAAATGGGCAGATTTGATGCGGTGATATTTGATTGGGCGGGCACCACCGTGGATTATGGGTGTTTTGCACCCGTGCAGGCATTTGTGGAGGTGTTCCGGCACTTTGGAGTGGAACCCACGATGGAAGAGGTCAGAAAGCCCATGGGGCTGCTGAAGATTGAACATATTCGTACCATGCTTCAGATGCCCAGAATCAAGGCATGTTGGTCAGAACGGCATGGAAAGGAACCGACGGAAGAGGACGTGGAGAAGCTATTTGGGTTATTCGAAGAGAAACTACTTTCCATATTGAATCGTTTTGCCGAGCCTAAGCCAGGTGTGGTTAAAGTTGTGGAAAACCTAAGGGAATTGGGGATATCTATAGGTTCCACCACCGGATACACGGATAAGATGATGGAGATTATTGTGCCGCTGGCAAAAGAAAAGGGGTATAGCCCTGACTGTTGGTTCAGCCCCGACTCTACCCGACAGAAGGGCCGCCCTTATCCTTATATGATATTCAGGAATATGGAATCTCTGGGAATCGCAGATGTCCGCAGGGTAATAAAGGTTGGAGATACGGTGTCCGATATAAAGGAAGGAAAGAATGCCGGGGTTTACACCGTGGGTGTGGTTATCGGCAGTTCTGAGATGAGTTTAACCCAGGAGGAATATGGATCATTAGAACTGAGGGAAAGAAAGAATATCTGCGAAAGGGTCAAAGCCAGGTTTAAAGAGGCAGGGGCAGATGAGGTTGTTCTGGATCTGGATGAACTGGTAGAACGAATTATTCTTTGATGGATATGGCTGGCCTTTGACAGATCTGGTATAAATATATTATGATGATACCAGGGTCCCAAACTCATGCTTTTTCATGCAAGCATGAAACGCATGACCTTTAGACCCTGTTATCATCATATATAAAAGGAGTATGGCTATGGATATTATGGAAGCTATTAGTAACAAAAGAAGTGTACGGGCATATAGTGATGAGTTAATTTCAGATGAAGTGTTAAAGGAGCTGATAACATTAGGAACGAAAGCTTCCACGGGTTCTGGTATGGAACCTTGGGGGTTTGTCACAATAAAGGACAAAGAAGAAATCGATATGTGGTCAGAGAAGATAAAAAGCTATCTTCGGGATCATTTAGAAGAATATCCTTATCTTCAGCAATATGAAAGCTGGCTGAAGAACCCTAAGTTTAGCGTGTTTAATCACGCTGGCACCTTACTCGTTATTTATGGTAATACAGATTCTCATTGGTATAAATATGATTGTACATTGGCGGCTGGTAATATAATGCTTGCTGCATATTCAAAGGGAATCGGTACATGTTGGATAGGTTTCGCTGAATATATGTTAAACACCAGTGAATTTAAAGAAAAATACAAGGTACCGGAAAATTATGAACTAGTATGTCCAATGTCCATGGGATATATAAAAAAAGGACTGAATCTGGCCCCACCTAAAAGAAAAGAACCAATCATTTTTAATGGTCAAGAGTAGGGCGGTGTATGGAAGACAATACGAATAAGAGGGATAGACTTAATGGGAGACAACCATTCAGGCTATCCCTTTTATTTTTATCTCACAAAATATAATATTTATGGAAAAACACTTGCATCCGAACGAATGTTCTGTTATAATACAAACATAAGTTCAAAACACCAGTTCGGAATATGCGTTCGATTTTGGTGATGTCACTTAAGCTTACATATGAGAAATAATGGAAAACCAGAGGGATGAGGAGGAAAAGAACATGAGAAGAGGAAGAAGCTTAGTCAACGTTTTCAGTACCGGTTTATTAATGACATTAGTATTGGTAGGGATGTTCGTTTCACTTTGCATTGCTTAAAAATAGACGTAGAATTAGACATTTGTCAAAAAAGACAGATGTCTTTTTTTTTTCTTGACAACTACTTTTAATATGATATAATTTGATAATCAAAGTATTTTAGTTTAAAAATAATGACAGGAAAGATAACTATGATTGGAAAAATATGCGGTACTGGTTCTTACATCCCATCTCTGGTATGGGACAATGAAAAGCTGGCTCAGTTGGTGGAAACCGATGATGAATGGATTAGAGAACGTACGGGTATTGCCAGAAGACATCTGATAGATGGGGAGGAAACCACTTCCTATATGGCGGCTCAGGCGGCTGGTGAAGCCTTAAAAGATGCAGGGGTTCGGCCGGAAGAAGTGGACCTGATTGTGGTTGCAACCATGTCTTCACAGAATATCATGCCTTGTACGGCTTGTGAGGTTCAAAATGTAATTGGCGCGGTTAACGCCGCCTGCTTTGATTTAAATGCTGCCTGTACTGGTTTTCTCTTTGCATTGAATACCGCCCAGGCATATTTAGGGCAAGGCATATATAAAACAGCCGTTGTAATTGGGACGGAAAGCCTTTCTAATATGGTCAATTGGGAGGACCGATCCACCTGTATTCTTTTTGGAGACGGGGCGGGGGCTGTGGTATTGAAGGCCTCGGAGGATGGAAGATACAGCCAGGTAACATATTCCGATGGAAGCAAGGGCGATGTGCTGACCTGCAGTAGCAGGAATCAGAAAAAGTTTGAAGATGAACCGAGAGATGGATCGACCTACATGCAGATGGATGGGGGAGAGGTTTTCAAATTCGCAGTGTCCAAGGTGCCGGAGGCGGTGAGAGAGCTGTTGGATCAGGAACAGATGACGACGGAAGAGATTGCCTATTATATTCTCCATCAGGCTAATGTGCGGATTGTACGGTCGGTGGCAAAGCGCTTGGGAGAGAAGGCGGAGAAATTCCCGACTAACATGGAAGAATACGGGAATACTTCCTCTGCCAGCATTCCGATTCTGCTGGATGAACTAAATAAAAAGAAGACCTTTCAGAGCGGAGATTTTATTGTCCTTTCGGGATTTGGCGGAGGGTTGACATATGGTGCCAGCCTTATTAGGTGGTAAAGGAAAAGTCAGCTGTTTAGCTGTTTTCAATAAAAATTAATTTAAATGATAAGGAGAAAAGAATTATGTTAGAAAAAATTAAAGAAATCGTAGCGGAGTCACTTGGTGCTGAGGTGGAGTCAATGAATGCTGGAACTTCATTTAAGGAAGATCTGGGTGCGGATTCTCTGGACTTGTTTGAGATGGTAATGGCACTGGAAGAAGAATTTAATGTGGAGATCCCAACAGAAGATCTGGAAGAGATTAAGACTCTTGGGGATGTGGAAGCGTACATTCAGAAAATGAAATAATAGATTGGAGGCAACCTTTATGAAAACGGAAATCACCGGATTACTTGGAATTGAATACCCCATTATCCAGGGCGGTATGGCCTGGGTGGCGGAGTATCATCTGGCAGCAGCGGTATCGGAAGCAGGAGGTTTAGGCCTGATTGGAGCAGCCAGTGCTCCGGCGGAATGGGTGCGGGATCAGGTACAAAAGGCTAAGATGTTGACGGATAAGCCATTTGGAGTCAACATTATGTTAATGAGCCCTTATGCAGATGAGGTGGCTGAGATCATAGTAGAAGAAGGGGTCAAGGTGGTCACCACTGGTGCAGGAAATCCGGAGAAGTACATGAAGATGTGGAAAGAGGCCGGGGTGAAGGTGGTTCCGGTGGTTGCTTCTGTGGCTATGGCTAAGCGTATGGAACGTTGCGGAGCCAATTGTCTGGTGGCTGAGGGTACAGAGGCGGGAGGACATATTGGGGATACTACAACCATGGTTCTGGTGCCTCAGGTTGCTTCGGCAGTGAATATACCGGTGATTGCGGCAGGTGGTATTGCGGATGGACGTGGGATTGCGGCGGCATTTATGCTGGGAGCAAAGGGCGTTCAGATGGGAACTCATTTTGTTGTGACAAAAGAGTCCCAGGTTCATGACAACTATAAGAAAGCTATCTTAAAAGCCAAGGATATTGATACTAAGGTTACAGGTCGTACCACAGGACATCCGGTTCGTGCACTTCGTAACCAGATGACCAGGGAATATCTGAAAAAAGAGGCAGAGGGTGTATCCTTTGAAGAACTAGAGCTGATGACTTTGGGAGGACTGCGTAAAGCCGTGGTGGATGGAGATGTGGTCACAGGAAGTGTGATGGCAGGACAAAGTGCAGGGCTTGTAGAGGAAGAGATGACCTGTGCGGAGTTGATTCAAAAATTAATAAAAGAGACAGATTCGATGATGAAAGGAACCTCTTTTTATGAGTAAGACAGCATTTATCTTTCCGGGACAGGGCGCACAGAAGGCCGGGATGGGGAAAGATTTTTATGATAAATATGATACCGCCAGACAGGTGTTTGAGGACGCCAGTCAATGGCTGGATCTGGATATGAAAGAACTTTGTTTTGAGGAAAATGACAGATTAGATTCCACGGAATATACACAGGCGGCCATGGTAACCACCTGTCTGGCTATGGAGAAGGTGATGGAGGAGCAAGGGCTCTGTCCCGACGTGACGGCAGGATTAAGCCTGGGTGAATATTGCGCGATTGAGGTGGCAGGAGGGTTAAGCCTGAAAGATGCCATCACCACGGTCCGTAAAAGAGGTATTCTGATGGAACAGGCAGTTCCGGCCGGACAGGGTGCAATGGCAGCCGTCCTGGGGCTGGAAGGGAATCAGATTGAAGCGGTAATCCAGGGAATCGATGGGGTGAGCATCGCCAATTATAATTGTCCGGGTCAGATTGTGATTACCGGAATGAAGGCGGCGGTAGAGGAATCATCACTGAAGTTAAAGGAGGCCGGTGCCAAGAGAGTCCTACCTTTGAAGGTAAGCGGTCCTTTCCATTCCGCAATGCTTAGAGAGGCCGGCGAGAAACTGGGCGAAGTGTTGGAAATGGTCGATGTGACGGCACTTAAACTTCCTTATGTGACCAATGTGACGGCGGAGTATGTTTCGGATTGCAGAGAGATTAAAGGATTGTTGTCCAGACAAATCTCCTCTTCGGTACGCTGGCAGCAAAGTGTGGAAGCAATGATAGACAACGGAGTGGATACCTTTGTGGAAATAGGACCAGGGAAGACGCTTGCAGGATTTATGAGAAAGATAAACCGGGATGTGAAGGTGTATAACATCCAGACGGTAGAAGATATGGAACATGTGTTAGGGGCAATCAGAGATTGAATGGATGATGGTATGTGATTGCATAAGTAAAGGAGCAAAGGATGTCTGATAAGAAAATAGCAGTTGTTACAGGGGCTTCCAGAGGAATCGGCAGAGCCATAGCTCTGGAACTTGCCAGAAGCGGTGCATTTGTCATAGTTAATTACAACGGTTCCAGAGAAAAGGCCGAGCAAGTCCAGTCACTCATCGAAGCAGAAGGCGGCGAGGCGGTGATTGAACAGTGTAATGTGGCTGATTTTAAAGCTTGTGGAGAATTTATTAGTTCGATAATCAAGAAATATGTAAGAGTTGATATTCTGGTCAATAATGCAGGCATCACCAAGGATGATCTGGTAATGCGTATGAGTGAGGAGGATTTCTCACAGGTGATTGATGTGAACCTGAAAGGAACCTTCAATTGTATTCGTCAGGTATCCCGTCAGATGTTGAAACAGAGAAGCGGCCGGATAATTAATATGGCATCCGTCGTAGGGGTTTCCGGCAATGCAGGCCAGGCCAATTATGCGGCATCAAAGGCCGGAGTCATCGGGTTGACCAAATCCGTGGCAAAGGAGCTGGCATCCAGAGGCGTGACCGTTAATGCCATAGCTCCTGGATTTATCGAGACGGATATGACGGAAGTATTATCCGAAAAAGTAAGAGAGGCCACTACGGGTATGATACCTATGGGAACCTTTGGAAGGCCTGAGGATGTGGCAAAGGCAGTGGGATTTCTGGCTTCGGATGGAGCCGGATATGTCACCGGGCAGGTACTGTGTGTAGACGGCGGCATGGCAATGTAAGGAAAGAATCGAATGGAGGTTTTTATGAAGAGAAGAGTTGTGGTGACCGGTCTTGGGGCAGTTACGCCTCTTGGCAATGACGTGGATTCTTTCTGGGCCGGAATCCGGGCCGGAAAGGTTGGAATCGGTGAAATCACCAAGTTTGATACTACGGATTTTAAGGCAAAGCTGGCGGCTGAGGTTAAAGATTTTGTGGCGAAGGACCGGATGGATTTCAAATCAGCCAAGCGTATGGAGTTATTTTCCCAATATGCGGTAGTTGCCGCACAGGAAGCTCTTGAGGATGCCAAAATCGATATGAATAAAGAAGACCCCTTCCGTGTGGGAGTGATTGTGGGATCTGGTATCGGAAGCCTGCAGTCCATGGAGCGGGAAGAGCATAGAATGCTGGAAAAGGGGCCGTCCAGAGTAGATCCTTTGTTGGTTCCGAAGATGATTACCAATATGGCGGCAGGCAATGTCTCAATTGCCACCGGAGCCAGGGGAAAATGTACCAATGTGGTTACTGCCTGTGCTTCCGGTACGAACTGCATCGGTGATGCATACCGGGCTATCCAGTATGGTGATGCCGATGTGATGATCGCAGGTGGTACGGAGGGTTCCGTATGTCCTATTGGAGTGGCTGGTTTTACCAGTCTTACAGCCTTGACCACCTGCGACGATCCCATGCGGGCCTCTATTCCCTTCGACAAGGAAAGAAGCGGTTTCGTAATGGGTGAGGGTGCTGGTGTAGTAATCATGGAGGAATTGGAGCGCGCCAAAGCCCGTGGCGCCAATATTCTAGCCGAAGTTGTAGGCTATGGAGCGACCGCAGATGCTTATCACATCACTTCTCCCATTGAGGATGGAAGCGGTGCGGCAAGAGCCATGGCGGATGCAATGAAAGAAGCCGGTGTGAATCCGGATCAGGTTGAATATATCAATGCCCATGGAACCAGCACCCATCACAATGATTTATTTGAGACAAGAGCCATTAAGGCGGCCTTTGGGGAGGCTGCTAAAAAGGTGAAGATCAATTCCACCAAGTCCATGGTCGGTCATCTTCTGGGTGCCGCCGGCGGAGTGGAGTTTATTGTGTGTGTAAAGTCCATACTGGACGGATTTATCCACCAGACGGTGGGAACCAGGGAAACCGAAGAGGATCTGGATCTGGACTATGTGATCGGATCTCCGGTGGAGCAGGAAGTGAATTATGCAATGAGCAATTCCCTGGGATTTGGCGGACATAACGCTACATTATTGATTAAAAAATATCAGGATTAAAGGAGGAAATGGAATGGAATTCGAACAGATTATGAAATTAGTGGAAAGTGTATCCGCTTCCAACCTCTCTTCCTTTCAATATGAGTCTGAAGGTGTAAAACTCACTTTGGAATGTGGAAAATCACAGCCAGTTGTGATATCCAATGTGGATATGACCCAGCAGCAGGTCTTGACCCCTGCCCCTGTAGTTTCGGGGACTCCGGAAAAAGAGCCGGAGGGGAATCTGGTGAAATCCCCATTGGTAGGCACCTTTTATGTGGCGCCCTCGGAGGATGCAGAGCCATTTATCCATGTGGGAGATCAGGTGAAAAAAGGCCAGATACTGGCCATAGTAGAAGCTATGAAGCTGATGAATGACATCGAAAGTGATTTCGATGGAGAGATTACCGAAATTTATGTGAAGAACGGAGAGGCTGTAGAATATGGCCAACCCTTGTTCAGTGTGAAATAGTAGCATATAGAGTTACAGATGTAAGAGAAGTATGCATAGATATTTTAAAGTGACAGTCAAATAGATGATTGTATCTAGGCAGAGTTCAGGGAGGATTGGAAATGAATCATTTAAATATTAAGCAAATCGAAGAAATCATACCTCATCGTCATCCATTTCTGCTGGTGGACTATATAGAGGATTACAAGCCGGGAGAGTATGCCGTTGGGTATAAATGCGTGACATTTCGCGAGGATTTTTTTGCGGGGCATTTTCCTCAGGAACCGGTGATGCCTGGAGTGTTGATTCTGGAAGCATTGGCGCAGGCTGGTGCGGTAGCCATCCTCTCTTTACCGAAAAACAAAGGGAAAATCGCTTATTTTGGCGGCGTTGATAAATGTCGCTTCAAATCAAAGGTTCAACCTGGAGATAAGCTGCGCCTGGAGACAAAGATCATCAAGCGAAAAGGTCCTGTGGGAGTGGGTGAAGCCATAGCCACGGTGGACGGAAAAGTAGCGGTAAAAGCGGAACTGACATTTATGGTGGGATAAGGGTGGATATATGATTCGAAAATTATTAATAGCCAATCGGGGTGAAATTGCGGTGCGGATCATCCGGGCCTGCAGGGAGATGGGGATAGAGACTGTAGCCGTGTATTCTGAGGCGGATAAAGACTGCCTTCATACCCAGCTTGCGGATGAAGCTATCTGTATCGGTCCTGGGCCATCCACGGAAAGTTATCTGAATATGGAGCGGATTATGAGTGCTACCATGGTGTCCGGTGCGGATGCCATCCATCCTGGATTTGGGTTCTTATCGGAGAATGCCCGGTTTGCAGAGATCTGTGAACAGTGTCATGTCACCTTCGTAGGCCCCAGCTCATCGGTGATTCGGAACCTGGGGAATAAGCAGATTGCCAGAAATACCATGGTTGCGGCAGGAGTCCCCGTGATTCCAGGCACCGATAAGCCGATCTACGATGTGGAAACCGGCGCTGCAGAAGCTGACCGCATTGGTTATCCTGTTATTGTAAAGGCGGCCTTAGGCGGCGGTGGCAAGGGGATGCGCACGGCTTATACACCGGATGCATTCAAACTGGCATTCCAGACGGCTCAAAAAGAGGCTCAAATTGCCTTTGGCGATGGAACCATGTATATTGAACACTTTGTGGAACATCCCCGTCATATCGAATTTCAGATCCTGGCGGACAGTCAGGGGCATGTGATTCATCTGGGGGAAAGGGATTGCTCCATACAGAGAAATCATCAAAAGATGATAGAAGAAGCCCCATCTGTGGCAATCTCTGATGATTTGCGCAGACAGATGGGAGAGGCAGCTGTAAAAGCAGCACAGGCTTCAAAATATGAAAATGCAGGAACCATAGAATTTCTGTTAGAAAAGAACGGAAAGTTTTATTTT
>DVNN01000251.1 GCA_018714325.1 Candidatus Pelethocola excrementipullorum
GCAGCAGCTGATGCAGCAGTTATTCTAGTATCCGGTAAATCTGGAGTTCAGGTGGGAACACAGAAGGCCTGGGAACTTTGCGAAAAGTATAAACTGCCCCGTATGATTTTTGTAACTGAGATGGATATCGACAACGTCAGCTATCGCGAAGTGCTTGAACAACTGACAGAGTTATATGGAAAGAGAATCGCTCCATTGCATATGCCAATCCGTGAAAATGAAAAGTTCGTCGGCTATATTAATATCGTAAAGAATAAAGGCCGCCGTTATATTAATAAAGATAAAAAAGAAGAGTGTGAGATTCCGGAATATTCCAAGGAGTATTTGGAGAAGTATCGTGAGACTTTGATGGAATCCGTGGCCGAAACCAGCGAGGAATTCATGGACCGCTATTTCGGAGGCGAGGAATTCTCGGTTGCTGAGATTTCAGCCGCCCTGTCTGCCAATGTGATTGACGGAAGCCTTGTTCCGGTATGTATGGGCTCCCCGCTGAATCTTCAGGGGGTATCTAATCTGCTGGATGATATCTGCGGGTATTTCCCAAGCCCGGCTAATAGAAAGTGTGCCGGCCTCAACCACTCCACCAATGAAGTGTTCGAAGCCGATTATAATTTCCAGAAGCCCAAATCCGCCACCATTTTCAAAACTATTGTGGATCCCTTCCTTGGAAAGTACTCCATGATTAAGGTGTGCTCAGGCGTAATCAAGAATGATGACCTGCTCTACAACGTAAACCAGGACAGTGAGGAAAAACTGAATAAACTATATGTTTTGGAAGGTTCCAAACCAATTGAGGTGCCGGAACTTCATGCCGGTGATATCGGAGCCATCGCCAAACTTGGGGATGCAAGAACCGGTGACTCACTTGCCACCAAAGCGAATCCTATTTTATATGGAAGAATTGATATCTCTAAACCATATACAGCAAAGCGCTATAAACCGAAAAACAAAGGCGATATGGACAAAATCTCTCAGGCATTTTCCAAGATGATGCAGGAAGATCAGACCCTAAAGGTGGTCAATGACTCTGCTAACCGTCAGACATTGATCTACGGAATCGGAGATCAGCATATCGATGTTGTAGTCAGCAAGCTGTTGGAACGCTATCGGGTGGATCTGGAACTAAGCCAGCCTAAGGTAGCATTTCGTGAGACCATCCGTAAGAAATCCGATGTGGAATCCAAGTATAAGAAACAGTCAGGTGGTCATGGACAGTATGGACATGTCAAGATGCGTTTCGAACCTTCGGGCGATTTGGATGTACCTTGTGTATTTGCGCAGGAGGTTGTGGGAGGAGCGGTTCCTAAGAACTACTTCCCGGCCGTGGAGAAGGGATTACAGGATGCTGTTGTTTCCGGACCGCTTGCGGCCTATCCGGTAGTGGGCGTGAAAGCCATTCTTTATGATGGATCTTATCATCCCGTGGATTCTTCGGAGATGGCCTTCAAGACCGCATCCATCATGGCATTTAAAAAAGGCTTTATGGAAGCCGGACCTGTGTTATTGGAACCTATTGTAAATATGAAAGTCACCGTTCAGGACAAATTCACCGGAGATGTGATGGGTGACCTGAATAAACGCCGCGGCCGTGTGCTGGGGATGAATCCGGATCAATACGGCAATACCGTGATTGAGGCGGACGTTCCTGAGTTGGAAATCTACGGATATGGAACAGTACTTCGGTCCATGACCGGTGGAAGTGGAAACTTCGAATATGAGTTTGCCAGATATGAGCAGGCACCTTCCGATATTCAAGAGAAAGAAATCGCGGCCAGAGCAAGTAAAATCAAAGATATCGAAGAATAGAAGCCCTTGACAAATCGTATCGGTATGGTAAAATGATGAGAGCATAGAGAAAGACGTCGAAGAGGAATATTAAGAGCAATTTCCGATGCAGAGAGCTGCCGCAGGGTGCAAGGCAGTGAGGAATAACTCCCAACTGGCCTCCGAGTTCTTTAGCCGAAATCCTCATCATTCCAGCATACCGTGAAGGATAGAAGAGTAGGTTAAGGCGGTTCATCCCGTTATAGATAGTATGAGTGCATCTGTATGTTACATGCAGGTGAATTAGAGTGGTACCACGGAATTTAAGCCCTTTTCGTCTCTGATTTTTGAAGACGAAGAGGGCTATTTGATTTCAAGGAGGAAAATAGAATGTCAGTACCTTATAATCATAAGGCGATTGAAGCAAAATGGCGTGTGAACTGGGAGAAGAATCCGGTGAACCCGAAAACCGACGCCAATGGAAAGGAAAAGCAAAAATACTACTGTTTGGACATGTTCCCATATCCATCGGCCAATGGTCTGCATGTAGGTCACTGGAGAGGATATGTAATCTCCGATGTATGGAGCAGATATAAACTATTGAAGGGCTTCTATGTGCTTCATCCCATGGGCTGGGATGCCTTTGGTCTTCCCGCAGAGAACTACGCCATCAAAATGGGGGTTCATCCGTCTGATTCAACTGCTAAGAACGTGGAAAACATCAAAAAACAGATCCGTGACATCTCGGCTATCTATGATTGGGATATGGAAGTCAACACCACCGATCCTGAATTCTACAGGTGGACCCAGTGGATCTTCGTTCAGATGTTCAAAAAAGGTCTGGCATATGAAAAAGAGTTTCCAATTAACTGGTGTCCGTCTTGTAAGACTGGATTGGCCAACGAAGAGGTGGTCAATGGCAAGTGTGAGCGTTGTGGTTCCGAAGTCACCAAGAAAAACCTTCGCCAGTGGATTCTTAAAATCACAGCATATGCTGACCGTCTGTTAAATGACCTGGACAAGCTGGACTGGCCGGAAAAGGTAAGAAAGATGCAGTCCGATTGGATTGGTAAATCTTATGGTGCGGAAGTACAGTTCCCTGTAGTGGGAAGGGAGGATAAGATCACCGTCTATACCACCCGTCCAGACACCCTTCATGGAGCAACGTTCATGGTATTGGCTCCTGAACATGATATGGCCTCATCATTGGCTACCGAAGAGACAAAAGAGGTTGTAGAGAAGTATATCTATGATGCGTCCATGAAGTCCAACGTGGATCGTCTTCAGGATAAAGAGAAGACTGGAGTGTTCACCGGAAGCTACTGCATCAATCCGCTGAATGGTGAAAAAGTGCAGATCTGGCTCTCGGATTACGTGCTTGCAGACTATGGTACCGGAGCTATCATGTGCGTGCCTGCCCATGATTAGCGTGACTTTGAATTCGCTACGAAATTCCAGCTCCCCATCGTTCAGGTAATCGCAAAAGATGGAAAAGAAATCGAGAATATGACAGAGGCCTATACCGATGCTGCCGGAACCATGATTAATTCCGGTGATTGGAATGGTATGGAGTCATCCGTTCTGAAAAAAGAAGCCCCTCATATGATAGAGAAGATGGGAATCGGTAAAGCTACCGTAAACTTTAAGCTCCGTGACTGGGTATTCTCCCGTCAGCGTTACTGGGGTGAGCCAATTCCGATCGTACACTGCCCGAAATGCGGCAATGTTCCGGTTCCGGAAGAGGAACTGCCTTTACGCCTTCCGGAAGTAGAAAGCTATCAGCCAACGGGTACAGGAGAGTCACCTCTGGCTGCCATCGATGAATGGGTGAACTGTAAGTGTCCGGTCTGCGGCGCCGATGCCAAGAGAGAGACCAACACCATGCCTCAGTGGGCAGGATCCTCCTGGTACTTCCTCCGCTACGTGGACAGTCAGAACACCGATGCTTTGGTATCGAAAGAAAAAGCGGCTAAATACCTTCCGGTTGATATGTATATCGGCGGTGTTGAGCATGCCGTGCTTCACCTGCTGTATTCCAGATTCTATACCAAGTTCTTGTATGATATCGGTGTTGTGGACTTTGATGAACCATTCCAGAAACTGTTCAACCAAGGTATGATCACCGGTAAGAACGGAATCAAGATGAGTAAGTCCAAGGGTAATGTGGTTTCCCCCGATGAATTGGTAGAGGATTATGGCTGCGATTCCCTGCGTATGTATGAACTTTTCGTAGGTCCGCCAGAATTGGATGCGGAATGGGATGACCGCGGAATCGACGGAGTAAACCGTTTCCTGAAACGATTCTGGAAACTGGCATTAGACAGCAAGGAAGCAGATGTAAAAGCGACTCCTGAGATGATTAAACTTCGCCATAAGATGATCTATGAGATCACACAGCGTCTGGAGTCTTTCAGCCTAAATACGGTTATTTCAGGATTTATGGAATACACCAATAAGTTTGCCAGCCTTGCAAAGACCAATGGCGGCATCGATAAGGAGACTATTGAGACAGTAGCCGTTCTGTTAGCACCATTTGCCCCTCATATTTCGGAGGAGGTTTGGGAGCAGTATGGACATACCGAGACAATCTTCCGTCAGGAGTGGCCCGTATACGACGAAGAGGCTATGAAAGATGATGAGATAGAAATCCCGGTACAGATCAATGGAAAGACCAGAGCTGTCATCAGTGTATCCGCATCCATCAGCAAAGAGGACGCGATCGCTGCAGGTAAAGAAGTGATTGGTGATAAGCTGACAGGAACCATCGTGAAAGAGATTTACGTTCCAGGTAAGATTATCAATATCGTACAGAAATAGTTTGGGAGAATTCCCATGGAAGAAAATAACGTAGGTGGTACTTCACTATCTACGTTATTTTTTACTATATGTAAGGCGTTAATGTACAAATGAAAGATAATTTCTAAGTGAACCGGTGAAGGGTTTACATTTCCTGGTTTTGATTAATATGTATATAATTTGAGGAGGGTTTTGGTATGAAAAATAAAACATCGGCGTGGGAATATTTTTGGTTTGCGCTTTATGCGTTTGCAGGACTTGGCATCGAAATGCTTTTGATTGGAGTGATTGAGCCCATGATTTTTGGTGGTGTCAAACTCTCTGACTACAGTGCAACACAGTCAATCATTCACTGGGTACTGACGTGTATCTGTTGGGGCGCTATGGGATATGTCCTGGTTTCAGTTTCAAAGCGCAAATTGGACTTTGATATATTTATACATAAAAAAATCACCTCTCAAGGAGCGCTGATAACTCTTATCTTGGTAGCCGCTTGTATCGCCTTGAACTTTTTTGATTGGGGAATTCTAAAAATAGTAGGCGAATTTCAAGGAAATGGCCTTTTATTATTCGTATTCCAGTATATCTATTATTTCTTTGAGGTGGTCTTAGTGTTCTTGATTGTAGCATTTGGGCAAAAATTTGTAGAAACCCTATTGAAGAAATCAAGCCATATTCCCTGGGGTGGAATGATATTGGCACTGACCTGGGGAGCAGTCCATGTTCTAACGAAAGGTAATTTGACAGATGGTCTGGGTACTATGGCATTTAGTCTTATGTATGGTTTGATGTATCTGGCACTTGAAAAGGATACAAAATGGTCTTATCTCGCTATGGCAGCCGCTTTTATGATCTAAGCATCAATGGTGGTGTCCGCTATTTAGGTATTTAGAAAAGAGTCAGACATTAAGAATAGAAAGCTAGGAGTACCATATGGAGATAAAAGTAATTCAGCAGGATTTTGCCATATGTAAGGTTAAGGATTTGACTAAAGTGGATTTTACCGATGAATTCTGCTTTATTGGAAAAACAGATGAGGAATTGTCGTTGGTATGCAGTCTTAACCGGATTCCAGACAATGCGACAGACTGTGATGATGGTTGGAGAGCATTCCGGATTCAGGGTGTATTAGATTTTTCGCTCATTGGGATATTATCTAAGATAAGCACCTTATTGGCCGAGAATAAGATTGGAATCTTTGCTGTATCCACATATAATACCGATTATATCTTAACCAAGGCGGATCACTATGAGGCTGCAATCGAAGTCCTTAGAAGCAATGGATATCAGATAAGGCTGTGAGTAATCGTCAATAGTAAGCGGTGAGGTATTCCAGTTACTATTATGGCGGTTTTAGGCAACTAACAATATCATTTCTATTTTCGGTGTTTGTATGGTAGAATGTAGGGTGAGATTGTGTTGTGGGCTTAAGCTCACCGGACATCAGAGAATCTCTAAAAAAATATATCTAAGTGAGGTTACTATGGAAAAAATCAAATTAGCCCTAATCGGCTGTGGCTATCTCAATGAAATCGTGGCCAATGCAGTAAAGGACGGCCTTTTGCCAGAATATGAACTGATAGCCGTTCTGGGAAGAGATCATGAACGTGCGCAGGCCTTTGCTGAGCGCCATAACTGTAAAGCCTGTGCCAATATAGAAGAACTTCTGGCGATGAAGCCGGAATTTACAGCGGAAGCTGCATCTGTAAAAGCAGTTCAGGATTATGCTGAAGTGGTATTAAATGGTGGATCCAACTTTGTGGTATTATCGATTGGCGCCTTTGCAGATGCCGAACTTTATGAACGTGTAAAGAATACGGCTGCCAAAAATAAACGACGGGTTTATATTGCAAGCGGTGCGGTTGGAGGATTTGATGTGCTGCGTACAGCGGCGTTGATGAGTCCGATTACCGCTTCGATAAGCTCTCAAAAAAATCCAGGTTCCTTATATTACACCCCGCTGTTCACAGAGGATTTATTAGATTTGAAGGAGCCAAAGCAGGTGTTTGGTGGGACGACCAAAGAAGCCATCGCTATTTTGCCGACTCATGTAAATGTGGCGGTAGCAACTGCCTTAGCCAGTGCAGGTCCTGATCAAACAGCCATGAATATTAAAGCGGTGCCAGGATTTAAAGGTGATGAATATAAAATTGAGATTAAAGGCGAAGAGGTATATACGGATCTGAATATTTACTCCCGTACCAGTGCAATCGCCGGTTGGAGCGTGGTAGCAGTCCTGCAAAATGCCGTGGGACCAATCGTATTTTAGGAGGTAGGTTGAGATGTTTAAAAAGTTAGTAGCCATAGAGCCAGTGAGCTTGATTCCATCAGCTGAGCAGAAACTCTATGAGTATGCTCAGGAAGTCATTCTGTTCGACGATATCCCAAAGGACAATGAGCAGATCATTCAACGTATTGGGGATGCCGATGCCGTATTGCTGAGCTATACCAGCAGTATCGATAAAGAGGTGCTCAATGCCTGCCCGAGCATTCGTTACATAGGAATGTGTTGCAGCCTTTATTCACCGGAGAGCGCCAATGTGGATATTCGTACGGCAAATGAAAAGAACATCACGGTATATGGTATCCGGGATTACGGTGACCAAGGTGTTGTGGAATACGTGGTCAGCGAATTAATTCGATATCTACATGGATTTGGTGGTAAGCAGTGGCTGGATCAGCCCATAGAGCTTACCGATTTGAAAGTGGGTATCGTAGGACTTGGAACCACGGGACAGATGATAGCCGCCGGACTTCAGGGACTGGGCTCCGATTTATACTATTTCAGCCGGACACGCAAGCCGGAGGAAGAGTCTAAAAATGTGAAATACCTGCCGCTGAAAGAATTACTGCAGACCGTCGACGTTGTTTGTACCTGCCTGAATAAGAACGTAATCTTATTCCATGACGAACAGTTTGAATGGCTGGGCAATCATAAAATCATGTTTAATACCTCAATCGGTCCCTCACATGATGTTTCGGCACTGGCAAAGTGGCTGGAACATGGAGACAATGAATTTTACTGTGATACCGCCGGGGCTCTTGGCGATGATAGTGGTAAGCTTCTTACCAACCCACATGTTAACTGCATGAATATATCATCAGGACGTACCAGACAAGCATTTGACCGGCTGAGTCAAAAAGTATTGGATAATATAGAGCGGTTCTTGAAAGATAATAACATGTAGATGGGGGACGGCCCTCCCGCCTTGCTCCTGCAGGTATATGCTGGGGCGGTGGGCGGTTTCGGGGATTAAGAAGTACTAGTGTTCCAGGGTTTTTCCTAAATGCGTCAGCCCGGGGAGAAAACTCACTTCGTTCAGACAGTTCTCCCCGGGCTGACAACGGAAAAATCCTGGAGCATAAGTACTTCTAAATTCCCTGCAAATGCCCGTCGCCCTCAGCAGATACCTGCAGGAGCAAGGCGGGCGGGCCTGTTCTAATAAGTATGT
>DVNN01000252.1 GCA_018714325.1 Candidatus Pelethocola excrementipullorum
CCGCCTTCATAAGGTGTAGGTATGGCCATAATGCCCAACTTTACATCCGGATTATAGGACTGCGCCTGGCTTATGGTATGGTTTCCACTGACAACAATCCCAGTTTCTCCATTGGCCAATGCCTGTATGGATGCGTCATCGCTTGCGGTCAGGATATCTTTGTTGAAATACCCCTTCTCCTGCCATTCACTGATCATCTTTGCGACGGGCGTCCACTGTTTGTCCCAATCAAAACTTCCTCCCAGCAGTGCCTCTCCCTGATTGTCGGCCACATCTTCATTGGTCAGGAATCCAGGTGCCATAACTTCGAATAAATTCGCTATATTGTTTACCGATTTTCCGCCTACATATACCGGTATCTTACCCGATGCTAAAATCTTATCGCAGGCCGCTTCAAAATCATCCCAGGTTTTTATCTTATCCGCTTCTACTCCTGCTTCTTCAAAGATTGTTTTGTTGTAGCAGATAGATGCCGGATCGATGGAAATCGGTGCAACAAAGATATTGCCGTCGGGATCCATGATTGTTGTCTTGATTGTATCTTTGATATCAGAAACCCAGCTCTCATCATTCAGGGGTGCCAAGTACTCGGAATACCTGGTGGTACTCCATCCATGTGTTTCCCAAAGGTCAGGAAGGTCTCCCGATGCCATACGAGTTTTCATAACATTTTCATAATCGTCTCCCGGGGCGATGACCTCCACCTCAATTCCTGTTTTCTCGGTAAACTCACCCAGGATCTCATTGAAGGCTTCCAACTTCTCCTTGGTCCACGAAGTCTCAAGTTCCAGTGTTACCTCACTGGTCTCCCCGGTTCCCCCTGCATCACTATCCTTTCCGGAGCCCCCGTCCGAATTAGAAGTACCGCATCCTGCAAAAAGGGATACCACCATAGTTGCTACACACAATGAAGCAATTACTTTGTTTTTCATACATACCTCCTATAAATAGTTCTTTTGTAACTAAACTCATTTTACCATCATCTAAAGTCTCTAGTAGGTACGTTTTTTTGTTAATAATGTACTTTATTTTACGAAATTGCTTTTCTCAGTTGTATAAGTTGACATCCACTACGGCATTTTCTATAATTACTCTATACTTTTAGACCACTTTCAGGAGAATTATAACCATGCAGAAAAAATATCATTCACTAAAACATTCCTCGATGGTAACCTTTATACTTTCATTTATCATTCCATCCTTTCTTCTGACCTCTATCTTATTTATCTTTTTCATCGGTGAGATAACAAAGACGCAGAAAAAAGAATATGAAAATACACTCAGCCTCCTATCATCCCATCTGGTAAACCATATTGATGCGAATTCGGGGCTGTCCCTCAGTTATATCTATGATACTAAGATTACGGGATTATGTAATTTTTTAAATCGAAACGACTATGAGGACGTGGTTTCCAAAACAGATAACAAGGTTTATTATCGATACACCCGACTAGTCGATGACTACACCAGTACATTAAATACCAGGATGACACTTTTGAGTGACAGTATCTTGGGAATCGGTTTTATTCCCCACACAAATAATTCTGATAAGTTATTCTACCTGAGTAAATATAGTACTATGGAAGTCAACGAATTCACCAACTACATGACTTCTGATTGGTACACACAACTGCAAGCCAATAACCAGAACCCAGTGTTTGTTCTGTCCGATACAAATGATACGAAGCATTCCATCTCACTTGTGCGTACGATGAAAGATATCGACAGGCAACGTATTATCGGATATTTCATCTTGGATCTCTCACTGGACTATATCTTAGAATCATTAAACGATATCGCCATCAGTAAGTATTCGGGTATTATATTAAAGTCTCCCAATGAGGCTTTGCTCTATTCCACAAGCCTGGATGTTGAACAGTTTTCTCCCCTGCTCACCCCCGCTTCCAGTACGGATCAGATTCCCAAATACGATACCTACTCCTTTACCGATGAGAGCTATGGATTTACCTTTTATTATTTGTCTTCCAAATTCACTTTGACAGAAAAATTAAGATCCGCCGCGATACTGGTCCTATCTTTTTATGTTGTGATGAGTTTACTGGCTGCCGTTTTATGGTCTTTAACATCCAGAAACACAAGGCGTTCCATATCTCCCATCCTACATACGATGGCCAGGTATCAAGCCGGTAATTCTTCCATTGTATGTAATACTTCGGATTGCACGATTGCAGAATTCCGCACCATCGCGGATAATCTTAATGATATGCTGTTAAAAATAAATACTTATATAGATAACGAATATAAGTTTAAAATCGCACAAAAAGAGGCCGAATATAAAGCTTTACAGTCCGAAATCAACCCACACTTCTTGCATAATGTCTTAAACCTGTTGGTTGGTTTAAACCGTATCGGCGATAAATCCGGTCTGGAACAGTCTATTATCAGTCTCTCTCATATGTTTCGCTATATTTGCGAACATAACTATAACAGCTCACTAAAACAGGAATTTGATTTTATTGAAGATTACTTATACCTACAGCAGATCCGCTATGAGGAGCGCTTAACCTTTCGGGTGTATCTGGAGGATGGCCTTTGGAACTTCCCTATCCCTAAACTATTGATACAGCCTCTGGTTGAAAATGCTATCGTACATGGCCTGGAGCCCTCGGACCAGTGCGAATACATACATCTTTCCGCCATAACATGTGAAAGCAAAAACAAGATGAAGTTTATTTGCATTACCGTCATCAACAGCGGCCTGCCCTATATAGAGAACAAATCCTATAAGCGGGTGGGTATTCAGAATATTGAGGAACGACTTTCCATCTTCTCTCCGAATTCATTCTTCTCCATTCGGGGAAATAAGGATAAGCCCACAAAGTGTACCATTATATTACCTATGTAAAGGAGTAGCTATGTTTATATTAATTGCAGACGACGAAAAAATAATCCGCTATTCTCTTCAATCCATGCTGAACGAATTATATCCGGATGAACATCTGTATATTTTTGCAGCTAATGGCCGGGATGCGGTGGCCCAGATAAAAAAACTTCCTCCCGACATCGCTTTTCTGGATATTCGCATGCCGCTGCTCAACGGACTGGATGTTATAGAAGAATGCTCAGAATTCGCTCCCCATACCAAGTGGGTGGTTCTGACCGGCTATGCTGAATTTGAATATGCCCAGAAGGCGATTCGATTGTCCGCCTTTTCCTATCTTCTCAAACCAATAGATACCAAAACCTTAAAAGAGGTGGTTGATGAACTCAAACTGATCAGGCAAAAAGAAGTGCAGAATAAAAATATGGTTTTTTCCTTGGATATCATACGTTCCTTTCAAATATCGGACCTCCTTGATACGGATGAGATATCCTTGCTGCCCTATGATGAGGGAAACTATATTATCCTTCAGATATTCTTTGATACGCCACAAAAAAAGAATCTATACTCCATAAAACAAGAGTTGTTTCACCTCTTTGAACTGTACTGCAAAGAAAGTCCGTCGGTTCTCTTTTCTGCTGTGTTTTTTAATATTAACGGAGAGCTTTGTATTATCTGTTCTGTAAATGAAGCCTGGCCTTTGATCCGCCAGGTTAATTATCAGATACAAAACTATCCCGATGATATGGTTTCCGTATTCTACGGTACCGGAAACACATTGAAATCAATCTACGACCTCAGCAGAAAGATTATAAGTATCTCCGATATCCGGATTATTCGCAGTTGTAGAACGGCAACTAATATTGACACCTTACTGTCCATCGAAGAACTTCCTCAGCTTCTTTTGTTATGCCATGAAATTGACACCTTCGTCTCCCAAGCCTTAGCGGGTAATCGTGAAAGCATGCGCATTCAGGCCGCTGCTCTTTCCGCCAATGATGCCCTGGACTCTATCTTCCAATCCATCGACCATTCTAAACTCTATCTTTATTTGGAACATATATTGGAGATCAAACTCTACACCAAGACCTATCAGGGCTTTATAGAGGAAATGTATCATAAGACCTGTCTGTTGTTGGATAACAGACGAAATTCCAGCTTCGACATTACTGCCGTGAAAGACTTCGTATATAAAAATTACGAAACAGATGTGAGTATCTCACATATCAGTGAATACTTCAATATCTCATCCTCCCACTTCAGCAAAGTTTTTCACGATAAGACAGGACAGAAATACATAGACTTTGTTACGGAAGTACGTATGGAAAGGGCAAAAAGACTGCTGCGGGAATATCCGGATATCTCGGTGAAAGAAACCGCCGAATCCGTTGGCTATGTCAGTGTGCGCCACTTTTCCAAGGTCTTTCAAAAGTATACGGGTGTATTGCCTTCTAATTATGTTTAAAATTTGTAATAGCTCTATCGTCACAAACGGCCGGTGTATCGACATCTGAATCATGTCAATACACCGGCCGTTTATAGTTTTATGTTTAATTCTTATGAAGCTATGGCACCATTAAGTTGTTCCTTATCTGAATGCTGCCTAATCTAATTTAATTCCCTTTAGAGCCGCGGCAAATGCATTGTTAACCGGCTCGTTGGCCTCTTTCTTCTGTTTGGACATGTATTTTGCCACATCTTTCTTCGTTACACCGCCACCTTCTTTTTTGCGGCGCTCCTCGAATTTGTCCAGACGCTCTTTGTGTCCGCAGGAGCAGATAAAGGTGGATTCCTCTCCTTTTCCGAACATCTCCATCCTTTTGTGGCAGACGGGGCAGCGGGCATTGGTGGTTCTGGATAAGGTTTCCCTATAGCCACATTCACGGTCCTGGCAAACCAGGAGTTTGGCGTTCTTGCCGTTGACAGACAGGAGGCGTTTTCCGCAGTTGGGGCATTTCTTATTGGTCAGATTGTCATGACGGAAGGTTCCTTCCTCGGTCTTAATTTCCTGAACCAACTCCTGGGTGTAGGTCCGTATTTCGGTCATGAATTTACGATTCTTCAGTCTGCCTTTGGCGATATCCGAAAGTTTCATCTCCCAGCTGGCGGTCAGCTCTGGCTTTTTCAGATCGGTGGGCACCAGTTTTAACAACTGTTTGGCCTTGCTGGTCAGCAGAATTTCATTGCCCTTCTTCTCAAGAAGAAAGCTGTTAAATAGCTTTTCGATAATATCTGCTCTGGTGGCCACAGTTCCCAGGCCTCCGGTTTCCCCTAATGTCTTGGCCATCTTGGCGTCTGAGGATTCCATATAGCGGACTGGGTTCTCCATGGCGGATAACAAGGCAGCTTCCGTAAACCGTGCCGGCGGCTTTGTCTTTCCCTCACGGATTGTTATCTTGGGATCAGCAAAAGTCTGGCCCTGCTTAAGAAGAGGGAGATTTTGTTCTTTCATATCCTCCTGGCTCTCATCCTCGTCCTCCAGCTCCTGACCTGACTCATAAACTTCCCGCCAGCCATTTTCCACGATTCTCTTTCCTTTTGCGGTGAAGGTTTCACCTCCTAAAGTCCCGGTTAACGTGGTCTCTTCATAGATGCAGGGTGGATATAATACACTTAAGAATCTGCGCACCACCAGATCATAGATTCTACGCTCTTCCACGGACATGGCATTCAGCTGTACAAACTGCTCGGTAGGGATGATCGCATGGTGATCCGATACCTTTCCATCATTCACAAATGGCAGCTTTTTGCCCAGTTTCATCTGTCTCGCTTTGGCCGCCGCGTTCTTATATGGACCCACAGCTATGGCCTCCAGACGTTCTTTCAGCGTCGGAACGATGTCGGAGGTCAGATAGCGGGAATCTGTTCGAGGATAGGTCAGAACCTTGTGGGACTCGTACAGGCGCTGCATGATGTTCAAGGTCTGTTTTGCAGAATATCCGAACCGCTTATTGGCATCCCGCTGCAGCTCCGTCAGATCATAGAGCAGTGGCGCATAGGTCTTTTTCTCTTTTTTCTCCACCCTGGTCAGTTCCAATGAACCATCTTGGGCTTTCTTCAGGATTTCCTGTCCACGTTCTTTGGAAAAAGTTCTGGTGCCTCCAGTTTTCCCATCCTTCCAGGTATAAGCAACCCCTCCGGCCAATGCGGTGATCGTATAATAAGCCTTCGGTTCGAAGGAGCGGATCTCCTGCTCCCTCTTCTCAATCATGGCGAGGGTGGGTGTCTGAACACGGCCACAGGACAGCTGTGCGTTGTATTTGCAGGTCAGGGCACGTGTACAGTTGATGCCCACCAGCCAGTCCGCCTCTGCCCTGGAAACAGCTGCATGATACAGATTATCGTATTCTTTCGCATCCTTTAGATGGGCGAATCCCTCTTTGATGGCCTTATCCGTTACAGAAGATATCCAGAGACGCTTGCAAGGCTTTTGATTATGTGCCTTATCTAATATCCAGCGGGCAACCAGTTCTCCCTCCCTTCCGGCATCGGTGGCGATGACCACCTGATTGATATCTTTTCTTCCAAGAAGAGACTGAACCGCACGATATTGCTTACCGGTCTGCGGGATAACCTTGATTTTCAGCTTTTCCGGCAGCATGGGCAGAACTTCCAACTTCCATTCTTTATATTTTTTATCATAATCCTCAGGATCCTGAAGGGTGACCAGATGTCCCAACGCCCAGGTAACCACATATTGACTACCTTCCAGACAGCCATTCCCCTTTTGGTTACAGTGAAGAACCCGGGCAATATCCCTGCCTACTGAGGGCTTTTCAGCAATCACTAATGTTTTCATATGTTCTCCTTTTGCTAAGTTTCCAGTCAATTAAGGGAACAAGCCATGTTCTATCTAATGACCGTTCCCTTCTTTACTTACTCCAGTACCAATGTGGCTACTGCTTTCTCATTATACTGAGATGAGATAATCCCTCCGTCCGACAACCGTGAATAGATTCCCGCGAAGGAGCCATTGTATACAAAGAGCCCCGACATATTGGTATATGGTATAAACTTTGCATCCTGATCCATAAAATAGATGTTTTGCGTCCGATAAGGATGATAATATTCCTGAAAGATGTAACCCTTATTAAAGTAGCGTTCTACGATCTCTGCCCATTCATCTTCCGTATAGTCGATGCCGGCAAATACCCCTCTGGAAGCATAGGAATCCAACGGCTTAATGATCCATCTGTCTTTATCCCCTGTCACCTGCTCCGTCTTGCAGCACCTGCTGTCCATCAGATTCGTATAAGGAATATGGTCATGGACAAACTTCTGTTCCGCCTTGGTCAAAAGGCTCAACGTGGGCTCTTCTCTTAAAATCTTAAACAACCATTTGTTATGAATAATCTGGGTACAGAAGGAACCCATGATACATACATCCTGGTTCTTCACCGCCTGAATGAAATCCTGGACTTCATCATAATGTTCCATCACATCGGTGGTAACCGCCCGACGGTAAATCAAATCAACCGGATGACCCGTAGGTGAATACAAGACATGATCCTCATACTTCATCTTCGTGATCTCACAGAGTTCGCACTCATACCCCGCCTTCTGGAAACGTCTCTGGAATTCTTCAAACTCCGTAATGGAACAATGCTCCAGAAAATCTACAATTGCGATATAAGGTTTCCCTTCCTTCTTTTTCTCATAGGTATCGTACAGCGATAAGAAGGTTTCCACCCAGGTGTCAAACAACTCATATTGACGAAAGTTGTACTTTTCCTTCATGTGATTATGGGCTGTATTCAATTCGATGGCCTGATTCAGCACATAATCTTCATTCATTGCGCTGGTGCCATCGGTATTAATCTCACAGAATTTGAATGAATGATCCTCTTCATTGAAGAAGATGTCAAACCTGGCGATGGGAAGAAGGCTGTCATAAAGGTTAGGAACCAGAATTAATTCTTCCAGCTTCTTGGAAAATGGAAACAATTTTCTATATTCAGGATTGTCCAGATATTCCCGGATGACCTTCGTAAAGATCCCATAGGTAGTCTGGACGATATCTTCGTAGATATGGATGATGTCCTTGGTAAACACTTTAGGGATATGCAGTGTATGTACACACCGCCCATGATAGGCCACCGAAGAATGCTCCAGATAGTCCTTCACGGCTAAAGCGGATGCCCTGTTTTCCTCAAAATGATCTAAAATATAGGATTGATACTCCTCTTGTATTGCTTTCATATTACTCTCCGTTCTATTTAATAATACACAAAAATGCAAGGCATTCCTGCCGTCTAAACCTTGGAAACTGTCACTTCTGGTGATACTCATCGGCAAGGGTCATCCTGTGCTTAAGCAGCTGACGGAAGGGAAGCAGATAGATACTCTCCCCATCTTCCAGATGATCTCCGGCCAGATTCAAGAGTTCCTCGATGAATTTGACAGCCGGTTTACCGTAAATCTCTCCCTGATATCCATCTCTTTGGAGTGAATCCTCAGCCTTACGAATGTCCTCAATAGTCACAGGATATCTGCGCAGCAACATCTCGGTCACTTCTTTCTCAAAGAAAAGTCCCTTAATCAGCGCAAGGTAAGACACCATGTATTCCATCGGCATGCTGTCCGCACCTCGGATCTCCACGTAATGTTTCACCCGCACATCCAGAAATGTCATGGATA
>DVNN01000253.1 GCA_018714325.1 Candidatus Pelethocola excrementipullorum
AAATTGAGGGGAAATACATTAAATTAGAAGATATTTATTATCAAATTGGAAGTTTTTTTGATGAATAAAAGTGGGTATCAAGCAGATGTAACGGTATATGAATGTGAGAACAGTACCGATTGTCCTTATAAAGAAAAGTGCACGAAGGCAAAAAGAAATAAAAAGCTATACGTATCGAAAACTTTATCAAAAAATGTAGAAATCCTATTAAAATATTTTAAGTGAAAAGAATCCTTTATCGTGTGAATCGATCGATTCAAGTAGAGGGAGCCTTTGGAGTCTTAAAAAATGACTATGAGTTTCAAAGATTTCCACTTCGATGAAAAACAAAGATTAAACTTTTATTATGTTTAGGATATCACATACTCAAAAATACAGAACGATAAACTAGAAAAACATCTATTTCCAATCAAAACAGCATAAAAATCAGCTGAATCAGTCAGCTTTATTAAAGTACATATAAAAAGGTAAAGAAATCCCAAGAGTGGCAATTCTTTACCTTTTAATAGGATAAATAAAAGAAGATGCTACAAAAATACTATTTAAAGTATTTTTGCAACACCCCCTTTTTAATTTATGCTGATAGATCTAACTACAAGTTTGAATGAAATTATGGATTGCGATTGCCAGATTTCGATGTCCTTCTGCCGTAAAATGGATTCCATCGCTGCCGATATCTTTTACGTAATCGGATGCGGCAAGGAACTCACATTGGAAATCTTGGGCCACTCTTTGGTATTCTGCCTTCAGTAGCTTTACTTTTTCTTCCGCTTTTTGATTGAATTCAATATGATCCTCATTGATTTTCATAAGGGCCGGGGAAAGAATCAGAAACTTTGGGTTTTGGTTCTTTCTTCTGCAAAACTCCTGCATCCGCATGATGACCTCTTCCAGCCCATATCCAATCTCCGCGGCAGATACCCCATACCTTGTTTTGCAATCATTGGTCCCAAGCATAATGATGATCCAATCCAATGGAAAGTGGGACATCACACAGGGTGCGGCATAAGCCAGTCCTTCCCGAAAAGGCTCCAGCTTGTCTTGAAATACCGTGGTTCTTCCATTAAGCCCCTCTTCTATAATCTGAGCCTTGGTCAGCTCCGAGAGAACTCCCGTCCAACGGGTATCAGAAGGGTAACGTTCACCACTTCCCGGAATAAATCCCCACGTATTAGAATCGCCATAACATAAGATTCTCATATCTGCCTCCCTGTCTTCACTTAACATGAATGGTATCTTAGCTTACACTTTATTCGTATATTTTCCCGTATCCAAAAGCACCCTCAATCCCACAGATTTTCGCTGCAAATGCAGCGGCTTCTGCCAGACTCTCACGAATTGCCTGGGATTGATCCACACCTTTCTTAGTACGGTCTACATAACCAACCAGGAAAGAGGAAATAAGGGAATCACCGGCCCCCATGGTATCAACTACCTTTTCAAGGGGAGCCGCTTTTTGTACATAAAATTCTGTTCCATCATATAAGATACAGCCCTCTGCTCCTCTTGAGGCTAACGCCAGCTTGGGACCATAGGATACGATTTTTTCCAAATGTGCTCTTGCCTCTTCTTCGCTTCCGTCGAAAGAACAGAATGCAAAATCCACATCCTTTGCCACGCTTTCATAGTATTCTTCGGTGGAATCATCGGAAAAATCAAAGGAAACAAGAACTCCCGCTTCACGGATTTTATGCAGTTCCTTTTCGGTAAAACAGTAGTTGCCTGAATGCACCAGGTCAAACTGCCTTACATATTCAAGGTCAAACCGATCCAGCACAAATGGAACCTCGCCGCGGATACCGCCTTCATTGGAACCTAAGAATACCCTGTCTCCGTCCACCAAAGTGGCTCTCGCACAGCCATTCTCGCCCTCCAGCTGTTGGCATTTTACCGTTTCAATTCCGGTTTCCGCCAATGTATGGATCACATGTTCCGCTTCTTGATCGTTGCCGAAGTATCCCATATAAGCACTTCTCTTCGCTCCAAACATTTTAGCATAAACATCCACGTTTACGCAATTGCCACCTGGATACATTGTTTTAATATGTTCATATTTATCGACAACGTTATCCCCAAACCCAAGTATTTTCACATCGTATTTACACATACCTGCTTATCTCCTTAAAATCTTAGTATTCTACAACTCCCATATAACGTCTCATATCCAGCGGATGACGTCTCTTATCCTGCAGAGCGGTACGGTAAGCAACTGTCATTGCATAGAAGAGAATTGGGTTAAAGTATTCTACGCAAGAATCGTCAATAGCGCCGATTCCCAGTTCTTCTGCATCGATAACTTCGTATTTCTTGCCATATTTCTGAAGGAAGGTCAGGGCTCTTTCATCCATTACCCTGTTTTTACCTTTGCTCATCATCAGGATATACAGATGTTCTTCGTCTGTCACTTCAAATGGGCCGTGGAAATATTCACCGGAATGCAGATAACAGCAATCCATCCACTGCATCTCCTGAAGAGAACAGATAGCAAATCCATATGCCTGAGAATAGGAAGCACCAGATGCCATGATATATAAGAAGTCTTCATCATAGTATTTATCTGCGAATAACCAGGTGCGGTTCTGTACTTTTTTCACTGCTGCGCGTACAATTCCATCTATTTTCTCCAGTCCTTCATTGATTGCATCGTATAACTTGTAATCCGGTTCCTGAACCTTCATCAGTTCATTTAAG
Source organism: Candidatus Pelethocola excrementipullorum (assembly GCA_018714325.1). Classification (GTDB taxonomy): domain Bacteria; phylum Bacillota; class Clostridia; order Lachnospirales; family Lachnospiraceae; genus Novisyntrophococcus; species Novisyntrophococcus excrementipullorum. The sequence goes on from DVNN01000253.1 coordinate 2,692, forward strand.
ACCGCTAATACGATACCCTGTGGTTTTTCCTTTTCATCCACAGTATCCGCCCAGTCATAGATCCATGGATTCATGGAAGGATCATCACATTTGGAACCCGGAGTATGTGTCAAGGTTATCACCGCTGCTCCCACTGCTTTTCCTGCATTTGCCGCTTCCACAGATTCCTTTGTATTTCCTCCATGGGAGCAAACGATTAAAAGACTGTTTTTTCCGGCCTGTTTTGGCGGATTTAATACGAATTCTCTTGCTGTCATCCATGCCGTATGCATCGTTGAGGATTCAGTCTGAACAAAATAGAATCCCGGATATAAGTCTACGAGAGAACCTCCACAAGCTAAAAAATATACGTCTGTGATTTTCTCATGTTCCTTTAAAATTTTACTCACTACTTCATTTGCTTTCATTATCATTACCTCCAAATGTTTTCAATTATAATCTAGCAGAGATTGCACAGAATATCAGTGCAATTACTGTAACTACCAAAAAGAATTTCCAGATGGTTTTCCACCACTGTCCAAAGGAAATCTTGCATACCGCAAGGCCGGCCACTGTCATACCTGCCGTCGGGCTTATCATGTTTGTCAGCTGGTTCGCATATTGTAATACGGTAACACTGGCTTCCGGATTAACACCTTGCAGGTCACAAAGAGGTGCCATAACTGGTATCGTAAGAGATGCCAGGCCAGAAGAAGATGGTACCAGGAAGGTGAGAATACTTTGTACCACATACATGATCGATGTAAATGCAGAACTGCTTACATTTTTCAACGCACTCGATAACCCATTTAGAATACTGTCAATAATCATTCCATTTTCTGCAATTACCAGAATTCCACGGCATACACCAACCACTACCGCCGCAAATGCAATATCCTTGACACCAATTACAAATTCTTCTGCGATTTGCTTTTCACCAAGTCCGCCTACGATACCCATCAGAATTCCCATTATGAGAAAGACCGCTGAGATCTCATCCATGTACCAGCCATATTTTAACAGACCGTATACGATGGATCCCATGCCGGCTGCAAACACAGCCAATACTAATTTCTGTCTGAGAGAAAAGCTTTCATCGCTTCCCTGCTCCTCCAAAAATGCCTGTTTTTTATCCACATCATCCTTATAAGTGATTGATTTCTTCGGATCTTTTTTCACCCTATTAGAATACCATACTGTGAACATAATTGTAATCGCCATCATGATAGCCCACTGTACAAATCGAAATCCCAGCTGTGGGTTACCTTTGATCCCGGCAACTCCCTGAGCTATTAAGACGTTAAATGGATTGGTCGTAGATGCCGCATATCCCACCTGTGGTGCGAGAAAACAAACCAGGAAGGTGGTCATGGAGTCATATCCCATGGCGAACATAATCGGCATCAGCATAATATAGAATGGAAGAACTTCTTCGGACATACCATAAGTAGATCCTCCAAGGCCCAGAAGCAACATCAATATAGGTATGATCAATGCCTCCTTACCCTTAAGTTTTACAATTAATTTCTTGATTCCGGCATTCATGGCATTTGTCTTCGCCAGAATCTGGAAGGTTCCGCCCAACAGGAGAATAAACGCAACCACATCGGCTGCTGCCTGGATTCCCTTTGTGGGAGCCATCATGACATCCATCACGCCTTGCTTGATGCTGTTGCCATCTTCATCCACCTTGTCAACGGTCTGATAAGTGCCGGATACGGCAACTTCTCTTTCACCGGCCGCCGTCTGTAATGTTTCACGCTCGAAACTTCCGCTTGGAATAATCCATGTCAAAACTGCAAACAAAATAATTAAGATAAATGCCAATGTGTATACATGTGGCAAGGAAAATCTCTTTTTCATATGGTCCGTCCCCCTAACGTATAAACGATTCTTCCATTGCAGATGGTCAGGCTCACCTTCACATCCCGCATGTCTTCCACTGATTTCTGAAAGACGTTTTCACTCAATACAGCGATATCTGCAAGCTTTCCCGGCTCCAGGGTACCCAGCTTATCTTCCATTCCAAGATTATACTGACCGCCCCATGTCCAGGCTTTCAGAAGTTCTTCCAACGCCATCGTGTTTTGCTTATTAAAGGGCTCTCCACCTTCCGGGAAGAATCCTCCACAAGAGTGATAGATCGATTCCGGAATGTCTGTAATCATCAGTGGCAGATCCGTTCCACAACTTACTACCACACCGCTGTCCACCATCTTTCGGCGATTCCAGTAATACTGTTTTCTTTCTTCTCCTATGGTTCTCTTGATATTTCCCTTTACGACTTCCCCGGGGTCCAGAGACATGATCTGAGGATAAATCTCCGCCGTCACGCCGAGTTTCCCCATACGTTCCAGGTCTTTCGCATCCGTGAATTCCATGTCGGTAATCCCATGTCTGTTCACGCATCTGCCATCTTCTCTCTGGCATCTTTCATAGATATCCAGAACCTTGTGAACGGCTCCATCGCCCTGAGCATGCAGGGAATAGCGGAATCCATTTTCGTCTGCCAGCCGCACTTCTTCTTCGATTGCCTGATAATCGATCTCCTGATAGCAATGAATATCCGTGCCCTCATAAGGCTCCAGCAAATCTCCTTTGCCGCTTGCAATGGTTCCATCGGTCATACGGTTGTATCCTGAAAACCGAACCATATCTCCCCGAAACTTCTCTTTCATGGCTTTACCATAGGGGATATTAATGGGATCACCATTTGGCTGTGACATAAAAGAAACTCTCAGGCTCAACAAGTCTTTCTCTTCCTGCTCTTTTAAGAAATCTGTAAAACCATAGAAATCATCAAAGCCCATTTCCTTTACGGCGGTCACTCCCCGGCTTGCCATCAGCTCCATATAGCGTTTCCACTCTTTTTCTATAAAATCCCTGTCATTCAAATATTCCCTCATGATTCTATAGTAGCTCTCCGGATAACAGGTCTCAGGTGTAAATTGATAGATCTCTCTTGCAAAGGCATTCATCACACAGGTATCACGATGTTCTGAAAACAGTATGACCGCCCGGCTCGGATACTCCTTACTCAAAAGTTCCTCTAATCCATCAAGCTTTATGGTATCGGCCTTCCACCCATGTCCAAACAATGGCCGGTTGTCAGGTATGGTCTTCTCATACTTCCTGACCGCCTCCAGACATTCCTCTGTGGTGGTAACCTGGCTTACATCCATACCGATATGGAAGATGGCATACCCTGTAAAGAAAGTGTGAACATCCACAAATCCAGGGCAAACCACCTGGTCTTCAAGTTCCATCACTTCCACATCACCAGCAAGTTCTTCCCTAGGTACATCCCCTGAACCCACTGCCTTAATTTTTCCCGCTTCCACTATCACATAACCCGCAAAGGACTGTCTCCCAGAGCCATCAAAAATCTGGGTCGATTTTAGGACTAATTTTTGCTCTGACATCTTTATTCATCCTCCTTCTCTTTTGCTGATATCAATATAACATATTATAACGTTATATAAAAGCACTTTTTCTCAAATCCCTTATCTTTATTTATTCTTCATCATATTGAGCACGATTTTTTATTCAATCTACACATAACCTATTTTCAATTCATAATATAACATTATAGTATTGTTTTTTTCCCCAGGGGTATGTATACTATAGATATCAGAAAACAAAGGAGATTATGGAAATGAAATTAGATACCGACAATTTAACTCCGCTGTATCAACAACTAAAAGAAGAAATTAAGCTTTCCATTACTTCGGGGAATTTGAAACCAGGGCAAAAGATCCCTACCGAGACAGAATTAAGCGATAAATACGACATCAGCCGTATCACCGTAAGACGTGCCATCGAAGAACTTTGTCAGGAGGATTTTCTTATAAAAAAACAAGGGAAAGGAACCTTTGTGAAATACCAGAAAATTCAGAGAAAAATCGCTCATCTCATGAGCTTCAGCGAAGCCTGCGAAGCTAATGGCATGACTCCTTCCAGCAAAGTCACACACAAAGGTATCATCTATGCGGATCATGAACTCGCAAAAGAGATGGGGATGGAGACTGGGGATCAGGCTATCTTTATCCAGAGAGTCCGCCTTGCGGACGGGGTTCCGGTCATGTGCGAAAACAACTACTTTCCCTATGACAGCTATTCCTTCTTATTGGATGAACCATTAAATGATTCTTTATACGAATTGTTAAAGCGAAAATACCAGATTGAGGTATCTTATTCTCAGGATTCTTATATCGATGTGATCCGTTCTACGGGGGATTTGTCCCAACTATTACAGGTTACCAACGGAGAACCGCTGTTTTTCCTTTTCACAAAAATGTATGACACCAAACATCGCCTGGTACATGTTGGTAAGCAGTATATTATCAGTTCCCGTTACCGCTTCTATCTGGATGAAAGCAGTAATCGGTGATAATCTCAAGTAATGTTCTTAAGGCATGATAAAAAACCTGTCCTGGATTTTTACAAAAGTAATTCTTTTATAAAAATTCAGGACAGGTTTTTATTGATTTATTATTGTAAGACCTTAGATAAAAAGCTTTTTGTCCGTCTATGCTGGGGCTGCTCAAATATCCTGGCAGGTGTATTATCTTCCAGGATAATTCCCTCATCCATAAACAATACCCGGTCACTTACCCCTCTTGCAAATCCCATCTCGTGGGTTACCACCAGCATGGTCATTCCGTCCTTAGCCAGCTGTTTCATAACTTCCAACACCTCTCCTACCATTTCGGGATCCAGTGCTGAAGTCGGCTCATCATAAAGCATGATTTCAGGATTCATGGCCAACGCTCTGGCTATGGCCACACGTTGTTTTTGTCCGCCGGATAATTTCTCCGGATAAGCATCTGCCTTTTCTTCCAGACCCACGCGGCGAAGCAGTTCCTTACCTTTTACCTCTGCCTGCTCTTTGGTCAGGCGGCCACTTCGAATGGGTGCGAGCATGATATTTCTGAGCACGGACATATTGGGAAACAGGTTGAAATGTTGGAATACCATCCCCACATTCTCACGATACTTGTCCACATCCAACTTCGAATCCAGGATGTCTTGTCCACCGACATGGATCATTCCTCCATCTGGTTCTTCCAGAAGGTTAATACAGCGTAAGAATGTTGATTTACCGGAGCCGGAGGGGCCGATGATACAGATACATTCTCCTTTTTTCACCTGAACATTTACCCCTTTTAATACCTTGTTGCTTCCAAAGGATTTTTCTAGATTATTAACTTCTATCACTTACGCGCAGCCTCCTTTCGAATTTACCCAACAGAATGGTTAGTCCCTTTACGATCAGATAGTAAATAATTCCAGCCGCTAAAAGTGGAATAAACATCTGATAGGTACGGGAAGACACATAACTGGCCGCTTTTGTCAGGTCGATGATACCCACATATCCCAATATGGATGTTTCCTTAATTAACTGGATAAATTCATTGCCCATGGCCGGCAGAATATTCTTAACTGCCTGAGGAACGATGACAAAACGCATGGTATCGCGGTAGCCAAGTCCCAAAGAACGTCCTGCTTCCATCTGGCCGGAATCCACCGCCATAATACCACCGCGGATTACTTCCGATACATAGGCACCACTGTTGATTCCGAAGCTTACCACCGCTGCAACATATCCCAGACTACTGTGGAAAACTGCAAAATAAATAATCATTAACTGCAGTACCGAGGGTGTACCCCGGATGATATCTACATAGATGGATGCGATGGTTGATAAGATGGTCTTCTTACCTTTCCGCTCGGCAGACAGCCGCATCATGGCCACGATAAGGCCGATACAGGTACCAACCAGCACTGACAGAAGAGATACCAGTAAGGTTATCCCAAGGCCGCTGACATAGTACTGCCATCTATTCCCTTCCAGAAAGGTGAATTTCAATGTATCTATAAGCCCTTCACCCTCTGCGGTCTGTAGTAATTCCTGGTTATCCTCATCCCCTGCAAAGTATTTCTCATAAATTGCATCATAGGTTCCGTCTTCCTGTATCTTTGCAAGTCCGGAATTAATCAATCCAGCTAATTCCGTATTCCCTTTTTGAATACAGAAGACCGTATCTTCTTCCGTACCTTCCACCTGATAGTATTTTACCCCATCAGTCTGCCTGCTGTATATCTCGGCCATGATGGTATCGATGACAACGGCGTCTGCGCCCCCATTTTTCAATTCCATCACAGCGCTGGAAGCGTTTTTAAACCTCTTGACAGTGGCCCCGGTCACCTCACCGTAATCCTGGTTTTCCCCTGAGGCGATCAGATCACTCATAGAGCCCTCCAGAACCGCAACCTTCTTACCATTCAAATCCGCAAATGTAGAAATTTCTTCGTCTTCCCTACAGATAATGCTCTGTGAGCCAGTATAGTAGACATCTGAAAAATCCACACTCTTCTTTCTCTCTTCCGTGGGTCCGATTCCTGCTGCGATAGCCTGAATATCACCAGCCTCCATGGAACCAATCAGTGAATCGAAGGGAAGATCCTTCCATTCCAG
>DVNN01000254.1 GCA_018714325.1 Candidatus Pelethocola excrementipullorum
CAATGAAAAATTAAAAATAGCAATGCTTGATAAAGCAGACTTATTGAACTGCCAATGTTCAATAAGACATAAAAAGGAGAGATTAGATATGGCAGAAATGAAAGAAATCAGACAGGAGTATTTAACAGGAGAACGTCCGCTTTTCAAGGGAGAACATTTAAAAATATACGATACCATATTTACAGACGGAGAATCACCGCTGAAGGAAAGTCATGATATTGAATTGTATGGGAGCTTGTTTAAGTGGAAATATCCGCTGTGGTATAGCAAGAATATCCTGGCTGAGGATTGTACATGGTTTGAAATGGCTCGTGCCGGTGTATGGTACACAGACAATATCACGGTGAAAAATACGGTCATCGAAGCACCTAAGAATTTTCGGCGGTGTCATGGTGTGACTCTTCAGAATGTGGATTTTCCCGATGCAGCGGAAACCCTGTGGAACTGTGATGGGATAACTATGAAGCAGGTTACGGCCAAAGGTGACTACTTTGCCATGAATAGCCAGAATATGAAGCTCTATGATTTTCAATTGGTTGGAAATTATTCCTTTGATGGAGTGAAAAATATGGAAATTCATCATGCAAAATTGCTTTCCAAAGATGCTTTCTGGAACAGCGAAAACGTGACGGTATATGATTCTTTCATTTCCGGGGAATATCTTGGATGGAATGCAAAAAATCTGACATTAATCAACTGTACCATCGAGAGTTTGCAAGGTATGTGTTATATTGAAAACCTTGTCATGAAAAACTGCCGCCTGCTGAATACGAAACTGGCCTTTGAATACTCTACTGTGGATGCAGAAATTGATGGGAAAATTGACAGTGTCATGAATCCGTTGGGAGGAAATATTCAGGCAGACTCTATTGGTGAACTAATCGTTGAAAAAGACAAAGTGAATCCAGATAAAACCAACATTACCTGCAGAATAAGTAACAATGCAGAAGCAATAGTGGTGTAACAGATGGGCAGTTTTATGATAAAGGGACTTCTCATTGGGCTTCTCTTTGGTATGCCGGCCGGAGCAGTTGGGGCAATGACGACTCAAAGAATCTTGAATTATGGAATGAAGGCTGGACTGTTAACGGGGCTTGGTTCCTCTGTTGCGGATAGTCTTTATGCGTGTATTGGGGCCTTTGGGCTGACCCTTGTATCCGATTTTCTGCTTCAGTATCAGGGCATCGTTAATCTGGCTGGGGGCTGTCTGATTTTTGGAATGGGTATCCGTATGCTGCAGAAGAAAGACGGAAAGCAGCAAAATGCATCTGACTCCATCGGTGGCATCCGGATGTTCGCTTCTTCCTTTGCAGTGGGAATTACGAATCCGGCAACCATGCTAACCTTGCTGTTTGCATTTTCCTGGTTTGGCATCAGTGGACAGACTGGACTTGCAGACGGAATTGGGCTGGTCTGTGGTGTATTCATTGGAACTTACATCTGGTGGGGAACACTTTCCGGTACAGTCAACTTTTTGAAAAATAAAGCAAAAGGGAATCATTTGCATAGAATGAATCGGATATTTGGGGTTATCCTGATTCTATTTGGCTCAGTGGTGATGGCTAAAAATTTCCTGAATTAGAAATATGTGCGATATGTAAAATTATGACAAACTGTTATCCAATCAGGAAGAAATAAACCAGCAGACAGAGAAAAAACCACGACTACATAAAGAATATAGATTCTCATTAGGTGAATGAGCATAAGGGGAAAACAACATGAAAAAAGGATATTGCAGTTTGTTATTGGTAGTGCTTTCGGTAATTATGCTGTCTGCCTGTGGAAATAAGGAATACAGTGAAGGGAAAAATGGTCAGGCTACACGCACAACATCAGAGGAAGCGGCGGCGGATATCAATGAGGGAACAGGAGGTGCACAGATGCAGGAAATGATGATTGGAGTAGGCGGGCAGAAGTTCCGAGCAGACCTATATGATAATGAAACAGTACGGGCGCTGCAGGAGTGTCTTCCAATGACACTCAGCATGGAAGAACTGCATGGAAATGAAAAATATTATTATCTGGATGAGGGACTTCACACAAATCCTGAAAATGTTGGTAGCATTCAGATCGGAGATATTATGCTGTTTGGCTCGGATTGCCTTGTGATTTTCTTCGAGAATATCAGCGCCTCTTACAGTTATACCAGGATCGGTCATATTGAAGACGCACAGGGATTTGCAGAGGCGCTGGCAAGGGGAACTGTGGATGTATCTTTTGAGGTAGGAGAATAGGAGGAAAGAGAGACAATGGGATTTCAGTTTGATGACAGGATTGACCGAAGAAACACAGGTTCTATGAAATGGGATGTGCAGGAATATGAACTGCCCATGTGGGTAGCCGACATGGATTTTCAGACAGCACCTGAAGTTACAAAAAGCATTATCGAACGAGCGAAACAGGGAGTATTCGGGTATACAGTAGTGACAGATGAATGGTATCAGGCCTATCAGACATGGTGGAAAGAACGGCATCATTTTGAAATAAAAAAGGAGTGGTTGATGTTCTGTACCGGTGTGGTACCAGCCATATCCAGTATCATCCGTAAAGTTACTACAGTGGGGGAGAATGTGGTAGTAATGACACCTGTATATAACATATTCTTCAATTCCATTTTGAATAATGGAAGAAATGTGCTGGAAAACCGGCTTCGGTATGATGGCAGGGAGTATCAGATTGACTTTGCTGATTTGGAAGAGAAGCTTTCCAATTCTCAGACCACGCTCCTGCTTTTATGCAATCCCCATAACCCTATAGGGAAAATCTGGGATAAAGAAACCTTGGAAAGAATCGGGAATCTATGCAGCAAGTATCATGTGCTTGTACTTTCTGATGAAATCCATTGCGACCTAACGAGACCGGGAAAGGATTACACACCTTTTGCCTCGGTATCTGACGAATGCAGTAGAAACAGCATTACATGTGTAGCTCCCACCAAGGCATTTAATCTGGCTGGGATTCAGACGGCGGCGGTGATTGTTCCCAACGACAACTTAAGGCATAAGGTGAGCAGGGGGCTTAATACTGACGAAGTAGCAGAACCTAATGTATTTGCTGTTGCCGCACCTATTTCCGCATTTACCTGGGGTGGGGAATGGCTGGATGCTCTGCGGAAATATTTGTGGGAAAACCGAATGTTTGCTGAGGAATATATCAAAAAAGAAATCAAAAGTGTTTCCGCAGTTTCTGCCCAGGCTACATATTTACTTTGGATTGACTGTAAAAAAGTCATCGGAAACTCAACGGAATTTTGTTGTTTTATTCGTAGCCACAGCGGTCTTTATCTTTCTGATGGAAATGAATACCGCAATGGGGAAGGGTTCCTTCGTATGAATCTTGCCTGCCCGAGACAGCAGCTGGAAGATGGGCTCAGGCGCCTGAAAGAAAGTGTGGCAGCTTATGGGGTATATTGCACAGATAATTGATAAACATATTGGTAAAAAAATGTATTGCGTGGTTTGAAGGTAAGCCCTATAATTATAGAAAAGGATAAAGAAAGATTATGGTGAGGATATGAAAGTGACCATAAGGGATATTGCAAAAGAAGCTGGAGTTTCCCCTGCCAGTGTTTCCCTAGTATTGAACGACAAACCGTGTCGAATTGCTGATAAGACAAGAGAAAGAATATTGGAAACTGCGAAAGAGAAAGGATATATTGTAAACCGAAAACAAGTAAAGAAGGAGAAGGTAATAGGTGTACTTATTCCGGAGGGTGGAAAATATTTTCATACGAGATGTGTTGAAGGAATATGCATATATAATTCCATTCATGGATATAAGACAATAACTTGCCAGGTAGATGAAACTACTGATAAATGTCTGGGAGATATTGAATTGATGGTATCATTGAATGTGCAGGGAATTATTCTGATTCCGCCACTTGATATGAATATTGGGAATAACAATGAACGATTCAAGGAGGCGCTATCGAAGTCTAAATTACCATTTTTATTGCTTGATCATGCGATTGATCGTATATTTTGTGATTTCATTACTGCTGATAATAAATCGGGAGCATATATGGCAACGGAGCATTTGATTTTAGCTGGTCATGAGCGCATTGGCGTTATTGCTGGTATTCGAGAAGTATATAACACGAGAAAACGGTTAGAAGGATACAAAGAGGCAATGGTCTTCTATGGAAAATCAATTATTGAGGAAAACATCTATTATGGAGATTATCGTGGTGACACGGGATATTCTGGAGCTGATTATTTGTGGAAAAGAGGCGTTACAGCTATATTTTGCATGAATGATGAGATGGCGTTAGGTGTTTATGCGTTTGCACGAGACAAGGGACTGACGATTGGCGATGATATTTCCGTTATTGGATTTGATGATACACCTGTATGTAAAATCATGTCACCTCCACTGACCAGTGTTGCACAGCCTGGAGATTTGATGGGAAAGAAAGCGGCAGAAGTGCTCATAAAAAGAATTGAGAAAGTAGATAAAGAAGGGTTTCGAAATAATTATTTTGCACCACAACTAATAGAACGAAAATCTGTACGAATCATGGAAATAGAAACTTGTTAGATTGAAAAAGCGTTGATAAAAAAATCAATGCTTTTTTTGTGCATATTTGATAAAAAAAGGAATTAATCGATTGTTTATCAAAAGTTTATCAGAGAAAACGATAAGAAAAGTGAGAAAATAAGATGAATTAGCCTAAATTATGTGAGAGTTGTACAGCAATTTACTAGAAAATAAAAATGTACAGACAATATTACATGATAAACATTTGATTGACAAATTAA
>DVNN01000255.1 GCA_018714325.1 Candidatus Pelethocola excrementipullorum
TTTTCCAAGCTTTTTACTCCATTCTACCGCACCGACCAATCAAGAAATAGAAAGACCGGGGGCAGTGGTTTAGGACTCTACATAGTGCAGAAAATTCTCAATCAGCACCAAAGCAACTGTCATGTCCGTAATACTAAATTAGGAGTGGAGTTTTCTTTCACGATATAAGTACACATAAATCACAAACGATTCCCAAAGGTATCCCAAAGTAGTTTGCTATGATGAGGATACATTAAAAAGAAAGGAATCGTGGATTTATGAAAAAACAAATGTTACATGTCATTTTTGGAGTATCAATTATATGCTGTCTGACAGGATGCGGCATCGGGCAAGCCTCTCCGGGCAGTGGAGCCGGCCCCAAGGAGAGAAATAGTTCAGCAACCGCCATGAGTACTTCGGATGACCAAGCTGCTGTTGCCGAATACAGCGGAATTGAGGATGGTGTACTGGCCGAGAAATACCTGCAGGAATTCTACAAAGAATATGAGGAATTTGGCCTGATCTACGATGCTCAAAGAGATGAATGGACTTATTATGGAAAACTAGTACGTTGTTTTGAAGATTATTATCAAATTGAAAGTGATAATAATCAGGCAGGTATATGCTTCTTTAATGGCGACGGTATCGTAGATGTTTACGCTGTCCGGGATCAAGACAATCCTGTCAGAAATCCTGATGGTTCCTATGATCTCCGGGGAAAATTACTGGGATTAAAACAGTCATCACAAAAAGAATTCGATTCTCGGGATCTGGATCCGATTAATAATCTACAGATGGCAGAGGCCTCCACTGGTCCCCTGCCCACGCCCGAAGAAAACCAGAGGATGGCTTCTGAATATGAAGCATTTGGTGTAACCTACGACTCTAAAGAGGACCAATGGTACTATTTTGGAGAAAAAGTTCGTTGTTTTCGTGACGTTTTGACATCCAATGGAGAAAGTCTGAACGGCGGTCATTTTACCGGAAACATGCGCACCAGCGAGAATCCCAATGGCATCGTCGACATCTATACGGTCCGTGACTATGAAAGGCCGAATGCGGAAGGAAATGGTACTCTGACTGCCATTAAAAAGAGTACCAATCAAGACTACGATACTTATATTCAAGAAAATAGCAACACATACGATACTTATGGCGCCACAGGTGTGGAATAGATTTCACCACCAAGTGTCGGAACCCATTTAGAGGGAGGGATGCCCATATCACCCAGGGCATCCCTCCCTCTTTGCAACTTATACTCTTATGTCATCTGCCTGCTGACACTAAGCGCAAGGCCCATCTCTCCAAGTAAAAACAGCACCGAGGTTCCTCCATAACTGATAAATGGCAGCGTGATTCCTGTATTGGGAATAGTATTGGTCACCACCGCAATATTAAGTATGACCTGAATCGCCATATGCCCCATGATTCCGGCGGCTATCAGAGCCCCGGACAGATCGGGTGCGTGGGTGGAAATCACCATCAGGCGCCAGACCAGAAGGGTAAATAGAATGATTACGAGACTGGCTCCCACAAGGCCGGTCTCTTCGCATATGATAGAAAAGATCATATCATTTTGTGCCTCAGGTACGAAACCCAGTTTCTGCAGGGAGCTGCCCAGACCTTTGCCGAAGATTCCGCCACTTCCGATGGCATAGAGACCCTGAATGGTCTGGAAGCCTTTTTCGTAGGCTTCCGGATTACGCCATATGGCCAGACGTTCCAGACGGTAGCTTTCCAGGCTCAGGAAAATCCCCACAAATCCAATTCCTGTGCATCCGATTCCGATGAAGGGGAGATACCGTGGGTTGGAGACGAAGATGGTGATGACTGCGATTCCCAGGATGATGATGGCTGTGCTCAGGTTGTTGGAGCCAACCAATCCTACGATGGGGAGGATACTGATCATAATCATCAGCATAAACCAGATGCTGGTTGTTTTTTTCTTTGATTTCTCAATGATATTAGCTAAAAACAGGACTACGGCCAGCTTGGCGAATTCCGATGGCTGGAAGGAGAGGGGACCTAAGGAGAGCCAGCGTTTGGAACCGTTGTATTCATCGCCGAAAAACAGTACGGCCAGTGACAGGAGAAGAGAGACCACATATAAGGCCGGTGCCAGCTTCAACAACTGATGGTAGTCCATCTGAGTTACTATGTACATGGCGAGGAAACCTAGAGCCGTTGCGAAAAGCTGTTTTTTGAAATAATAGGAGCTGTCGTGGAATTTTACACGGCCATTGTAGGCACTGGTGCTGAAAAGAAGCACAAGGCCGCAGACGACCAGCAAAAGGACCAGAACAAGCAGGGTATAGTCAACCCGGGAAGATTTTTTCATAACAAACAGACCTCATGCCTTTTTCATTATTCTATGAAATCTTAGATAAAACTATTCGGGAACTCAGGGATTCAAAAAATGATGAAAGAAGATAATTGATGGATTTTTGAATCCTGAAGTTAGGTGTGGCAAAAGTATGGGAAACTGCATAGTATAATGGGAGAAGATTGACGGGAGTAGAAGCATTGGACCTATATGAGATTGAAGGGGGAATTCCTCTTAATGGAGAAGTGCGGATTCAGGGGTCAAAGAATGCGGTACTGCCCATGATGGCGGCCTCAGTTCTGCAGAGGGGCTGTGTATGTTTCCGGGGCTGCCCGGATATAGCGGATGTTCGGTGCATGGAGCAGATTCTGCAGAGTATCGGGGCTAAGGTTTGGAGATTGTCTGAGGACTTATATGTAGATTGTAAAGAGATAGATACGGGAGTAATACCGGGAGCGTATGCCGATAAGATGCGCTCCTCTATTGTTTTAATGGGTGCATTGCTGGGCAGAATGGGAAGTATAAGCGTGGGAAGGCCCGGAGGCTGCACCATCGGGGAGCGCCCCATCGATCTGCACCTTTCCGTTCTGGAAGCCCTGGGGGTGGTCCTGGAGGTTGAGGATGGAGTAATCTATGGCCATGCTGAGAGAATCCGAGGAGGACATTATAGATTCCCAAAACGGAGCGTAGGGGCGACGGAGAACGGTATTATGGCGGCTGTGAGGGCGGAAGGCGTAACGGTGCTGGAGAATTGTGCCAGAGAACCGGAAATCATACACCTATGTCATTTCCTGAAAGCCATGGGGGCACGGATTGAGGGAGAAGGCGGAAACCAAATCTGCATAGAGGGGGTGGATTGCCTGCATGAAGTATGTTTTGATGTACCGGCGGACCGTATTGTGGCCGGAACCTATCTACTGGCGGGTGCCATAACAAGAGGATGTATCTGTCTGGATCATGCCCCGGTCGAAGAAATGCAGGCTCTTCTGGCGGTATATGTGAAAATGGGTGGACAATACGAAGTGAATAGTGGTAAACTAATAGCGGACAGCCGTCGTCTGCGCTATCCGATACCTTATCTGAGAACCGAGGAATATCCCGGATTCCCCACCGATCTCCAATCACCTTTGCTGGCTCTATGTGCCACTGTGGAAGGAGAAAGCAGGATCGAAGAGACTATTTTTGAAGATCGCTATAAAGCAGTTTCCCAGATGAAAAACATGGGAGCGGATATCAGAATCGAAGAGAGAACCGCAGTCATTTATGGGCGGAAGCTTCACGGTGCCATGGTGAATGCCCAGGAACTCAGAGGCGGAGCCGCGTTAGTGCTGGCAGGCCTCAGTGCGAAAGGCGTTAC
>DVNN01000256.1 GCA_018714325.1 Candidatus Pelethocola excrementipullorum
GCCATGACCGGAAGGGGAAGCAGCATTTCTATTATGGTATAGAAGGAACGCTGCACCTGTTCTACATCGCTGGTAGCTCTTGTGATTAAAGAGGCGGTGCCAAATTTATCCATATCATTTTTTGAAAATGATTGAGATTTTCTAAACATCGTGTTTCGTATATCCTTACCAACAGCTGTTGAAATTGCTATGGAAAGGTATGTTCCACCGATTGAAATGCAGGCAGTGACGATGGCAACCAGAAGCATCCATCCTCCCGTTTTCATAACATTGTCTAAATCCCCTGTGACAATTCCATTATTTACAATATCAGCGGTTAAGGTTGGAATATAAAGAGTTCCCAATACCTGCAAGAACGAGCATATCATCATCGCAATTGCACCTTTCTTATAGGGGCTGATAAATTTGATAAGTTTTAACATAATATTTCCTCCAAAATTAATCTGTTCGTCAGTGCATGAAAAAAATCCAGTTTTTAAGAAACTTTACTTAGTATAGACCGTACAGTTACTGTAATGTCAACAGGGGATTTTGGTTTTTTGTAAAGCAACAGATTTTTATTATATTTCAGAGATTACGAGTGGAAGCAATTTCTTGTATGATGGGAGTTGTTGCTGAATAGACTTTAGTACGTTATAATGAAATTAATAGAATCATTTCTAAAATTACTATTGTAGTTTTGATAGTGGCTCATCAAGTCTGTAAAGACCAGGAGGAAAAAGTATGAGGATTTGTATGTTGAAGCAAGAAGAATTGCCAAAAGCCATACAGCTATTATGGGAAGTTTTTGCCGAATGTACAGCACCGTTATATTCGCCACAAGGTGTTGAAGAGTTCCGGAGTTTTATAGAAATTGAGCATATCAGTAAGCTTTACAATCAAAAACAGATGTTCTTTTGGGGAGCATTTGAAAACGATGAGTTATTGGGCGTTTCCGCTGTTTCTACAAGCGGTCATATTTCCTTTTTGGATGTTCGTCCGGCCCATCAGAATCAAGGAATTGAAAATGGATTGTTTCAGACTATGCAGCAATTCTGTGCTCAGAAACTGGGAAATATGCGTATGAATGTCCGCTCAGCTCCCAATGCGGTGATAAAATATCAAAGTCTGGGATTTCAGATAAGTGCTGATGAGCAACAGCAAAATGGAGTGCGCTATGTTCCGATGGAATATATTATCCAGGCTGCAGATATAAAAGCTGAGATCAAGAAGTCTCATATTGGTCTGATAGGTGGTATCATAGTGGCTTTAGTAATCATGGCCATTTTCGTCGTTGTCATCCTTAGCCGGGCAGTGTAGAAGGGCATTTCAGATTACAAATACAGAATCCAATACCTACATATCTGGCAGCAGATCCCCCCATTTGGAGAGCAGGATACTAGAAAGGGCACAAGTAATATGATTAATAGAGAAGACATGCTGGAGCTGACAAGGCGCATGACATTAAAAAGGAACTGCTTTACCAGAATTTCCGGAGCATATATTGATGAAGAAGGGTTTGTGGATGGAACTTTTAATACTCACTTTTTGAAGCTTTCAGCAAAAGATCAGAATACAAATATAGCCATTGCAAAAGCAATTCCTTTTTCAGAGACAAATGTAAATTTAAAAGAATATCGTTTTACGAAAGAAGATGAGAGGGCGGGCAGTACTTGGCAGCTTATGATGGCACTTCGGGAGTGTGAACTGAAAAATGATGCTTTGCTGGATGTGTTTTATGAAGTGATTGGAGAGAAATACCGTTCCAAGGACCAGTATGCCGTCTATTTTTTTCACGGCAGTTATGATGTCCCAATAAAATCCAGTGATAAGACAAATCAGTGGGAATCAGAAGAGGTATACAAGTTTATCATATGCGCCATCTGTCCAATCCATGGTGATTATGAACCAGAAGCCCCAGAATGTGGATTCCTTTTTCCCGCATTTACAGATCGAAGTAGTGATATTCATGGTATCGAGATTTTTAATGCAGATGCAGAGAATCCACATATGGAACTACTGGAGAAGATTATTTTATCAAGTGCCAAGTAATTCGAAAGAACAATCAAACATGTATTATACCCTTTCCTTTTTAGCTATAGATGGCATAACAAAACCGAGTCCGACCAACACAAATGGAGTTACTATATTAAGCACAAGCTGAAATCTATCGGTAGAGTAGATTCCACCAATACATGCAATTGCCGTAAATATAAAACACCAGGCTCCAAATATGATTCCAAGGGTTTTGGATTTTACGAATCGATATTCTGCCGGGAATTTCTCCTGAGCCTTTTTTATTGCGATATATGCTACAAATACCCAGAGATAACGAAGCGGCATACATACGGAATTTAATTTGATCAGCCATCTGACCAAAGCGTCCACACTCTCGATTCCGAACATCGGTATGATGATTAAGATAGATACGATCACGAAAACTAATTTATGTCCGTTAGGATAAGCACCATATTTGTTCTGCTGAAACATCTTTTTTGGAATATAGGTGGCATCTGAGTTATCAAGTAGCATACGAAGAGGAGCATCGATCGAGAGGACCATAACTGCAAACTGGCCAATTAAGTTCGTGATTGCATAGATAATCACGAAGAAGTTACCGAAATGATAATATGCTCCAAGCTTCTGGAATGCATAATAAGCGCCATTCGTCATCAAGTCTTCAGGGATGTTATTAGAGCTGAACATCATTCCCATAGAAATCGTTCCCAAGATGGCACAAACGCCCACCATAATTGCCAGGGCAATCATGCCTTTTGAAAAATCCCTGGCTGGATTCTTCATC
>DVNN01000257.1 GCA_018714325.1 Candidatus Pelethocola excrementipullorum
CCGTCATATCCACGACTGCCAGCTTCTGGTCAATCACTTCCTGAATGGCAATCTCGTCATACTTTCTGGCTGCCGGATTATCCTTGGGATCACTGTCATAAACTCCATCCACAGCCTTTGCCAGCAGGATGGTATCAGCTTCAATCTCAATGGCACGCAATACGGTTGCCGTATCGGTTGAGAAATAAGGATGACCAGTTCCACCTGCAAAAAACACGACCATGTTGTGGTCAAAGTACTTATTCACCCTGTCCTTGGAAAAAGCCTTTGTGAATTCTCCGCATTGAAATGGGGTAAGCACAGAAGTCATCATACCTTGAGAACGGAATATCTCGGATACGTAGATACAATTCATGACGGTAGCCAGCATACCAATCTGATCTGCCTTGGTACGGTCAATGTTCTCACTGCTTCTTCCTCTCCAGAAATTACCGCCGCCAATGACAATTCCCACTTTGATTCCTTCATCCACAAGTGTCTTGACCTGCTTTGCCACTGCGGTTACCGTTGCCTCATCAAATCCGGTCTTTTTAACTCCTGCAAGCGCCTCACCGCTCAACTTTAACAATACTCTTTTCATCAGGTTATGTCCTCGTTCCTTATGCTTCTTTAGGGATGTAGCGGCCCTTTGGCCGCAGTTTCCACATCTAATGGGATTATAGCACATCCCTCACCATCTGTCCATAATCTAGGAACGTAAATCCCAGTCTTTCATAGAGCCCGCTGACACCAGCATTGTCCTTGCTCACTTCCAGACGGAATCGTTTTGCATAAGCATATTTTTCAAACAGCCAGTTGAAAAACTGAGTCGCATAACCCTTTCCACGAGCGGCTTCACTCAGATAGATTTCTTCCAGCATGATACACTTTCCACCCATTTCACAGGCATAGAATTCTGTGATATAACTAAATCCTATGACTCTGCCATCCTCCTGAAGTTTGTAACCATCTAACCCTTGAGTTCCGGAAACTGCATCTTCGAAGGTACGAAGCAATACTTTGGTAGGTACCGGATGGATGACGGCGGGACTATGATAAAAATCCTCCACCATCTTCATAACTATTTCACGGTCTGTCTCCTGCATTTTTATAATTTCTAACATATAGGCTCCTTTCAACCTGATTATCTGCTTCAAAGCCGGAACTGCTCCAAAAGAAAACAGTTCCGGCAACAATTACTATACGTTGGAAAAAAAAGGCTGTCAATATCTTATTATGGGATATTTAAAAGATTTCTATGCCTTTATTCCCACATTCAAATAGAGATCCTGTCACTAAGGATGTTGGGGTCAAAAGGTATTTTGCCCCCATGATACTACGGATTGTTCAGCAAAAAAGCAGATGATCAATTGAACTGACCCCAATAAGTTAGACTAAAAATCTAATTTATTGGGGTCACCTCAAATCCAGGTCACCTGCTTTTTAATACTTCTTCCCAATATATCTTACAGCTGGGACGCTACAAAGATATCATAGATTGCCCGGATTGCTGTTTCAAAATCTCTGTTCTCCACGCCGATGATAATATTCAACTCGGAGGATCCCTGATCGATCATCTTAACATTCACGTGAGCATGTGCCAGAGCGGAGAAAATCCTTCCGGCTGTACCACGTGTTCGACGCATTCCACGGCCTACCACCGCAATCAGTGCCAGATCCGATTCCAAATCGATGGAATCCGGCTGTACGGTCCGGTGAAGCCCGGCGATGACCTGCTGCTCCTTCTCCTGAAACTCATCCTGATGAACATATACAGTAAATGTATCGATGCCGGAGGGAGTATGCTCGAAGGAAAGGCCACAGTCCTCGAATACCTGAAGGACTTTTCTGCCAAATCCGATCTCAGTATTCATCATATCCTTCTCAATATTAATAGAAGCAAAGCCTCTTTTACCTGCGATTCCAGTGATGGTGTACTTCGGTTTGCTGCAGGTGCTTTCCACAATCAGGGTGCCGCTGTCTTCCGGCTGATTGGTGTTACGGACATTGATGGGAATTCCTTCCTTACGAAGAGGGAAGATAGAATCCTCATGAAGCACGGTCGCACCCATGTAAGAAAGCTCACGGAGTTCTTTATATGTAATGGTTGAGATAACCTCCGGATCCTTTACAACACGGGGGTCTGTCACCAAAAATCCTGATACATCCGTCCAATTCTCATAGATATCCGCATGTACTGCCTTTGCCACAATGGAACCCGTAATATCGGAACCACCGCGGGAGAAGGTCTTCACACTGCCGTCAGCAGCGGATCCATAAAATCCCGGAATTACCGCCCGCTCCACGGAAGCCAGACGCTGGGACAGACAATCATCGGTTTTGTCATCATCAAAAGAACCGTCCTCGTCGAAGAAGATCACCTCCGCTGCATCGACGAACTCATAACCTAAATACCCCGCCATGATAATACCATTCAAATATTCCCCACGGGATGCGGCATAATCAACGCCTGCCTTTTCGGAGAAATTCTTCCGTATCTCCTTAAATTGCTCATCCAAAGACAGACTCATGCCCAGTCCCTCTATAATCTCCTGGTATCTGGCCTGAATTGTCTTTAATTTATCCTCGAAGTTATTACCGGCTTCTGCGGTATGATAACAGTCATATAGCAGATCCGTAACCTTGATATCCCCATCATAACGTTTGCCTGGCGCAGACGGTATCACGTATCTTCTGCCAGCGTCATCAAGTATGATTTTACCCACTTTCTTAAACTGTTCAGCGCTCGCCAGGGAGCTGCCTCCAAATTTCACTACCTTTTTCATGAGCTTATACTCTCCTTCTGCAATACATCCTAACTTATACTCTGATTAATAATTTAGCGCATGAAAGCCTTCCCGTCAAGGAATTTTTGCATTTAT
The DNA here is from genome assembly GCA_018714325.1 of Candidatus Pelethocola excrementipullorum. GTDB lineage: Bacteria > Bacillota > Clostridia > Lachnospirales > Lachnospiraceae > Novisyntrophococcus > Novisyntrophococcus excrementipullorum. The sequence continues at coordinate 2,862 of DVNN01000257.1, forward strand.
CCGGTATTCTCCCTCTGGAGGGGGATATGAACTTTGAAGATAGTTCCCTCACCACTGCTGCTCTCAAACTGTAGTCCATAACGCTCTCCATAATTAAGCCGTAACCGTTCATCCACATTGGCCAATCCGAACCCCCGCCTGGAGGTGGACTGCTCCCCTTTCATTGCTTTTCTCAGTTCCTCAACCTCATCGGTGGTCATGCCAATTCCATCATCCTTTACCTCGAACACGGCCTCCTCGCCTTCTTGATATCCCAGAACCTGAATCTTACCCTTTCCTCTTTTGTTTTTAATTCCATGATAAAGGGCATTCTCCACAAGTGGCTGCAGTGTCAACTTCAGAATCAGGCAGGAGGCGATCCTACTTTCCACCTGAATTTCATAATTCAGAATATCCTGATAGCGCACTCTCTGAATCTCCAGATAACTTTCTATATGACGTGTCTCCTCCCCTATCGTAATATAATCTCTTCCCCCACTCAGGGTACTTCTGAAAAAGTCGGAAAGAGAGGTCACCATGGAAACCACTTCCTCATCCTGTCCTCCTTCGGCCAGCCAGATGATCGTGTCCAGTGTATTATATAAAAAGTGCGGGTTAATCTGCTCTTGAAGAAGTTGTAACTCCGTCACCCTTCTCTGATTCTGTTCCTCTTTGATATTTTCAATCAGATGGCCGATCTCACTTTGCATAATATTAAAGCTGTCCGCCAAAATCGCCACTTCATGGGAGGCTTCTACCTTGGCATATTTTGAAAAATCACCTCTCGCCACCCGTTCCGTGGCCTTACATAAGTTCTGAATTGGTTTGGCCACACTTCTGGTAATACTCCTGCTCACAACAATACCAACGATGACTATGGTGAACAAGAGCACTATGCTGAGCTGTACCGCAAACTGTCCCTGATTTCTCAGCTCATTTTGAATCGCATTGAAATTAAGGGCCTCCTGATATACATAGGTTTGAATCTTATTTTGAATATCATCGGTGAAAATATAGATTCCAAGCTGTAGCTTTTCCATATTGGCATCATAGGGACCGTTGTTCTCTATCCCGTATTCGATTTCATTGACACAGATTTCCAGCTGATCCAGACAGTGTAGAATCCAACGGATACAGTCCTTGTTGCGCTCACCTTCCGTACTCTCCATAACCCCTTGAAAAGTCTTCCTGGCCTCTTCTATCAGTTCATGTGGCTCTTTCAGCTGCTCCCATCCATAGGGCCTGTCCTCTTTTGGCATATCATAAATCTGGTCATAAGTCTTAGAACCGATTACTGCCCGATACATGGTATAATCAATATCTTCCTTAAAATAGCTGCTGTATGCATTGGTATCATCGATATTGCTCACCGTCTGTTCGTAGGCATTACAAAAACGCAGCAAAGAGATGATCAGGTATACTACCAGAATGGTTAAAGGAACAATCAGAACCACCGACATCATGTTCAGCCGCCGGCCCAGTGAATATCTTTTCATCCATCACTCCTCCTTCGTTCTTGCACGAAACTCTTTCGGCGTGCATCCCATGGTCTTCTTAAACAAATAACCGAAATAATGGGCATCCTTATAACCGACTTCATAGGCGATTTCCATGGATTTCTTATTGGAACACATCAACAATTCCCTGGCCTTTTCCATCCTGATATCCGTAAGATATTCTATGAAAGTCTGTCCCATCTCCTGACTGAAAATGCTGCTGAAATAGCTTGGGCTCATATTCACCTGTGTGGCCACTGTATTCAGCGAGATTTCTTCATTTGCATAATTCTCTCGTATGTACTCAACAGCCACCCCCAGAAGCTTCGCATACTTCCGTTCGGCCTGCTTGTCCCTTAAGTCCATGGCCTCATAAAAGAGCTGCCTTAGATAATAGCTGACCCGCTCTATGGATCTGTTGTCCTTGATGATATGATCCACATCCGTCACTTCCTTGGACAGTAACACATCCTCCATCCCCAGCCCTTCCAGAAAACTTTTGGCTGCAAGATAACAATTGATAATCACATATTGCCGGAATAACATAGAGCGGTAATTCTGTTCCCCCACACTTTTCAGATATTCTTCCACAAAGGTGTCAATCTCTTCCTTGGATCCACTTTTCAAGAAGCTGGAAACCGATTTTTGACTGACCTTTGATACATCTACGGAATGAATATCCAGACTTTCATTGAAATCATTGATCACCATATCCAGTTCATCATATCTTACGAATTGATTGCTGTTGGTAAAAAATCTGGAGGCAAATGCTTTGTTGGATTCCAGATAGGATTTCTGTAATTCATTGAGCCTTTCCACCACACTGCCGATTCCTCCAAAGAATTCGATCCCCTTGTGTTCCGATACGATCTCACTCAATATCTTCTCTACACTGGCC
>DVNN01000258.1 GCA_018714325.1 Candidatus Pelethocola excrementipullorum
TCAAATGGAAAACCTTCGGTGCCATCTATTTGATATCCCCGTACCGAAAGTCCCAGCTTAACGATATCCTGCTTTCCAATATTGGTGTATACATCCTCCAAAACATCGTCCAACATCTCGTATAAGGTAGGCAGATCAGCCCCTTTCAACTTCTCCAGCATCTTATAGAGCACTGCACGTTGCCGCAGCGTACGGCGGAACTCCAGTCCCTCCCCATAACGGATGCGCATATAAGATGTGGCCTGAATACCGGATAGCTCATAGGTTCCTTCCACTTCAGGCTCTATTTTCTCATATTCCTTTCCTGTGATCTCCGATGTACCCTCACAATAGTCATTCATCATCACAACTTCATCGACAGTCAGATTCATCTCTATTCCGCCAAGATGATCAATCACATCGATGATGGCCGAAAAATCCACCGTAACAAAATCTGTGATATTCAGATCCATGTTCTGGTTAAGCATGCTCATGAAACGCTCCGCACCGCCACGATTATAGGCAGCATTACTTTTTGTATAAGTATCATTTCCAATATTTAGATAAGTATCCCGATACAATGACACGATCTTAATTGTTTTATCATTATCATTCAAAACTACCAGCATCATAGTATCACTGTTACCACTTTCTTCGGACTCGTCCCTGGAATCCACACCCACCACTGCGATGGTCCGGTATCCGTTATTTAGTCCATCATGGCTTAAACCTTCATTCACGTCCACATGATTCAGATCCACCGGAACTTCCTGTATCTTGTTCAGCTTTTCATTTAATTTAGCAAATACAAAAAGACCACCGGACAGTAAGATAATGATTGCAAGTTCGATGCCGAATATAATTCTTCCCCGTATTTTTTTCTTTTTTCTTTTGCCGCTCATAAACTTCCTCCCGCCTTTATAATTCCAAATGAATGACGCCTGCAGTGAAAACTGCAGGCATCCACATTTTCTATATTCAATTATAATTCGTAAAGACAGGAAAGCAATCCTTTGTCCTTAAACGGTGAGGTTTTGTCCCTTAAAACCTCACCCTCTCATTGATTTCCTTAATTGCTCTGGCATCAGCCTTAAAATTCCTATGGATATCCATCAGTCCATTCACTTCCTGCTGCACATCGGTTACCTGAGTATAACAATATCCACACACATAAGGTATTTTTTTAATAGCCATCGTCAAAGCTTCGAAACGCTCCAGAAACTCTTTTTCAGAACTCACCTTATCTCCATATCCCCATCCATCTTCATCATTGACAAATGCCGTTCCTCCATATTCGCTGATGATTACCGGCTGCCCTTTATATTCAAATCCGTTTGCAAAGGCAGACTTATTATGACAGTGATACTTTCTTGTATCCATGATTTCATCATGGTAGTTGATATACTTTTCCAGCATATCCTCTCCTGATTGATCATAGTCATGGAGCGTTATAATATCCGAAACCGTGTGCTCCCATCCATCATTTACAATTACAGGTCTTCCGCTGTCCAGACTTTTCGTTATATGATAAATTGCTTCAGAAAAATGCTGCTGGGTACGGTTTGTTTCTATCTTAGGCATTCCCCAGGATTCATTAATCGGTGTCCAGGTGATAATGGATGGATGATTGTAGTTTTGTTTCACAATATCAATCCACTCTTTGATAAATAACTCCACAGAATAGTCTGTATAAACATAACTGGAAGGCGCCTCACTCCAGACCAGCATTCCCTTCACATCACACCAATACAAGAATCTTTCGTCCTCTGTTTTTTGATGCTTTCTAAGGCCATTATAGCCCAATTCCATAATCTTATCGATATCTTTAATCAACGCTTCTTCATCCGGAGGGGTCAGTTGAGAATCCTTCCAATACCCCTGATCCAGTATCAGCCTCTGATATAGCGGTTCCCCATTCAGAAGTACATTAGGGCCATCAATCCTTATTTCCCTCATTCCAAAATAAGAAGCCACCAGATCCTGCTGTACCCCCTTATAATACACCCTAAATTCAATATCATAAAGCTGAGGATCAGATGGTGACCACATGAACACCCCCCATTGCGCCTTCTTATTGTGAACACTTCTAAGATCGATGATGGTTCTGATAATATCTCTGTCGACCATGACGCGATTTCTGGCAACAGTATCCCCATCGAAAAAAACAACCGCTTCCACTTCAAGCTCAGAACTCACAATGTAGTCCGGAATTGACAAATCGTATTCAACGTCCAATGTACCACTTTCCAAATCCGGCGTCATCTTAACATGGGATAAACTTATTTCCGGGACGTACTCCATCCAAACTGTCTTCCAGATCCCTGTGGTCTGAATATACCAACATCCGAAATTCTCAGGCATCCAGCGCTGTTTTCCCCTTGGCTGCCGGGGATCAAGAGAGTCCTCCACTTTAACAGTTAGGGTATTCGTCCCCTTCTTCAATAGGTTGGAAATCTCAAAACTGAATCTACTGTATCCGCCTTTATGTTCTCCTGCATATTCCCCATTAACCCAAACCTTGGTGACGAAGTCACTCCCTTCAAAATGAAGCATTAACTTTTGTTTTTGAGAAGGCTCCGGGATTTCAAACTTTGTATGATACCAAACATAATGATGGGCTGTTTCATCTTCTATTCCGCTCACTTTTGTCTCATATGCAAATGGTACATTGATTTTCTTCATTTCCGGAAATTCATGAAACCATCTCTCCTTTTCTCCAACATTATCATCATCAAATCCAAATTCCCACCGGCCATTCAAATTCACCCATTGGTCCCGCACAAACTGGGGTCTTGGATAATCCTTTTTATAGCATTTCATCAACCTTCTCCTTATTCTGTCAGGCAAAACAAATCTTCAAAGCCTCATTATTTTTTATTATGATTTCATCATCAAAACAGATATTATCGTCTTTCATCCGGAAATTAATTTTCCTTTTATCAATACATACTTCTACTGGATATGAACTTTCCTTCGGAAGACCAAACTCCCTTAGGGAGACACTTCCATATAATAGGGATAATGTTATTTCATTTTTATCATGAGAATAAACTCCCCATCCAGTTTCCAGACTAAAAAATGCTTCACAGAAACCATCTATAGTCTTTGGATCAAAGCCTATAAAACCTCTGCTCACATCACAGGTATAACCGCTGATTGCTGGAATCAAAGAAAAACTGGCCATGCTTCTGGCATAATTATTTCCACACTCAAACTCATTCCAAGGATTTCTCCTTTCCCCATCAAATCGGTCACGAATTGATTTCACTACAGAGAACCCTTCCTCGAGCATACCTTCCTGGACCATATGAGCGGCTGCCTGATATTCCAATCCGCAGAATACTTCATCTGAGTACGTCAGGGGGATGGCTGGTTTCTTTTTGTCGGAAGGCCATGCACAGATGCGCAGATAGCTATCATCATCCAATGCGTAGACACGTCCGGCATTGAAGGTATTTCGTGCACATTCCACCCGATTATAACGATATATGGACTTCAGAGCACTTTTCACCTTGTCTTTCTCAAAGATATCTCCTAATCCACATAAATTGGCATGCCACTGAGCCAACACCTGATCTGTTGCACAGCCATTGGCTATTTGATATTTTATTTCCTGTACTTCTTCATTCCAGTAAGCATCCTCTGCGGTAAATCCGTCAATGGAAAGAATTTCATCGTATTTCTTGAGCACCTCTTTGTCCTTTAAGTCCACCATTTGAACAAAGTACTCTCCATTAAAGAGATTCTGGTCACACCACGCCCTGCCCTTCTCATACAATTGAAGATAACAACTCTTTTCTTCCTCATATCCCAAAACATCTGCAATCTTCGCTCCGGCCGACAGTGCTGCCAGATAAAACCCATTCAGCCAACTGCTTGGCCCGAACAATTCCATATCCATGGTATGATGCTGGCGTCCTTCCATGACCCCATCCTTATCCCCATCCCAACAATCTTCATTGGTCTCACTCCAGGCGAACTCAATGCTTTTTTTAATGGCGATCCAGTTCTTTTGAAGCCATTCCTTATCTCCACAAAGCAGATAATCTCTCCAGGCTTTAATTACGCCTCCCATCTGTCCATCCACACAAGGCCTGAAATCATACCGTTCCCTGCCAAGAGGAAGCATCAGCCGGAAGGACATCGCCCCATCCTCCCGCTGATTATACCGGAAATCCAAATCTCTCATACTACGTTCTAATTTAGGAAACAGATAGGGCAAGGCATAGGCGTAATTCCACACATGAGAACAACTCCCCTCACAAATCCCTTCCGTAAGTCCACTTCCTTCGAACCCATAGAATTCACCATTCTCCAGCCTGAGACAGGTTGCCGTCTTCAAGATTGACATGTTGGCGGATACCGCCTCAATACAATATTCCGGCAGGGTGGTCCTGTACAAAGCCTCTTTGAAACATCTGGTATCTTTATATAATCGTTCCCAATGATCCAAACAATATAAAGCACACTCTTCCGCACTACTCACTAATTTTGTATAATAATTTTTCCATATTTCAGGCTGATTTTTTCCCTTTTCCGGGTTCCAGGTATTCCCACAGTTTGGAAAAAACCAGGCTAAAACAAAACGTATCCCCTTTGTTTCTCCAGGATTTAGCCTGCAATGGGCTGCCAGAGTTCCATGTTCTTCTCCATCCAGCTTATAAGGCTTCGATTCATTTCCCGCAGACCCTGGATAGGAACGGTTCTTTAGTTTTCCCCCTGTATTCACATCCCGCCAAAAGCTTTCCAAGCTATCAAACCATTGGGCCCGATACCAATATTCCTGGAAGCTCACTTCCTCACAGTTTGTGGCAATACAGAGATTTCCCCACCTCAAAGACTCTTGCTCCACCCTGTCACACTCTAAAACGATTCGGGAAATACCATCTTCCTTTTGAAAATAATTCCTTCCCGTTCCATCTGGCAATGGATTATTCAACGTGAAAAATGCGGTATAGTCCAGTACCTCTTCCGTGGGATTCGTAAAGACCACTTCAAAGAAAGCACCAGGAAGAGAGGAATCCCTATCATTTAAAGGGATGAACGGACTAAAGGCCTTTAAAGATATTTTCCCCGGAAATGAGGAATCCTGAAATTCAACCTCCGCAAAAGGATATTCTCCTTTGAACTCCCAATCTCTAAAATGAGGCACCCCCGCCATCGTTCCGCGGTAGGGTCCCATGCCATGGCCAAATCCACCATTTCCCCGGTAAATATCATTGGTCTCCCCGCCTATTGCCCCGTTCAACCATCCACCCTGTAACACACGGGCATCCAAAACCTTTTCCTCGCTCTCGGCGCGGACCATGATATGAGAAAATCCATTGGAGGTATTTTTATTGGGATGATTGTAAATTTCCCAGTCCCTTAAGCTTCCATTACCCGAAAGCCCGATACATCCGGCTCCTATTCCGCCCAAAGGGAAAGATATTTCCTTCGTTTTATCCTTTTTATAACTTTTCATAGATTTCTCCTAACTCAAAGCATTATGTTTACCCTTTTACACCTGATGATAAAGATAAGGATTGCAGAAAATACTTCTGTGCAAAGATATAAAGCAAAAATGTGGGCACAATAGAGACAATAGCCGCCGTAAGAATTGATGCAAGGTAAAAGTTTCCATAGGCTCCCATCAGTAACTGCAGCCCCGGTGTTAAAGGCATCTTCTGCACATCGCTATACACGATGGACGGCCATAGCAGATCGTTCCACTGGCCGGTAAAACTAAACAATATAATTACCGTGATCACGGGCTTTAACATCGGCATAATCACCCTGGAATAGATCGTAAACTCACTTGCCCCGTCTATTCTGGCGGCCTCATCAAAGGTTTTTGGTATTCCCAGCATAAACTGCCGCATCAAGAACATATTTGATACACCTGCCAGTGCCGGGACGATAACCGCCGCCATCCTGTTCACCCAACCAAAGGTATCCACGATCTTGTATAAAGGTATGATATTTACAATCTGAGGAAAAAAGGAAATGGCAAGAATCGTGTAAAACAGCTTGTCCCTTCCCTTCCATTGCAGTCTGGTATACCCATAACATGCAAATGAAATCAACAGCACTACCCCAAATGAAGTTATGACCGAGATGAGCATGGAATTTAAGAACCATTTCAATATCGGGGTATTGCCAGTACTGGTCAATACATATTTGTAGTTATCAAGGGTCCATGTTTCCGGTATAAAATGAAAGTTCAGATCTTTAATCTCCACTTCGCTTTTAAAACTTGAAACAATTCCATAGAATACGGGCAGCACCCAAATCATGCAAACAGCAATCATAAGAACGCCTATGACGATACGACGAGGCGAAAGTTTTGACTTCATTACTCTTCCTCCTCTCTTATTCATCTTCACTTCGGATTAATTTGAACTGAAATACAGATACAACGGTAATAAATATCCCCAGGACCACGGCCATGGCCGAGGCGATCCCGGCTGCTGACTGACCTGAACCAAAGGCAATGCCTCTAATGTAATAGACCAGAACCTTTATGGCCGGACTGGCCGCCGGATCCACACGGGTCATAATCGTCGGTTGTCCATATACATTAAAACTTCCTGCTATGGTAATAACCAGGGTATAAAGCAGTTGAAAACGAATGGATGGCAACGTGATTTTTAAAAACTTATCAATCCAATTGGCTCCATCGATATCGGCCGCCTCATATAATTCCTTGGATACCCCTCCAAGAGCCGCCTGATAAATGACCATGTTGCTGCCCATCGTCCACCAGACCGTCATAACCATAAGGGCTACCCAGGCATGGGGCATATTTGTGGCCCACTGAACCTTAGCCCCCATCAGGGATGCCAAGCCAAAACGCCGGTTGAGAAGCTGCATCCATATCAGGCCTACGGAACTTACGGAAAATAACGTGGGCAAGTATAACACAGATTGAAACAGCTTCGATCCATAGGGGCGCATGTGCAGTACCAAGGCAAAAGCTAATGGCACTGCAATGCATAAGGGAACATTGAAAACTACAAACAACAAAGTGTTTTTGATTCCGTCAAAAAACTGCCGGTTAAATGTGGATTCTGTATTTAACAAAATTTCTTTGTAATTATCCAGCCCCACCCAGATGGGCTGTCCAATTAAATCCCACTTTGTAAAAGATATATAAATGCCAAATATTATCGGAACACATATAAAAATGATGAAGATAAGTAAATGAGGTGCTATAAAAGCCAGATGTATATACTTACCCTTTTTGATGCCTGTTTTCCTGTCTACACTTTGCTCTTGTATGCTCATTGTGAACCCCCATTTCCCATATTACTGCTGCTGTGCTATATTATCCTCCGCCTGCTTCTGAACCTGAGCCAGCATATCATCCACACTCATTCTTCCCCAAATGGCTTCCATATGTGTTTCAAAGAAAGCATCATCTACAATCCCTCCATATTTATAACTTTTGAAGGCTATGGTACCCTCTATTTCCGGTGAAGATACATAGAAGAATCCTGGCATCTCCTGGAACTCTTTCTCACCGTCAGCACTGCGGGATGCAGGTACCTGACCGCTCCGTGCCCATTCCATAGTGTTCTCTCTTACAAAATCCAGGAAATCAGCAATAACTTCCATCTTTTCATCGGTTCTTTCACTGCTCTTGAACAATACAAATTGGTTGGAATTTGAATAGTTCACTACTTTATCCGCTGAGTATGCAATGGTATTCGTCATCCCCCACTCCAAATCTTCCGCCTGTTTCAGAGCGTTGTAATCCCATACACCTGTATGACAGAATATGGACATATTATTGATGAATAATTGCAGATTATCATCACCGTCCTCGCTTCCTCCCCCCGCTTCCTGAATATCCAACAGGGTCTGATACGCATCTTTGAATTGGGTGGTGTTTGTGGTAGGAATCAGTTCATCCTCTCCAAACATATATCCCCCTTTCTGCGCCGCAAGAGAAAGTGCCATCTCATAGGTAAAGAAAGAAACCGGAATCGTTACAATTCCATCCTTCTTAGCTTCGGGTATGATTTCCATGATTTCATCGATGGTTACCACATTATCATCCAAAACATTGGGCGCATATTTTTCTACAAGGTTTTTATTATATAAAAGTCCAGTTACACCCATATCCAGCGGGATTGAATATTGGGTTCCATCAATTGTCCCAGTATTCCAGACAGCATCCCGATAGTTTTCTTTCTTTATTTCCGGTTTATTTTCCAGGACATAATCCATGGGTTCTAAAAGTCCCTGTGCTTCAAACATGGGAATCCTTGCCACGTCTACGATACACAGATCAGGAACCCCTTTTCCTGAGTTTACAACTGTGGGAATCTTCTGATACATATCACCGCCGGCCATAGTCACATTATTAATCTTGTATGCAGGATTTGTACTGTTAAAATCTTGAATCATCTGATTCATGTTCTCACCGTCGGGTCCCGTAAAGAAATTCCAGAACTCTATGGTCTTTCCATCACTTGCAGCTGAATCATCAGAATCCGTTCCCCCACTGGAAGCATTGTTATCAGCCTGATCTGTGTTCTGACAACCCGCCATTCCAAAAAGCATTGCCGCTGCCAATATAATTGATACGATTGCTTTCAATTTCCTTCTCATGAAAATCCTCCTTTTCAAACGAATATGATTTATTCATAATTGCTACATTAGAAACATATTTTATGTTTCTTTAAGTAAACATTATCATTATTTTGTATATAAGTCAATATATTTTCGTCATTTTTTCATTATATTTAATCATAAACATATTTTTCCATTATTAACAAACATATTT
>DVNN01000259.1 GCA_018714325.1 Candidatus Pelethocola excrementipullorum
TTGTTCAGGAAAAATGTTCTGGAGAATATGGGGCACGCCGTCTCTCCAGTTGAAAAATCATGTGTGATCATCTTAGCCTGAAAATTCTCAGTATCAAAAATACCTGTTGTAAAAGATGTTTCCGCCTTTGCACTATTTCCATAATTGTCTTTGATTACGAGAGATGCCTGGTACTCCTGCTCCCCAACAAGCTCCTGTCCATTATATGGAACCAGTACGGACTGATCACTCTCAATCTCTTTACTGTCCCAAAAGAGCTTTCCTTTACTCCAAACAGTGAGATGCCATGATGTCTGCACTACATTATTTACATCAGATGCAATCTTCCACGAAAAACGGGGAATCTTCACAGCCAACCCTTTTGGCTGTTCCTTGTATTCTATCCTGAAATCATAAATTTTCATTACACCATTCTCCTTTTTGACTTCGACATTTCTGGCCTTCCAGTTTTCTAATCATAATTCAAGCCGACGCCTCCACTTTCATCCTGACAGAAGCGCCAGCTCTTATAACCATATCACTTCTTTCAACTTTTCCTACTTCTTAATAAAGTTCCTTTTAATTCCCACTAACCTTTTCTGCTTTTCGTGCAGCAATTTCCTCACGCATTTTCGGTAATTTTTCTTCTAGATCAAATTTCAGGAAAATAAAAAACATCACAAGATTAATAATCATAGGAAAATAGTTTGAGAATCCATAAATCGCATATTTCATGGAGTCTGACGCAACCGTCAATGTAGCATCATATGACCCAATGGCAAGAAATATGGATTGAATTACGGCACCTAGACCTGCACCCACTTTACTTCCAAATCCTATTGCACCACCTGACATTGCAACTAGCTTCTTGCCATATTTCCATTCATTAAAATCAATTGTCATCGCTGTTAGTACACCGTAAAGGCTCATCATCGGAATCTGAATAAAACTTCCCAATAGACTTGTCACAACATAAACCATAAAATTGTCTGGAATAAAACACCGCACTCCTGATAAAACAGCCGCACTCATCAAACCAATAGATATTGTTTTTTTAATTCCTAATCCTGCAATAATAGGCTTAGATAAAAGAAATCCTATTACAGTTGCTACCATTCCGACAGCTCCAATCATACCTACCAAATTGTCATTTCCAAATATCCATTTACAATAATATGTTCCTCCGGATGCAGTTACACCTCCTGTTATGCTAGTAATAAGGTTAAACAAGAGAACTAGCACCCAATATTTATTCTTTAAAAGCATTGTTATTGCTTCATTAAATGGAATGGGATTTTCCTCTTCTTCTACGTTTTCATTTTCGTTCTCTTCATAATCACAAGCAAATTTTGCTTTACGGGCATTATTCCAGCATATTAAAAACAAAAGTAATATCCCCAGCCCCAGTATTACACCATATTTAATCCATGCCTGCTGTGTTCCTCCAAGCATGTTTGTTACTGGAATCGTCAAAATGGATACTAACATACCCGCTGCATAATTTCCAAAGGCACGAACCAGCCCCATGGTTCCTCTTTCGCTAAGACTGTGGGTACGCACCACCATAATTGCACTGAATGGTGTTGCAACAAACGTATACAATACTGCTGATAAAAGTAGATTCGTTATTAATGCGTAAATAATTCCCGAACTTTGTCCTGCTTGAATTGGAACAGTAAACATTAATATCATGATCAGAGCAGATGGAACCATCAATTTTCCCATCCAGCTGATATATTTATGATCTCCACCTTTAGAATGATCAACTATATTTCCCGCAATTACATCTGTAAATGCATCAATCACCTTGGATATCGCAAGAATAATTCCTACACTTCCTACAGCAATACCCACTTTATCAGTGTAAAAATAATTCAATTGACCCACCATATTCGCCATCAATCCCAATGCCATCTGTCCACTGAAATCCGCCATGTAATCTCTCTTGCGCATCACGAGCCTTGCCCCTTGTTTATCATAACGAGGTGCGTTCTTGTCCTTTGCCATCTTTCCTCTCCTCCTGTGTCATTAATGATAGGTTTACTATACTATTTTTATATGAAAAAATATTGTAAAATAATTTTCGGAATTATAAATTTCATCCCTATTTTATGAAAATGAAAATTTCATGCTTCTGGCCATCCTGATAGTCTGGTATCAGGTCTGAATCACAGATTATACCATCAGCATAAATCTCGACCTTTCCGTTCTTAATATGGTTCGGATTATGGATGACAATATGATACTCCGCATTTCTAAAATGCCTTGTCACCTCTGCCCCTTCCCATTCTTCTGGAAAACAAGGGCTAATCCTAAGTCCATCATAATCTCGTTTTACGCCTAAAATACCTTCATACAGTCCTATCATGCACCATGCAGAGGTTCCTGTTGTCCACGACTGATAGGACTTCCCATAATATCCTGGGTTCATGGAATAGCAGTTGGTGAATACATAAGGTTCTGCCCCAGACTGTGACGAAGGGTTTTCTTCACTGTCTGGAATGATTTTTTTCAGCGTCTTCAGTGCTTTTTCTCCCCTGCCCATACAACAGTCCATCAAAATTTTAAAACCTGTAGCATGGCAGTACACTCCACCATTCTCGAAAAGTCCTGGTAGCATACCTGACATCCTGCCTACATGGTCATCATACTCAGAGTATGATGGTAAATTTAATGGAAATCCAAAGTCCTGCTCCATACTATCCACAGCTTCTAACACCTGTGTCAGTCTATCTTCATCCACAACTCCTGCCAATACAGCCCATGTCTGAGCGTTTAGATAAATCTTGCTTCCTGGGCTGTCCTGTACCCCTACATTTCCTTTGCTGCTCAAAGCTCTCGCATACCATTTTCCATCCCATGCATACTGATTGATAGCTTCTTTCAGCCGTTCATATTCCTGAGCAAGGAATTTAGCATACTGTGTATCACCTGCATACTCCATCATCCTCTTTAATTCCCTCAGCGCTAGACAAAATTGATGAGATAACATAACGGACTCTGCTTCTGGATCATCCGTAATATTCAAGGCATCATTCCAGTCAGCAAAATAGATTTTTACCAGTCCGTGCTCCCCCTTATCAAGGATCAGCCGGCTGACTGCGGACTTCACATGTTCTAGAACGGATGCTTTACCTCCGTCCTGCCATGAAATCTCTGTATCAAGAATTGACAGGTCTCCCGTCTCTTTGATCAGCTCGCACACCGCCCAGACAATCCAGAAAGGCTGGTCAGAGTAACGTGTATCATCGTAAGGATACCATGTAAGTACCCCATGCCCGTCTTTGAACTGATGCCGCAGACATTCCAATATTTCTTCTTTTGCTTTCTCCTGCCGGTAATTTAGCAAAGCCACCGAGATCTGCAAATTATCCCGGACACCTTTCTTCCCTACGATGCAGAAATCCACCTGCTTTTTCACCCAGTTGTTCATGATATGGTTAATCTTCTGATCCGGCGTCTTCACAGATAATGAACTGATCCTCTCATAATTATACGCCACTGTCCTTGAAAACTCCCGTTCTGTAGATTCTGCATCCATATACCTCCGCACCGTCTTGCACGCCTGCTCACATGTATCACTAATCCCAAATACAACCTGAATCTCTTTCTCCTCTCCTGGCATTAGCGTAATCTTATGCTGCAAGACACCTCCCAGAATAAAGAGAGCCCCTTCGGAGTTGGTACAGTCCCTTCCCTGCATGACCACATTGGGCCGTTGGAACAGGGCACAGGCTGATGCATCTGGCAGTGTCAATGTACTTGTAGAACCACAGAACTTTGTCAAGTCTCCATCCCAGGCATAAACTGGCTCAGAGGACGCTAGAAAACCGTGATACAACTTATGTGGAACAAAGGGATGTACAGAATCGCAGTAAATTCCATTCAGATCCCTGTGAAATGCCGTTTTCATACAGCGGTACATCTCATAATATCTGGGATAAGAAAAACCTTCTAGATAGAAGCTGACCGCGGAGAACATGCTTAACCTTTTCTCATGCTCTTCCGTATTACGAAGTTTCAACGTCCACACCTCATGGAAACCTTTCTCTGGCACAAAGATCCTCCACGAACCCTCGATTCCATTTTTCCTAGAATAAATCAGTGAATGGCCGATACTGTGCGTACAGGAGTAATCTTCCACCTCCGTGTTAAGCGGTCCCTTCCCGATATTCCAGCATGTACCATCTTCATCATCCCGTAAGTAAACAAATCTGGCATCATCCCGATTGATCATGCACATATCTGCCTTTTCACTTAGGTAATAGCTGCGTC
>DVNN01000260.1 GCA_018714325.1 Candidatus Pelethocola excrementipullorum
CATCCATCCTGTAATTACTATGTTCTACTTCCCGCAGAATCTTTTTCCTCAGGGAATCACTGATTCCCTTGCTTCCATACAAAGCTCTATGTACCGACGTCACCGAAGTGCCCGTCTTTTCCGCAATATCCTTAATCGTTACCTTATGAGCCATGATTGTATCCTCTCTTGATTCTCTATAGAACCCATCGGTAACATTTGCCGTAAACGTTATTCAAAACGTTTACGTAAACGTTTTCTCTATCTGTACATATTATCGTCTATTACTATCTATTTGTCAATTTCATTTTTCACATTCTCTAATATAGTTAATATTCCCATGCCTTTTTTAGTACAATTGTACAAACAAATAGTGTTTAAGGCAAACAAAAAGTGTTTCCGCAATGCAAACATACATCACAGAAACACTTTTCCTTTTGTTCGTGTAGATTGATAAGTATTCTATAAAAAACACTCAAAATTGCTTTTCATCAACAGCACAGGAGGCAAGGTCTTATCCTGCTGTTCCCGTACCCCCCGGCTGAGATATTCGTGCATCTTTTGAACGGCGTGAGAGCCCTGGTCCCAATGATACTGGCAGATGACTGCATTGACAATTCCCTGTTCAAAATAAGGTGCCAACTCCTCATATACATCGGTCCCCACAACCAGGATATCTTTACCCATCTTCTTTTCTTCCAACATCTTACAGATACTGTAGGTATTTCTGGCATTACTCATGAAAATTCCCTGTATCTTTTCTGTTTCCAGGTAAGAGGAACAAACCTCTTCGATCTCGTCCCGGCCGAATCCTTCCACCTTCAGAATATCATAACCATAATTTTCCATCTCTTTTTCAAAATTCAAGGCATAGATACGGTTACTGTAAAGCTGGTTATCCCCACAGAGCATCATAATCTTGCCCTCTGGTTTCTTCAGTCCATAGTTCATGAATTCGGCGGCCAGGGCACCACATCTTTTATGATCCACTTTTATACAGCTGACCAACTGATTCTCTTCCTCATAATAGCTGGATAAAAGAACGGTCGATACCCCTCTTTTGGCAAATCGCCCAATCCACACATTGGTCTTTTCACTGTCCGCAATCGTAATCAGGCCATTGATTTCTTCCAGCTGCTCGTCATAGACCCGCTCCAACTCTTTATACATCTGGGATAAGGGATAATCGGACTCTATAAACTGAAAGTAGATTTTATATTGTTCCATTCCCTGTGCTGCCTGGCGGATTCCTCTCCAAAGACCACGGAAATAAAAGCGGTCTTCCTTCTGGGCCTTGGGCAATACGACTACCACCCTCTTGGCACTACGTTTGAGCACGGACGCAGCTTCGTCCACCTGATAATTGGACCGCTCCACTTCCTCTAATATTCTTTTACGCGTCTCTTCACTGATTCCGCTTTTTCCATATATCGCCCGGTGGACGGTTCCCAAAGACACCCCAGTCCTCTGTGCAATTTCTTTTAATGTTACCTTTTTCTTTGACAAAAAAGGGCACCTCCTGTATCTTCTATAATAAATTGTTTGTAGTTTTATTGACAATATGTGTCCATCTTAGTATGCACTTATATTGGTTCTAACAATACTTTATACAGGAAGTCGACTTTTGTCAAATCCTTTCGTATTTTGAGGCTGCTCTAGCCCCTCTTAACAGGGCTTTGACATTCTCCAGTGGTGTTCCGATTTCCAGATAATCTGAGCAGGCAAAGATGTAATGCCCTCCTGCCTTCCCGGTTTCCATCATCTCATATGCTCTTTTCTCCACCTCTTCTGGAGTCGCTTCCTTTAAAAAACGAACCTGATCAAAGTTTCCAAAGAGGATCAGCTCATCCCCAAAGTATTCTTTGGCCTCTGCCAGTACATTATCCCCCTGAGGTGACTCGGAGATAGTCTCCCAAACTGTGATTCCCAGTTTTTTATAGACGGGATAGAGACTCTTGGCCTTTCCACAGTTATGATAGACACTGGGCTTGTTTCCAGCCCTCAGCACATCTATGGCCTTTCTTTCATAGGGAAGAACATGCTCCTCAAAATAATCAGATCCCATCATGCCACCGTTTGCAATATTTCCCTGAATTCCCACACAGTCAAAATCACTCTGCACGAAGATCTCATGGTCCGTGGCCACAAGCTCTGCGAAAAAGCTCATGTAATCCTCATAGTACTCCTCTTCCATCAGGGCATCTACCATCATATCCTGGACATTGATATAGGTGGATGCCAGATTATAAACACCGCCTATCGCCCAGGGACAGGAGATTCCAAGATCACCAATTTCTTTTTTCGCCGCCTGCCCGGACTTCAGGATATGCTCCACATCCTGCTTTTCCCTTTTGGGGCAATATTTTTTAAATACCTGGAAGTCATCGGAGTCCTTAATCAGATATTCCATGGTGCTAAAATGGATTCCATTCAGAATTTTTTCATTATAAGGTGCCCCCTCCACCTGCTTCAACGTCTTCTCCGGCGTCTTCACGATCATGGTACGTATGTAATTCCCATCGATAACCTCCAGATTACGCTCCACCTCCCAGTTTGTAAAATTTCTCTGGAGAAAGTAGGGTGTCTCATTCACATACTGTCTGGTTACCAGATCAAAGTCCAGCTCTCTTCTTAAGGCTACCGCATCGTAAAGACGGTCTGTTTCTTTCTTATTAAAATAATAAGAAAGATATTCTTCCTGAATAAATGGGCTGACCGGAACCATATCCGGAGTTCCGCCGTTTAAAACACATAGCAATCGTTCTCTTGATGTCATCATATAACCTCTCCTTTTCATTACCTGTTTTTTTCGTAAGTTATTTACCACGCTTTCTCACATAAGAAGTTAGATTACTAAAACGTTTTACATTAACGTTTTATATTTTTAATATAGAGGTTATATCCTGATTTGTCAATATGAAAAATATTTTTTTTGGAAACTTATAATGGAGACTTTCGTTCCAAAAGAGGCAGCCACAATATTCGTGGCCGCCTCTGGTTATTCATTACTTTTATTTGATATTTATTTTTTAAACTTGATTACATAGCTGCCGGATCCGGCCTGAGCACACAGGATTCCTTCCTTCTCTCCAAAGTCCAGCCCCCCATCATCCATTACCTGTTTCGCCTCGTCCAACCTGATTTCCGCCGTGGCATTGACCGGAATCGTGACTTTCAGCGTAATCTGGTTTCCATCGTACTCCCAGAAGGAGGCTACCGTGCCGTATACCGAATGGTATTCGGCCTTCACATAGTCCAGATCTCCTCCGATTCTCGGATAGATGATGGAATGTCTATATCCCGGCTCACCCTCATCCACTTCCAGTCCTCCTGCCACCCGGTACAGCCATTCTCCGATGGCTCCGTATGCATAATGATTGAAGGAGTTCATGCCCGGATTCCACATGGTGCCGTCTGGCTTCAGTCCATCCCAGTGCTCCCAGATGGTTGTGGCTCCCATCTTCACCTGGTACAACCAGGAAGGGAAATCATCTTTCAGTAAGAGATCATAGGCTTCCTTCACACATCCGTTCTGGCTTAGAGCATGGCAAAAATAGGGGGTTCCCACAAAGCCTGTTACCAGATGACCATTTTCTTTTTCCAACAGCTTTAGCAGACCGTCCACCGTGGTCTGACGATATACCTCCGGAACCAGATTAAAATACAGGGCCACAATATGTGCGGTCTGAGTCTGAGCCGTCATGGTGCCGTCTTCCCGGAAGAATGTTCTCTGAAACTTGTCCACAATTTTTTGATATAGCTCCTGATAATGGGACTCGTCCTCCTTTTTTCCAAGGGCTTTCGCCATCTTGGTAAAGAGTCCGGTGGAATAAGCGAAATATGCGGTGCAGGTCAAATCGTTGGGGGTAGCGCCAAAGTAACTACCTTCCTCTGCATCCAGGGCCACCCAGTCCCCGAACTGCAGCATATAGTTCCAGATATAATCTTCGGAGTTGTCCACCATAAAATCAATCCAGCCCTTCATGCTCTTATACTGCTTCTTCAATATTTCCAGATCTCCAAAGGTCTGATACAAAACCCAGGGGGCGATGACCGCAACATCGGCCCAGGCCGCTGCCGAATGGGTTCCCTGGGACAACAGCCAGTTGCCTTCGGATTTTCCGGTACAGATATCCGGCACCACATGAGGAATCCCGCCTTCCGGTGTCTGGTCATAAGCCACATCCTTCAGCCATTTTTCAAAGAAGGTATAGGTATTCATCAGATAGGTGGCCGTCTGGCAGAATATCTGGGCGTCTCCCGTCCAACCCACACGCTCGTCCCTCTGAGGACAATCCGTGGGCACATCTACAAAATTACTTTTCATCCCCCAGAGAATATTGCTCTGAAGCTGGTTGACATCCGGATTGGAGCACTCAAAGAATCCCGTTCTCTCCATATTTGAATGGACGGCATAAGCCATAAAATTCTCGGCCTTTGGTTCTCCCGGAAATGAAGCGACCCTTGCATAGCGGAATCCCATAAAGGTGAAGCTGGGATGGTAATCCACCGGCCGGTCGTCTTTACAGATATAGGTCATGGTCTGTTTCGCCCTGCGCAGGTTATCGAAATAGGCGTTGCCGTCCCCATCCAGAACCTCAAAGCAATTAAGTTCGATCCGTGCTCCGGCCTTCCCCTGGCAGTTCACATGCACCCAGCCAGCCATATTCTGTCCGAAGTCCAACACGATATCTCCCTGAGGTGTCTTGAATATTTCCTTTACTGCTATGGGTTCTATCTCCGTCACCTTGCTTCCGCTCTGTGCTGACAGTACTTCCATATCATAGGGCAGAACCTCTATGGTTCTCCAGAAGGAATCGTCGTATCCGGCACGATCCCATCCTGGAAGTTCCCGATTGGCATCGTAGATTTCACCGTCGTATATCTCTGCGAAGGTAATTGGTGCGTCATAGCCCTTCCAGGCTTCATCTGTGCCGATGATTTCCTCGCTTCCATCGGCATATCTGACCAAAATCTGCCCGAGGAATGCAGTCTGCTTTCCATAATTGTTGCGGAAGTGCTCAAATCCCATCAGGCCTTTGTACCAGCCTGCTCCCACCATTGCCCCTGCTGCATTTTTCCCCTTTTCCAGTAAATCTGTCACCTCATACATCTGGTATAACAGGTGCTTATGATAGGAGGTCCAGCCCGGCGCCAATTCATCGGTTCCAACCCTGTGTCCATTCAGATAGAATTCATAGACTCCAAGAGCCGTTGTAAAAGCATAGGCCTCTTTGACACTTCCTTTTACCTCGAATTCTCCTCTGACATAAGTTCCTTTGGAGTTATCACCATCTTCCTTGGTTTCCGCGGAGATAAATTTTGCCTTCCACAGGTCATTGTCCAGTAAGGCGGTAATAAAATATGCCGTTTCACTCCACGATGTCTCATCTCTATTCTCTGCCTGTACCTTCACCCTGGCATAATATTTCCGAGCCGAGTGCAGGGCCAGATTGGATGGAATCACATGGGCTGATTCCCTGGACTTTACTTCCTTACTGTCGTAGATCATTTCCTCAAACTGCTCATCCATGGCAATCTGTAACTGGTATGTACGCTGTAATACATTCTTCTTGTCACTTTCCAGTACCCATCCAAACTGGGGTACATCCGTAACACCAACCGGATTTTCTTGATAATTAATCGTAACCTTCTTAATTACTAACATAATATCCTCCCTTATTCATAGGCCGATGCCTTTTCCAGAGCCGCCTCCCAGGCTTCCCTATAATAGGCCTCCACCTGATCCATCCCAAGAGACTGAGCCTTAGTCACCATCTCATCCCATAAGTCTTCAAACTGATTCTCATCCTCCGCATATACCATCTTCCAGGAGATATCCCTGACCACCTCTCCGATTGCTCCAATCTTGCTCTTCATCTCGTCGGAAGCCGTAGGTATCATATTCACGGCCATCGAGGACTTGGCGACCATATCATTCTCGTAGAGATATTCTGCTATGGTACCCGTTCCCAACATCTCATTGACCTCTTTTTGCGCTATGGTGTCGCGAGGTCCCCTGCTGGAAGGCCAATATCGGTAGCTGATGGTATATCCGTCTTTCATTACTGTAGAAGCCTGGAAGCCCAGGGCATTAAAAGGATAGATTCCATCCTGAAGGGAACCTCCTTCACTAAGAGGCATGATATCTTCGGTCTTATGATCGACGATCTCCCATCCTTCCTGGGTTACCCTAGGTTCCCCATCTGATCCACGTTCCCAGACGCAACCCTCAGGCCCGTTATAGAGATACTGCTCCACCTCTGGATCGTAGATCCAATTCACAAATTCTAAGGCTTTATCGATGTATTTGCAGTTTTTGCTGATTGCAAAATACCAATTTCTCCCTATGGTCTGGTCTGGAGCTTCATAGATCTTCATATCATCTGCAGGGATGTTCATATAGCCATCTGGCTGTTGTTCATTGTTCACATGCCCTGATGAGATGTCGTTATAGGTTCCGGTCAACCAGGAGAACCAGGAAAACATGATTCGGCCTTCACTATACTTCTTTTCCAGATTGCTGTAGCTCTGGGTTCTGGAGTCGGGATCCAGAAGTCCTCTTTGATTGGCGGAAAAATAAAACTTTAAGGCTCGTTTATAGATGCTGTTATCCCTTAGTATGGAGTTTGTCTCATTCTTTACCACATCGGTCTCCATAAGTGGGGAGACATACTCGGTATCAATTCCATAGAAAAAGGATAAGGCGGCTATCTCCAACGCGGAATACTTGTCCCAGTCTGAGAACAGGGAAAATCCATAGACCTCCTCCCCCTGATCTGTGAGGGGCTTTGCCTTCACCATCTTCTCCACCACGTCCAGGTAGTCTTCCAAGGTCTCTATCCCCGGTGATCCCACTTTTTTATATGCATCCCATTGCAACAGCGGCATCCAATTATATGCATTACTGGAGACCGGCCCTATGGAGGTGGGCATGATATACAGCTTTCCGGTATCATCACTGGCATATTCCTGGGTATAGGCTATGGCCTTTTGATATTGCTTTGTTTCAAAGATTGCCGGAAGCTGTTCTTTATAATCATCCAGAGGAAGTAAAAGCCCTGCATCCATGGCCATCTGTGCCTGATCCAAATCCTTAAATCCTATGATATCAGGCAGTGTCCCCGCCGCTATATACTGTTTCAGCCTCTGCTCTACCTGGGTTCCGGTTGCATAGAAATCTACTTTGATATTGGTATCTTCATATAATTTCTGGGCTGCCCACCCATACCAAATCCCAGAATCCGAGGATATCGATTGTTGTATAAATGCACTTAAAATCACATCCTCTTCAACATTATGACTGACTTCATTGGTTTGATTAGCAGCTTTGCACCCGCTCAACATCGTCATGATCAGAACCATAGCAATGATCTTTCTCCTATTTCCCCTCAACACTTGTTCCCTCCCCCGCTATCTTTTGATTTTGTCTTTGCTTTCCCCCGAATCATTTACTCCCCTATGTATCCCATTGTGTTCCCTTATTTTATGATGTTGGGGTCAAAAGGTATTTTGACCCCATGATACTACGGATTGTTCCGCACAAAAGTGCTCCCACATCTTCGCTCCGCTTCGGTCGGTGCTAAACGAGTGCCACTGGCACTCAGCACCCTAAACATTCGAAATCCGCCCTATTCGGGCTACTTTCTCATGTTTTGCGGGTCCCAAACTCATGCTTTTCATGCAAGCATGAAAAGCATGACCTTTTGACCCTGGTATCATTTTAT
>DVNN01000261.1 GCA_018714325.1 Candidatus Pelethocola excrementipullorum
ATATAAACATATACTGTTTAGTAATGGGTCGGTTTGGACAACTTTGTCACGTAATTTATACTTTCCATCCCAGCGTAAATAGAAATTATATATTTGTGACAAGTAGTCTTCTTCAGAAACAGAATTATTAATTACTTCTTTTGCATGGCGAGTTTCGAGATATTTTGAGATTGATTTCCTTTTTATTATCTTCCAGAACTCTGTTTGTGTTATATCTTCTCCTGGATACAGATTATTTTCTATGAATATCTTTGAGATATATAAAAAATCTTCATCTGTAAATACTTTCAGAGCTTGATTTACGGGGAACTGAACATACCTACCTTTACCTGTTCGTGGATTACATTTTGTTATTTGAAAATAATTATCATCACACCACTGGTATAATGACATCCATATATCTTCCTGATATGTAACCATCCATTGTTGTAAATCATTTATATTCCAATTTATTACTGTCCGCTAAAGACGTGAATTCCCTCCCAACTTGCTGAAATAGATAAGTTGGGAGTTATTTTCATATCAGACAAGCCCCTCTTATGAGCTTATTACCTCCTTAGGTGGTGGTTCTGCTGCCTCCATAAGCATCATTTTAAGGTCTTCATCAGGTTTGTTAAAGAATGTGTTTATATTGAGGTAATACATCAGGACTATCCTTACCATCGTAGCCAACCCTGAAAAGCTCCATCTCCTCTCAAGAGAGCTTTGCAGCAGCGATAACAACAGATTGGCTATGAGCGTCACCCATATCTGTATTTTGATGGCATTAGCACTCTCTCCATAAAAATATCTCAACGGGAAATTCTGCTTGATTTGCTTGAAAAGTGATTCGATCTGCCAACGACGACGATAAATGGCCACGATTGTTTCCGGGCGCATGTCAAAATCATTGGTAAGCAGTGAGACCAATTTGGGCTGTTTCCCCCTTTTAATGTCCACATAGGTTACGATTCTTGCGATGTGCCTTGTTTCTCCTTTACGGAATACTACAACTTGCTCTCTGTATTCCATCTTGCCCTCCGTGGTCATCTCCATAAAGTCGAACAAAATCTCATAGTTGAGGTTCTTCTTCATTTTTGTAACATAAACCACGTTACGCTCCGTCAATTCCTCGAATTTTTCATAGTTGATATAGGCTCTATCCATTGCAGCGATCTCCTTGTCGGAAAATTTGGAGGGGACAAGCATAAAAGAGTCGTTTGTAGCAGCAGATGTAAACTGTACATCACAGGGAACGCCCTCGTTGGCTTGTATGACGGCATGAACCTTTATACCACCTTTCTTCTTGCCAGTCTTTGGATGCCTTCCCACACCTTTGAATATGAGGTTGGAAAACAAGGATATTGTCGTTGAATCTATGATTCTCAGCCGTTTTACCCATTCCTCTGTCCCATTGCGCCGGCTGTCCGAGGTAAGTTTTGACTTATTTTCCTCGTAAAGGTCATGGTAAACATCCTCAAAGAACTTTTCAGAACGTCTGGAATTGGCATCGGACAAGGTGCTGCGCCTGGGAACTGTCTCAATACCTATGTGATGCAATTTACGTACCTCAGCGGTCATTGAGGTCTCTATCTCACGCAATGAATCGAAGCGCATTATCACGGCATAGAGCATCGTAAGCAGATGGGTAAAGCCATCAAAGCTCTTTACATACCTTTCACCACCATGATTACGGCTGAATTGAAGAATTTTGGACTTATCTAACAATTTTATTAGCTGCCCATATATCGGCTGTCCGAAGAAATGTGTACTTTTGCTCATGGTTAAACTTTTAGTGTGGTGACTCAAAGATAACCAAAATAGGGCTGACTTCCAAAATCGGAGGACGGCCCTATCATTATAATGATGTATGAACTTTTAGCGGACAGTAATAAATTAAAAAACAAATGAAATGTTCGTCTCGGCAATACCGAAAAATTCCTCACAACCGCATGAAGCAAACAGTTATGGGCGAGGATATATTTTTCATCATGGGCTTTAAATGATCAATAGTTTTTGCATTTAAGATAGATAATGGAAAGCACTCCAAGCAATATCACATATAAATATTCTGCAGTCCAATATACAGACAGGGATGTGCTGAAATTGCTTATCGTCCATAAATAAATCTGGTAGGCTATAATGGTTACAGCTTGAAAAATGAAGGTTGTACGTGTGGCACCTGTCCCTGTGACAGCATTCATATATACATAACCAGGTAAGGCAAAAGCATAATTCAACAAAGCTACTGTAAATGGTAGCTGTGCTATTTGTACCAGACTCTCATTATCCGAATAAATATTGAAAAGTGAATTGAAACAGATTATAGAAAAGATAATAAGTGGGAATCCCACGGCATATCCCAAACGGATAACCCGGTTACATAACGGGAAAATATGATTCTTTTGTCCTGCTCCCAAAAGATTGCTCACCAATGAGCCTGTAGTTGCTGCCAGTGAATTGACTATGACGAAAAACAAGGTGGATATGCTGCGTATGACATTTGTCGCTGCCAGTTCCAACTCGCCCAAAT
>DVNN01000262.1 GCA_018714325.1 Candidatus Pelethocola excrementipullorum
CCGCATCCGCAATCTCCACAACCCTTCCCAGATACATTACCGCTATACGGTCCGAGATATGATGTACCACCAGGAGGTCATGGGCGATAAACAGATAGGCAACGCCTAACTTTTCCTGTAATTCTTCAAACATATTGATTACCTGCGCCTGTATGGAAACATCCAAGGCACTGACTGCCTCATCACAGACGATAAATCGCGGGTTTGTGGCCAAGGCTCTTGCGATACCAATACGTTGACGCTGACCTCCGGAAAATTCGTGGGCATATCGGGTCGCATGCTCGGCATTGAGCCCAACCAGCTCCATCAGCTCAAGAATCTTATCTCTTCGGTCACCCTTGGAATCATATAATTTATGAACATCCAGGGGCTCTCCGATAATGTCTTCCACGGTCATACGTGGGTTCAGAGAAGAGTATGGGTCCTGGAATACCATCTGCATGTCTTTACGCATGGAACCAATGCTTTTCCCATCCACTCTCTTTCCATCAAAGAAAACATCTCCCCCCGTAGGCGTGTATAACCTCAACAGAGAACGTCCTACGGTTGTTTTACCGCATCCGGACTCTCCAACCAGGCCAAGGGTCTCCCCTGGCTTAATCGCGAAGGAAACTCCATCCACGGCCTTCAGTGGTATCTGCTTTCCCATTCCCACTTTTATGGGGAAATATTGTTTTAACTGGTTAACTTCAACCAGATTATCTTTATTAGGTACATAATCTTTATTCATCTTTATCGGCTCCTTCCTGTGCTTCCATCTCTGCTTTGACATTCAGCCAGCAGGAAGCATAGTGGCCATCCACCATCTGCATCTCCGGTGGCTGCTCATCCAGACAGATTTTCATGGCCTGCTCACATCTGGGGCAGAATGCACAGCCCTTTGGCATATTAAGCAGGTTAATCGGTGTACCGGGAACCGGAACCAGTTTCTCTCCAATCCGATCCACACTAGGTATCGAGCGAAGTAATCCCTTGGTATATTCGTGTCCTGGACGATAGAAGATATCCTCTGCCGTGCCGCGTTCGCATACACGGCCGCCATACATAACGATAATCTCGTCACACATATCGGCTATGACACCCAAGTCGTGAGTTACCATGATAATAGCCATCCCCAGTTTCTTCTGAAGACTCTGCATCAACTCCAGTATCTGAGCCTGAATGGTCACATCCAGTGCCGTAGTCGGTTCGTCTGCAATCAGAATATCCGGCTCACAGGCAAGGGCCATGGCGATCATCACACGCTGACGCATACCGCCAGACAGTTCATATGGGTATTGCTTAATTCTCTTCTCAGGCTCGTTCACGCCAACCAGGGTCAGCATCTCCACGGCCCGTTCTACCGCCTCTTTCCCTTTTCGGGGTGTATGAAGCTCAATTGCCTCCTTCAGCTGATTACCGATGGTAAACACCGGATTCAGGCTGGTCATGGGGTCCTGGAAGATAATGGAACAACACTGTCCCCGGAACTCCCTCATCTGCTTCTCCGTGAACTTGGTAATATCATCACCCTTATATAATACTTCACCGCTCTTGATGGAACCATTTTTCTCCAGAATCCGCATGATCGAGTAAGCGGTTACACTCTTACCGGAACCAGACTCACCAACAATCCCCAGAATCTTACCTCTGTCCAGGTTGAAGGATACGCCGTTTACGGCCATAACATCTCCATTTTCGGTTGTAAAGGAGGTGTAGAGATTTCTTACGGATAATAAATTTTCACTCATCTTTCTTACCTCCTTAATTTCGGGTCAAATGCATCGCGAAGACCATCGCCCAGTAAGTTAAATGCCAATGTGATCAGCCCAATCATGATGGCTGGAAAAATCAGCTTATAGGAATATGTTGTGATACCGGCACGAGCCAGGTTAGCCAGGGATCCCAAGGAGGGCATCGGTGCTTTTACACCCAGGCCAATAAAGCTCAAAAAGCTCTCCGTAAAGATGGCGGTAGGTATCTGCAGCGCTCCTGAAATAATGATAACGCTGATACAGTTAGGAAGAATATGTTTTTTGATGATACGACTTGGTTTCGCACCACTTACCTTGGCCGCCAGCACGTATTCGTTCTGTTTGATGGTCAGAATCTGCCCACGAACAAGACGTGCCATACCAACCCAATACAGTAAACCAAATACTATAAACAACGATATCATATTAGTTCCCAAGCTTTGCAGGAATGGGATGCTTTCTATACTCAACACCTCACTCAGCACCACTGACAACAAGATAATCATCAGTAGGTCGGGAAGTGAATAAATAACATCCACGATACGCATCATAACCAAGTCGACCTTACCTCCGAAGTAACCGGAGATACTTCCATACAAGACACCGATAATCAAAACCAGCACACTGGCAAAGATACCTACTGTTAATGAAATTCTGGTTCCATATACCACACGAATAAAGTAGTCACGGCCCATCTCATCGGTTCCCATAATATGAGGGAAAATTTCCCCGCCATCTTCAATATACTTCTTTTCTAAGTCTGAATACTGAAAGGGAGCCATATTGGTAACTGTCTTGTCACGTTTTCCTTCTACCGTAATAATCTGTGAATATTTATAGGGTACAACATGGGGAGCAATTATTATCATCAGTATAATTGCAACTAACACGATAATACTTCCCACGGCCAGAGGGTTCTTCAACAACTTTTTCATTCCGTCTTTGAAAAAGGTAGAAGATTCACTCATGACCTCCTGTTGATGTTTTTCTTCATCCGTGGCCTTCTCGAACCCCTTCAAGTCAATCTGCATACTCAAAGGAGATTTTTCAGGCATCTGGTCTATCTTATTATTTGTACTATCCATCATTAGTCTCCTCCTAATCCAGTTTAATTCTTGGATCGATCATCTTATAGACAATGTCCGTAATCAAGTTTATAGTGACCATCATCACTGCAAGAAAGATCGTCACACCCATAATCAGTGGATAGTCACGGTTTGTGATACTGTCCACGAATTTAGCGCCCAGGCCGCCGATTGTAAAAATCTTCTCAACTACCAGGCTTCCGGTGAGGATGGAAGCCGTCATGGGACCCACATAAGTAACAACTGGAATTAGTGCATTTCTAAGAGTATGTTTAAAAAGTACTAAAAATTGTGCCACACCCTTGGCTCGGGCTGTACGCACATAATCCTGACCCATGGCATCCAGCATACTGGTCTTGGTCAGACGGGTAACGTATGCCATCGGATATGCCGCCAGCGAGATAACCGGAAGAATGTAACTATGACTCTCAGCGCTCCATACCGGTATCCACTTTAGCCTCACAGAGAATACTAATAGCAGCAAAGTTGCCAGCACGAAACTGGGCAGCGATGTAAACAGCGAAGAGAAAAAGATAATCAACCGGTCAGGCAGACGATTTCTGGTGAGTGCCGCTACGCTGCCTAGTATGATTCCGATAATGACGGCCACCACGACTGCCATGCCTCCTAATTTCGCCGAAGTCTTAAAGGAAGTATAGATTGTATTACCAATATCCCGGCCTGTTTTGGCGGATACCCCGAAATCCCCCTGAAGGAGATTCTTCATATAGATTATAAACTGCTCCGGGAGCGGTTTATCCAGATTAAATCGTTTCTCCATAGCCGCCTTCACCTCTGGTGATACGGCCTTCTCACCATCAAATGGTCCGCCCGGGATTGCATTCATTGCAAAAAATGTGATTCCACACACGATAAAAATCGTAACCAGGGCTAGAACAATTCTCTTAGCTACATACTTCGTCATTGGTGTACTCCTTTTCTTTTTTACTCATTCTATCAACATTTCATACATTTGTCTTTACTGGGAGGACATGTGAATCCAAAAAAAAATCCAATCACCTTGGATTTCCTACATTTTCACATATAACCTAGCCTCTTAAATATCGTATGAAAAAATGCCCGTGAAACCAACGCTTCTACCCCCTACTTGATTTCCGCTGACAGGTTCTATTATAGCTTTTTAGAGAATCCACGTCAACGTTATTTTATGATTAAGGAAGTTTTTTTCTGTATTGGTAAAATATCTTAAAATGTGTTTTTATTTTCAATTTTTAAAGTTAATGTTATAGAGTATCCCTCTACTTTAAAGTAATATTTTCGCTCTAAAAACGCATTAAAACCCGGGAATTTATATTAAAATTCCCGGGCGCAACTCCTAAACAGTCACTCAGACTGTTTATTTATCTCTCCAGATAATACGTCCCTTATCAAGGTCGTATGGAGAAAGCTCTATCGTTACTTTGTCTCCTGGAAGGATACGGATAAAGTTCATACGTAACTTTCCACTGATGTGAGCCAGCACAACATGCTTGTTTTCAAGTTCAACCCTGAACATGGCATTCGGCAGCTTCTCCAGCACCGTACCTTCTACTTCAATTACATCTGCCTTCGACATTCTTTAAACCTCCTTGGTCTTAATCGCTTTTCTGATCTCTTCATCCTGGATTACCTGACCTGAGGCCAAGCTCTCACTGATGATTTCGGGTATTGTAAATTCTGGCTGGATATGTCTTCTCTTCTTCTTCTTCGGATTCGCGGTCGGACGTATCTTTCCATCTGCCAGATATACAAATTCTCCATCTACCGCAGTTACAATATACAGTTTTCCTTTATCATGGCCCGCCAGACTTCTGGCGAACATGCCTGCTGTGAGCTCTTTCATCCTACCACCCCTTAAATCGAAAGTGTCAGAATTTCCGGCTCACCTTCAGTAATCAGAACCGTATTCTCATAGTGCGCGGAAAGTGTTCCATCTTCCGTTACCACCGTCCAGTCATCATCCAGCCAGACAACTTCCGGTCGTCCAATATTGATCATTGGTTCTATGGCCAGTGTCATTCCCGGCTGCAGACGAATTCCTCTGCTCTTGCATGCAAAATTGGGAATTTGCGGATCTTCATGGAGATGTGTACCTATTCCATGTCCCACCAGTTCCCGTACAACGCCGTATCCAAAACTTTCCGCGTAATTTCCAATCGCCGCAGATATCTCATGTAAATGATTTCCAGCTTTCGCGAATTTAATGCCTTCGAAAAAGCTTTCTTTCGTAACTTTTATTAATTGTTCGGCTTCTTTGCTGATTTCTCCCACTGCATGGGTGCGGGCAGCGTCTGAATGGTAGCCCTGATAGATAAGTCCGGCGTCCAGACTTACGATATCGCCTTCCTTCAGAATATGACGTTTATTGGGAATTCCATGCACTACCTCGTCATTGACAGAAACGCAGATAGATGCCGGAAATCCATTGTAATGCAAGAAATTTGGTATACAGCTATAGCTGCGGATGATTTCTTCCCCCAGATGGTCAATATCCCAAGTGGAAATGCCAGGTTTTATCGCCTTCGCAAGTTCATCGTGAACCTTCTCCAACAATTCTCCGGCATGACGCATAAGGTCAATCTCTCTGGCAGTTTTAATTGATACAGACATATTTTATGCTCCTAAAATTTTCGTGATGTCTTCAAACACCTTTTGGATGTCCTGGGTTCCATCAACTTCAACCAATGCACCTGCGGCCTGATAATACTCTATCAATGGCTTGGTCTGAGCATGGTAAACATCCAGACGTTTCTTAACAGTTTCAGGTTTATCATCGTCCCGCAATGTCAGCTCTTTGCCACATGCATCACAGATGCCTTCCGCCTTAGGTGCATTATATACAACATGATACGTAGCTCCACAAGCCAGGCATGCGCGACGGCCGGACATACGATTTACGATACTTTCATCCGGCACCTCCACGTTGATGGCATAATCAATCTTCTTACCACGTAATTCCAACGCGTTAGTAAGTGCTTCTGCCTGGGGAATGGTTCTTGGAAAACCGTCTAATACATAACCATTTACTGCATCTGGCTGTGATATCCGGTCAACTACCAGATCACAAGTCAGTTCATCGGGAACTAACAAGCCCTGATCCATATATTCTTTTGCCTTTTTACCCAATTCTGTTCCATTCTTGATATTTGCTCTGAAAATATCACCAGTGGAGATGTGTGGAATCTGATACTGTTCCGCAATTCTTTTAGCCTGCGTACCTTTTCCAGCCCCTGGTGCACCTAACATAACGATTTTCATAAGCTTCCTCTCCTTCACCCTATGTTTTATCCTGCGACTTGAATCACTTTGTCTGCAAGATCAGAACCCTATGATGCTATTATAAGCACTAGATAGGCATATAAGCAATACTTTTTATATCTTATATTGGGAAATTTACTCATAAATACTCATAAAGGCTGTGACGGAAAACCACGCCACAGCCTTATGTCAACGTTCTTAATCGTTCAAGAATCCTTTATAATTACGCACCAACATCATGGACTCAATCTGTTTCAGTGTTTCCAGAATAACGGATACAATAATGATAAGGGATGTACCACCAAAAGATACGTTTGCACTGAACATACCGTTGAAGAAGAATGGAATGACAGCTACAACCGTAAGACCCGCAGCACCTATAAAGATAACATAATTCAGTATAGAATTCAAATAATCCACCGTGGCTTTACCTGGACGAATGCCCGGGATAAATCCTCCCTGCTTCTTCATGTTATCCGCAACTTCCAATGGATTGAAGGTAATGGATGTATAGAAGTAGGCAAAGAAAATCACCAATACGATATAGAGAATCAATCCAACTGTATTAAACATATCTTTTCTGTTAAACCAGTTAGCGGAGTTCAGCACGTTAAGCACCTTGCCTCCCCATCCGCCCACATTAGCCTTTCCTGTAAAAGAAGCTATGATTCCCGGAAAAGACATAATGGATGATGTAAAGATTATCGGTATAACGCCTGAAGTGTTCACCTTCAGAGGAATGTTGGAAGACTGGCCACCAACCATCTTTCTACCCTGCATTTTCTTAGAGTACTGAACGGGAATTCTGCGTTCCGCTCCATTCAGAATCAATACGAAAACAATAACTGCAAGAATGATTAAAAAGATAATCAATGCACGGAACGTGCCCCACGCAATCGTCTGACCCTTAATAAATTTCTGGAATAAGGTAACGATGTCGGTTGGGATTCTTGACAGAATATTAATCAACAGGACCATGGAAATACCATTTCCAACGCCCTTATCGTTGATCTGCTCGCCGGCCCACATCAAGAATGCAGAACCTGCCGTTAATGCAGCTACGACTATGATAACATTTACAACTGTCATCTCAGTAATCAGTCCTTTGTTGCCGAATCCGATAGCCATAGCCAAAGATTCAAATAATGCCAGACCTACTGTGACATAACGTGTAATTGCTGTTAACTTCTTTCTACCATCCTCACCGTCTCTTTGCATCTCTTCCAGTTTAGGAATTGCAATGGTCAGAAGCTGGATGATAATAGAGGAAGTAATGTAGGGTGTAATACTAAGTGCAAAAATTGAAAAGTTATCAAATCCGCCTCCAGTGAATGCATTCAGGAAATTGAAGGCATCGTTGGTATTGTTTTTGAAAAAATTCGCAAAGAATGCAGTATTAACACCAGGTACTGGCAGCTGTGATCCGAGTCGGATCACTGCCAGCATCATAAGAACATATAAAATCTTTCGTCGAACCTCTTGGATTTTAAATGCATCTCTTAGGGTCTTAAACATTAGATCACCTCGGCTGTTCCACCTGCCGCCTCAATTTTAGCTTTTGCGCTTTCACTGATGGCGTTCACTTTCACTGTCAGTTTTTTGGTAATATCACCGTTTCCTAATATCTTAACACCGTCTTTTGGGTTGGTCACAATTCCGCTCTCAACCAAAGCTGCTACGGTTACTTCTGTTCCATCCTCAAACTTCTCTAATGCGCTTACATTGATACCAACGATTTCCTTGGTGTTTCTGTTAGTGAAACCTCTCTTAGGAATACGTCTGTATAATGGCATCTGACCACCTTCGAAACCTGGTCTAGGTGCTCCGGAACGAGCTTTCTGTCCCTTATGACCCTTACCAGCTGTTTTACCATTTCCTGAAGCATGACCACGTCCGCGACGGAACATATTACTCTGTCTGGAACCTTCAGCTGGCTGTAAATTTGATAAGTCCATTCTGGTACCTCCTTGTATAATGGTGACTAAAAGTCTCTCCAAGGTCTTACCCGGAAGACTTAAAGTCACTTCATAATTTTATTATATCCGAGATTACGCTTCTTCTACCTTAACCAAGTGGCAAACCTGTTTAACCATACCGCGAACGGCTACGTTATCAGGAAGCTCAACTGTTTTGTTAAGTTTTCTTAAGCCCAATGCTTCAACTGTCTTTCTGTGTTTCGGTATAGCACCGATTGTAGACTTTACTAATGTAACTTTTAATTTATCTGCCATTTTTCAATCCTCCCTTAAGCCAGAATCTCATCAACAGATTTTCCGCGGAGTTTAGCAACTTCTTCCGGAGTCTTTAACTGACTTAATCCGTTGATAGTAGCTACAACTACGTTCTGCTTGTTGTTTGAGCCTAAAGACTTAGTACGGATATTTTTGATTCCAGCCAACTCGATCACGGCACGGGCCGGACCACCAGCGATAACACCAGTACCGTCAGGAGCTCTCTTCAACAGTACTTCTGCACTGCCGAATTTGCCGATAAAGTCATGTGTGATACTCTTAGACTCATCAGTAGCCACTTTAATCAGCTTCTTCATGGCATCTTCTTTTCCTTTGCGGATAGCTTCCGGAATTTCTGTTGCCTTCCCAAGTCCTGCACCTACATGTCCGTTACGGTCTCCTACAACTACCAAAGCAGTGAAACGGAAGTTACGACCACCTTTAACAACCTTGGTAACACGCTTGATGGAAACTACTTTCTCTTCCAGCTCTAACTGGCTGGCATCAATGATTGTATGTCTCATGTGTTCTTTTCCTCCCTTTCCTAGAATTTCAGACCAGCTTCACGAGCTGCGTCTGCCAATGCCTGAACTTTACCCTGATATATGAAACCGCCTCTATCAAAGACAACTTCCTTAATACCTGCCTCAACTGCTTTCTTTCCGATTACAGTTCCTAGTAATGCTGCAGCTGCTACGTCGTTGGTTTTCTCTAATTCTGCTTTTACGTCTTTCTGAAGAGTAGAAGCCGAAACTAAAGTATTTCCAACTGTATCGTCAATAACCTGAGCATACATATGATTGTTGCTTCTAAACACGCAAAGACGTGGTTTAGCAGCTGTGCCTGCGATATGATTACGCATTCTTCTATGCTTTTTCTGGCGAACTTGCGCTCTTGATACTTTATTAATCATTTCCACACTCTCCTTATTTATTTCTTACCAGTCTTACCAACTTTACGTCTGATAACTTCATCAGCATACTTAATACCTTTACCTTTGTAAGGCTCCGGTCTTCTCTTGTCTCTGATTTCAGCAGCATATTGGCCAACTTTTTCTTTGTCGATACCTTTTACAGTAACTTTGTTTCCTTCTACTATGGATTCCAATCCTTCCGGATCTTCCATCTCCACCGGATGAGAGTAACCTAATGATAATACTAATTTCTTGCCCTGTTTAGCAACTTTATATCCTACACCGTTAACTTCCAGAATCTTCTGATAGCCTTCGCTTACACCAACAACCATGTTGGAAACCAAAGTTCTAGTTAAGCCGTGTAACGCTTTCATTTTCTTGAGATCACTTGGTCTGGTAACGATTACCTGGCCATCTTCCAGTTTGATTTCCATCTCTGCCGGAAGGGACTTCTCAAGTGTTCCTTTTGGTCCTTTTACGATAACGTCGTTGTTCTCTTTGATCTCAACAGTAACGCCTGCTGGAACAACAACTGGCAGTCTTCCAATACGTGACATACCACAATTCCTCCTATAACTTAAATTCTCGGAAGGGACTCTGTTGGTTCCCTTCTGTTTTCAGTTTCTTATTAATTTGCGCTGTGGCCCCTCAAAAGGGTTCCCTCTACTAAGCTCGATCTTCGCCGCTGGCTTGATTTCGCTAAGGTTCGGGAACGACCTCGCACTAGGCTCAGCCTGCGCTTACAGCTTGACTTTGCCAAGTTGCTTACGGTCTACCATACAAATGCCAGGACTTCTCCGCCGACCTGAAGCTTACGTGCTTCTTTGTCTGTTATAACACCCTGGTTTGTAGAAAGGATTGCGATTCCTAAACCGCCGAGAACTCTTGGAAGTTCCTCTTTGTTTACGTAAATACGCAGACCTGGTTTGGAGATTCTCTTTAATCCTGTAATAATCTTTTCGTTTTTATCAGCACCATATTTTAATATAATATGGATAGTCTTGAAGCTGCCCTCGTCAATTAAGTCATATTTAGCAATATAGCCTTCTTTTACAAGGATGTCAGCAATAGCGATTTTCATTTTTGATGACGGAACATCTACGGTATCGTGTTTTGCAGTATTTGCATTACGGATTCTTGTAAGCATATCTGCAATCGGATCACTCATTGTCATTGTTTTGCCTCCTTCTATCTTCTCATGGGGTGTAGGTTCGCGAACGACCTCGCACTAAGTTCAACCTTCGCCTGTGACTTGGTTTTGCTGAGTTGTGTTTGGAATGTTCACTCAACTAAGCTCATGCTTCGCATTCGCTAAGGTTCGTGAACGACCTCGCACTAAGCTCAACCTTCGCCTTCTGCTCGGTTTCTCTAAGTCGCTTTCGGTCGGTCTACCAGCTTGCCTTTTTAACACCCGGAATCTGGCCCTTGTATGCTAACTCACGGAAACAGATTCTGCAAATTCCGTATTTTCTCAGGTATGCATGTGGACGTCCACAGATTCTGCAGCGGTTGTATGCTCTTGTGGAGTATTTAGGTGCGCGCTGCTGTTTGATTTTCATTGCTGTCTTAGCCATGAATAACTTCCTCCTTATTTAGCGAACGGCATATTGAACTGTGCCAATAATTCACGGGCTTCTTCATCAGTCTTCGCGGTTGTAACGAAGATGACATCCATACCGCGGACTTTGTCAATTTTGTCGTACTCAATCTCAG
The DNA here is from genome assembly GCA_018714325.1 of Candidatus Pelethocola excrementipullorum. GTDB lineage: Bacteria > Bacillota > Clostridia > Lachnospirales > Lachnospiraceae > Novisyntrophococcus > Novisyntrophococcus excrementipullorum. The sequence goes on from DVNN01000262.1 coordinate 10,934, forward strand.
GGAAAATCAGCTGCTCTTTAATACCAAGAGCATAGTTTCCTCTTCCATCGAATGCATTCGGATTCACTCCGCGGAAGTCACGTACACGTGGCAGCGCCAGGTTAATCAGACGATCTGCGAACTCGTACATTCTTTCACCTCTTAAGGTTACTTTACAGCCGATTGCCATTCCTTCTCTCAATTTGAAGTTAGCAATAGAATTCTTAGCTTTTGTAAGAACAGCCTTCTGACCTGTGATGGTCTCCAGATCGCTTACTGCAGCATCTAATACTTTTGCATTTTCTTTTGCCTCACCAACGCCCATATTGATTACGATCTTTGCGAGTTTCGGCACTTCCATAACATTTTTATATTCAAACTTCTTCATCATCGCATCGACGATTTCATTGTTGTAGGTTTCATGTAATCTACTCACTGTTTAGGCCTCCTCTCTTTCTTAATCGATCACTTCGCCTGTTGATTTAGCAACACGGACTTTCTTATCTCCATCCATCTTGTATCCGACTCTGGTAGCTTTTCCCTTATGAAGGTACATTACATTAGAAAGATCAATTGGAGCTTCTTTTGTAACAATGCCACCCTGCTGATTGGACATAGAAGGTTTCGCGTGCTTTGTAATCATGTTGACTCCTTCGACGATAACCCTTCCTTCTTTAACAGAAAGAACTTTTCCTTCTTTATCTTTATCTTTACCAGCGATTACTTTAACAGTATCGCCTCTTTTAATCTTAACTGCCATGGTTGACCTCCTATAATACTTCCGGAGCTAAAGATACAATTTTCATAAACTGTTTCTCACGAAGCTCTCTGGCTACTGGCCCAAAAATACGGGTTCCTCTTGGAGTCCTGTCATCTTTGATGATAACAGCTGCGTTTTCATCAAATTTGATATAGGAACCATCTTTACGACGGCTGCCTTTTTTACTGCGGACAACGACTGCTTTCACAACGTCACCCTTCTTTACAACACCACCTGGTGTTGCATCTTTAACCGTAGCGACAATCACATCACCGATGTTCGCATATCTTCTTGTCGAGCCGCCCATAACTCGTATGCAGAGGATTTCCTTTGCACCAGTATTATCAGCGACTTTCAATCTACTTTCTTGCTGAATCATCCTAGTATCCTCCTTATTTAGCTCTTTCTACGATCTGGACCAGTCTCCATCTCTTATCTTTAGATAACGGTCTGGTTTCCATTACCTTTACGGTATCGCCAATTTTACACTCGTTGTTTTCATCGTGTGCTTTTAATTTATAGGTTTTCTTTACAATTTTCTTGTAAAGCGGATGTTTAACGTGATCTACGATAGCTACAACAACAGTCTTATCCATCTTGTCGCTGACAACTTTACCAACACGTGTTTTTCTCAGATTTCTTTCCATCACGATTTCCTGTTCTCCTTTCATAAGGAAGTTCTTCTCACCTCGTTCAAAGAACGGCGGTTACGCATAGTTTTGAAAGAACCTCGCTAAGTGTAATATGCCTAGTTAGCTGCTTTTGCATTCTCTGCGATTACAGTCTGAATTCTGGCAATATTTCTGCGAACATCTTTGATTCTGCTCGTATTTTCCAATTGATTGGTTGCATTCTGGAATCTCAGATTAAAGAGTTCCTTTTTAGCAGCTACTAATTCTACGTTTAGTTCTGCAGCTGATTTTGTCTTTAAATCTTCTACATACTTATTAATTTTCACTGTTATCACCGCCTTCTAAGTCTGCACGAGAAACGATTTTACATTTACATGGTAACTTATGCATAGCAAGACGTAATGCTTCACGAGCTGTCTCTTCAGGTACACCTGCGATTTCGAACATTACACGGCCTGGTTTTACAACTGCTACCCAGTATTCAAGAGCTCCCTTACCGGAACCCATACGAGTTTCTGCTGGTTTTGCTGTTACAGGTTTATCTGGGAAGATCTTAATCCAAACTTTACCACCACGTTTGATGTAACGGGTCATGGCAACACGGGCTGCCTCGATCTGGTTAGATCTGATCCAACATGGCTCGGTAGCTACCAAACCAAATTCTCCATAATTGATTTTATTGCCTCTTAAGGCTTTTCCCTTCATGGATCCACGGAATTGTTTACGACGTTTTACTCTCTTTGGCATTAACATAATTATTTATCGCTCCCTTCCTTAGCTCCTTTGGTTGGAAGTACTTCGCCATTGTAGACCCAAGCTTTTACGCCAACTTTGCCGTAAGTTGTGTCTGCTTCAGCGAAACCATAGTCGATATCTGCACGCAGTGTCTGCAGCGGAATTGTTCCTTCGCTATAGAATTCTGTACGAGCCATATCTGCTCCACCAAGACGACCGGATACTGATGTTTTGATACCTTTTGCTCCAGTTCTCATAGTTCTCTGCATCGTGGACTTCATTGCACGACGGAAAGAAATACGGTTCTCAAGCTGAAGTGCGATATTCTCAGCTACTAACTGAGCATCACGGTCAGGTCTCTTAACTTCTTTAATATCCACAATCAGTTTTTTGTTTGTGTAATTCTTAAGTTCAGCCTTTACCTTTTCAATTTCAGATCCACCTCTACCGATTACGATACCAGGTTTTGCTGTATAGATAATGATCTTAACTCTGTCAGATGCTCTCTCGATTTCAATCCTGGAAACACCTGCGCTGTATAATTTTTTCTTCAGAAATGTTCTGATGTTGTAATCTTCAACTAAATAATCAGCGAAGTCGCCTTCTGCATACCATTTGGAATCCCAGTCTTTGATGACTCCAATTCTGATGCCATGTGGGTTAACTTTCTGTCCCATGATTCCCCTCCTTATCTTTCATCTAACACGATAGAGATGTGACTGTTTCTCTTTTCGATACGATATGCTCTACCCTGTGCTCTTGGTTTAATTCTCTTCATAGTCGGTGCTTTGTTTGCATAACACTCAGCTATATACAGGTTATCTTTGCTCAGCCCGCTGTTGTTTTCAGCATTTGCGATGGCTGATTCCAGTATTTTTTTGATTATGCTGGAAGCATATCTCGGGTTATAGGCCAGAATGCCGAGCGCGGTCTCAACATCTTTACCACGGATTACATCTAATACATAGCAAGCCTTCTGAACTGACATTCTAGAATATGACAGTTTCGCTGAAGGTCTTGTATCTTTTACTTCATTTCTTGCTCTCTTAATCTGACTTCTATGTCCTTTAGCCATGATTAGTAGGCCTCCTTTCATTCTCCTGCGGCCGAATAGCCATAATGACGAACTGACAGGTATTTCATCATCCTGTGCCCGATAGTCACAATGGCATTCCACAGGGATTAACTGTTATACTAGCGAACTCCAGATCTTCTTTCGTCCTTGCCGTGTCCTCTATAAGTCCTGGTTGCAACGAACTCTCCGAGTTTATGTCCAACCATATCTTCTGATACGTATACCGGCACGTGTTTTCTTCCATCATGAACTGCGATTGTGTGTCCTACGAATGTTGGGAAGATTGTAGAACGACGTGACCAGGTTTTAATAACTGTTTTATCTCCGGATGCGTTTGCAGCATCTACTTTTTTCAGTAAACTAGCATCTGCAAATGGTCCTTTTTTCAGTGAACGAGCCATTCGTTTAACCTCCTTTATTTAGCTAACGATTTACCATCTCTTCTTCTTACGATGAGCTTATTAGACTGTTTGTTTTTCTTTCTTGTCTTCAGGCCAAGTGCAGGTTTACCCCAAGGAGTACTCGGACCAGGACGGCCGATACCTGTCTTACCTTCACCACCACCATGTGGATGGTCGTTAGGGTTCATGGCTGATCCACGTACAGTTGGGCGGAATCCCATGTTACGTTTACGTCCAGCCTTACCGATGGTAATCAGGCTGTGATCACCATTGCCAACAACTCCAACAGTCGCGCGGCATCCGATAGGAACCATTCTCATCTCGCCTGATGGCAGTCTTAAGGTTGCGTGTTTGCCTTCCTTAGCCATCAGCTGTGCGCCGTTACCAGCGGAACGAACCATCTGTCCACCTTTTCCAAGGTGCAGCTCGATGTTGTGTACCATAGTACCAACCGGAATCTGGGATAATGGCAGGCAGTTACCTACACGAACTTCTGCATTTGCACCGTTCATGAGTTTTGCGCCTACTTTTAATCCTTCCGGAGCAAGAATATATGATTTCTCGCCGTCTGCATAGCAGATTAAAGCGATGTTTGCTGTTCTATTCGGATCATACTCGATGGATTTAACGAATGCAGGAACATCATCTTTTCTTCTCTTGAAGTCGATGATTCTGTATTTCCTCCTACTTCCGCCTCCACGATGTCTTACTGTGATTTTACCCTGGTTGTTACGTCCAGCGCTTTTATTCAGAGACACTACCAGAGATTTCTCCGGTGTAGACTTTGTGATTTCTGAGAAATCAGAAGTAGTCATATGTCTTCTGGAAGGTGTATATGGGTTAAAGCTTTTGATTCCCATTACTATTTCTCCTTTCTTATGCCCCAGGCCAGGCGGCCATTTTGATAGCTTCAGAACGTCTCCATCCTTCCATATATCAAAGGGGTATCCAATGTTTATTATCGCACTTTACATGTGCTTAATTGTTACAAGGAATCATTCTTCTTAAAGTCCCTCAAAGATCTCGATATCTTTGCTGTCCTCTGTCAAGGAAACGATTGCTTTTTTGGTTTTAGCTGTTTTGCCGACTACCATTCCACGACGCTTTTTCTTTCCGTCCAGGTTCATGGTGTTTACACTTTTTACCTTTGTTCCTTCGAACATTTTCTCAACAGCTTCTTTGATCTGTGTTTTATTAGCTTCGGGATGTACTAAGAATGTATATTTCTTCTCGCCCATAGCGTTCATACTCTTCTCAGTTACAACCGGTTTTAAGATTACGTCATAGTACTGAATACTTGCCATTATGCGTACACCTCCTCGATGGATGCAACACCAGTCTTGGTTGCGATTACGGTGTTGTACTTCAGCAGGTCATATACGTTCATTGTACCAACAGTTGTAGTAGCAACGCCTGGAATGTTTCTTGCTGATAATACTACGTTATCATTTTCATTTCCAACAACTAAAATTGCATTTGCAACCTTTAAGTTGCTTAATACTTTCTTCATGTCTTTTGTCTTAACTTCGTTCAGTTTCAGTTCGTCAAGAACGATCAGGTTGTTCTCCTGAACTTTGCTGGTCAATACAGACTTAAGAGCAGCTCTCTTCTCTTTCTTGTTCATCTTGAAGGAGTAGTCTCTTGGAGTCGGAGCGAATACAACGCCGCCGCCTGCCCACTGCGGTGATCTTGTTGATCCCTGTCTAGCATGACCTGTACCCTTCTGTCTCCAAGGCTTTCTGCCGCCGCCTCTGACTTCGGAGCGTGTCTTAGCTTTCTGTGTTCCCTGACGATTATTTGCAAGTTGAAGCACTACTGCCTGGTGTACAAGGTGTTCTTTAATTTCAGCACCGAATACAGAGTCATTCAATTCCAATGTGCCAACTTCTTTGCCTTCCATATTATAAACAGATACGTTTGACATCTGTGTGTTCCTCCTTTCCTATAAAAAGTTATTTTATAGTCTTCACAGTTTCTTTAATCGTTACTAATGACTTTTTAGGTCCTGGTACAGAGCCCTTTACCAGTAACAGGTTATTCTCAACATCTACGCTGACAATCTCCAGGTTCTGGATTGTGATCTGTTTGTTACCCATATGTCCCGGCATCTTCTTTCCTTTGAATACTTTACTCGGATCGGAAGCAGAACCATTGGAACCCGCATGACGGTGAAACTTGGAGCCGTGACTCATAGGTCCTCTGGACTGATTATGTCTCTTGATGGCACCTTGGAATCCTTTACCTTTGGAAATAGCAGTTGCGTCGATTTTGTCGCCTGCGCCAAAGATATCGGCTTTAATTTCTTGTCCTAATTCATAGCTTTCTGCATCTTCGAATTTGAACTCTTTCAGGAATCTCTTGTAAGATACACCAGCTTTGTCAAACTGACCTTTCATTGGTTTGTTCACGAGTTTTTCTCTCTTATCGCCAAAACCAATCTGTACCGCACTGTATCCGTCATTGTCCTGTGTTTTAACCTGAGTTACAACGCAAGGGCCAGCCTGCAATACAGTTACCGGAATAACAACTCCATCTTCATTGAAGATCTGAGTCATTCCAACTTTTGTAGCTAAAATCGCTTTCTTCATTCTTTTTACCTCCTGTTGTTCTACAGCGGAACGCCGCACTTAGCGGAGTTCATCCTAGCACAGTTGATATAAGTGGAACACTATGACCCTGTCGGGATGTTGATTCCTTAGAATGTGTCTCTTCTATATCAATATAACTTAGGATATCATTGTTTTCACTGGAATACTGGTACCATAAAACATGTTTATTTTGTTTTCATCTTAATGTCGATGTAAACACCAGCTGGCATTTCCAGTCTTGATAAAGCATCTACCGTCTTCTGTGTCGGTGCGATGATATCAATCAGTCTCTTATGAGTCCTCTGCTCGAACTGCTCACGAGAATCTTTGTACTTGTGTACCGCTCTCAAAATAGTTACAACTTCCTTCTTAGTTGGAAGTGGAACCGGTCCACTCACAGTTGCTCCGTTCTTCTTTACAGTTTCGATGATCTTTGCTGCGGATGCATCCACTAACTGATGCTCGTACGCTTTTAATGTTATTCTCATTACTTGACTTGCCATAAAAAAAGTCGCCTCCTTATTCGCACTTTTTGAGTACGACAAGCGGTGACTGTACACTTCTCCGTGTGTGTCCTAGACTTTCACACGTTGTTTCCACTCATGGTGGACTATTCTCTTTGTACAGTGACTTGTCGCCAGTTTCATAACTTGACATTCGCTCCACGGAAAACCTGCTATTTGAGCAGCAACCTCACGTTTCAACGCTATCAATGTCACAACAGTAGTCATTATACAGGTTTTTTCTGCATAATGCAAGGGTTTTTTTTACAAATCTTTATTTTTTTATTTCCAATATTTTTCCCATGGGCATAGCCCTGGTTTCACAGAAATAATATCTGTAATTAAGCATCCGTAAATCCACCTTTTACGACAGATGGCCTTTTATATAGGAAGAGATACGATTCTATCTCCACCAGAATTCCTTGGAATAAAGCCATACAGCCACCCCGAAGGGATGAAAACTGTCCCCTCAGGATGGCTATATCAAAAACTTCATTGTTATAAAACATCAGAGTAATCTACCAAAGAGATACCATCATCTTCATCTTCTATTACCGTAGGGTCATCTCCATTGGCATGGGCCTTATCCAGAAGCTCTTCCACCGTAAGAGCGGGTATCGCCAGCTTCTTTGGTTCAGCTGGAGATTCGGGCTCTGCTTCGGCCTGTACTTCCTCTTCCGTCTCCTGACTCTGCCCCATCTCATCCTCGCCTCTCTCTTCTGAGGAATCTTGACTAATCTCACTTTCCAGGGCCGCCTGAATTGCCGCGGTGAATGAATCCTCTTCATCATGCACCTGTGCTTCTGGCTCTTCAAGTGATTCCACCGCCGCCAACACTTCCTCGTGCACTTCTTCAAGTTCATCCGCAGGTTCGAGTATCAGTTCCTCAGCCTCAACCTCTTCCGCCACTGGTACTTCTTCCATAGAATCCGTAGTTTGAGGTTCCTGTTCTTCCTCTTCCGGCTCTTCTTCCAGCCGCCCCTTCTTCTCCAGCTTTCTGCGACGTTTATCCTCTTTCTTTCTGGCTTTTCTTTCACGCCTGCTCAGCTTCTCATCACGGTCTTCTTCCTCTGGTGAAGCTTCCTCCTCGTATTCATCCTCATCTTCTTCATCTTCCTCGTTGCTTTTCCAGATTTCAGAAAGTATGAATAGGATTACCAGGAAGGCAATGGCGAGACCAAGGATAATTCTGCCCTCTAATGTCTGCATGGCAATAGATGCATAGCCAATAAAAGGAACCGTAATCAGTACCTTCTCTCCGGTGCCGCGCAGGGTTAGTTCTTCTGTTTCCCCATCACCGGTTTCTACGGTATATTTGCCCGTGCCGGAGTCGGCTTCTGTGATCTTGTCCACAGAAACAGAATTATTGCTGCTGCGGAGTAATTTATCCCCAACTTCCAGCTTGTTCAGAGCCACGGTCCGCCCATATACAACAGAACCAGCGCTCACATTAGTATCCGTAATATCTCCGTCCACAATTACAGTTGTTATTCCCGCGAATTGTGGAACAATCAAAGCCACCCCTGTAAGCAGGAAGCATATAATACATAAATTCACGATAAATCGAAAAAATTTTGCCATCTAATATTTCTCCTTGGTTTTATTCATTCCATATGGTTTTTATTATAGCGCGTTTTATTAAAATATGCAAGAATTCTAAACGTGCCACTTGCATCCTTTTTCTAACTATCTTATACTGTAAAGAAATTATAAAAGATACCACCCGAAAAACACCGTAAGAAAGAAGACCGCTTATGAACCTAAAGATAAAGACGATAGAAGACCTTTCACTGAACGCCTGGCCTTCTCATCAGATGCAGATCTACGATGGTTGGATTCTTAGATTCTCATATTTTTATACCCACCGCACCAACAGCGTGGAACAAATCGGTGAATCCACCATCCCCCTCGATCAAAAAATCGATTACTGCGAATCCATATACCGCCAATGGGGAACTCCGGCTATCTTTAAAATCAGCCCCTTGGTATCCGGCACATTCGATGATATGTTGGAGAAGCGTGGGTATGTAATCCAGCATTCCACCGATGTCATGACGATGGACCTTGATCAATACGCCCCCACTGCTGTCACACACCCTGTCACAATCAGCAGTTTTATACCTGCCAAATGGATTAACAGTCTCTTTGCTTTGAAGGGCACCACCAATATCATGCATAAGCTGGTGGTACCTTCCATGTATCGGGCAATCCCCAAAGAGACGATCTGTGCCTCCATCCTGGACGGCGGGAAGGTTGTGGCCACCGGCCTGGGAATTCTGGACCGTAATTACATCGGGCTCTATGCAATCCATGTGCATCCCGAATACCGCGGCCGGGGCTATGCTCATTCAATGTGTACCGCCATTCTTCAAAAAGGAATGGAAAAGGGCGCCGACAGCGCTTATCTTCAGGTCGTAAAAGGCAACAGCTCCGCGGTCAGCCTTTACCGCTCCCTGGGTTTTCAATATTTCTACACCTATTGGTTCCGTACCCGTCATCTGCAATAAAGGAGAATTAAAACATTATGGATTTTTTACGTTTTATAGCTGAATTCAGGACCCCGGCAGGGGATTACTTCTTTCAAGGAATCACATACCTGGCTCAGGAGTTATTGGTGGTAGCCTTTATCTGCTGGTTTTTCTGGTGCGGCAATAAAAGGCTGGCCTACCAGATGGGCTTTTCCTACTTTTTAAGCGGCCTTACGATCCAAGGTCTCAAGATTGCCTTACGCATACCCAGACCCTGGCTCCTGGACCCCTCCTTTCAACCGGTGGAGTCAGCCATTCCAGGTGCGACAGGTTATTCTTTCCCCAGCGGCCACACCCAAAGTGGAACCGCATTCTTCACCACCCTGGCATTCAACACCCAGAAGAAAAAGCTCCGGCTACTCTGTGTCCTGGGTTTTCTGTTAATTGGCTTTTCGCGGATGTATCTGGGCGTTCATACGCCCGCCGATGTACTCACTTCCATGGGTATTAGTTTTATGTTAACCAGTTTGATCTGTCACTTCTGGAAATATTTTGAATCAGACACCTCTCATGATTTGTTGGTGTCGATGGTCTTCTCTATGATAACCATACTCTTGTTGGTATACGATATCTACCTGGTGAAGATGGGCGTGCTCAATATTCACAATGCCATGGACTGCTGTAAGGCCTGCGGGGCCGGGTTGGCTTTCTCCATCGGTTTCTATCTCGAACGCCGGTATCTGAACTTCGCTCCTCCTGCATCCCCGAAGGGAAAGATGATTCGTTTTCTCGTGGGACTTGCGGTGACTGCTACCCTGGAGTTCGGGCTGAAGGCGATTCTACCCACGCATCTGTTCACAGCCTATCTTCGATATTTCCTGATCGTATCATGGATTATCGTGATATATCCACTCATATTCACAAGATTCTCATCCGGAAAAGTCCGGGACAGGTTATCATCCTGTTAATAGATTGCACTTTTAGCCTCTGGTGGCTGTAATTGCGAAAAAACAGGGCTGCTGCTTATTCTGCAGTAGCCCTGTTTGTATTATTTATTAGTCAGATACTCTTCTACACTCTTAATCGCATCTTCTTCATCAGCACCATTAGTAACAATTGTAACTTCTTCACCCGTATCCAAACCCAGTGCCATCATTCCCATAATGCTCTTCGCATTGACCTTTTTACCTGGGGTTTCCAGATAAATATCACTACTGAATTGGCTGGCCACCTGAACAAGCAATGCGACAGGCCGTGCTTCCATTCCAGTTGCTAGTTCGATGGTAATTGGTTTCCTAATCATAATAATTCTCCTCCTTGTTTCCTCTTAACTCCTCTGCTATCCTGCTTAACTTTCTTAATCTATGATTCACCCCCGATTTCCCAACTGAAGGGTTTAACATTAAACCTAACTCCTTCAGGGTTGCTTCCGGGTATTGAAGCCTAAGCTGAGCGATCTCTCCCAAACTCTCTGATAGTCCGGAAAAACCAACGGAATCTTTGATATAGGTAATATCCTCAATTTGCTTAACCGCCGCATTCACAGTCTTATTGATATTGGCGGCCTCACAATTCACCTTGCGGTTCACGCTGTTGCGCATCTCTTTTAAAATCCTGACATTCTCCAGTTCCATCAAGGAAACATTGGCCTCCATCAGTCCTAAAAGGGATACTATCTGGGAACCTTCCTTCACATATACAACATAATACTTTTTCCGCTGGACAATCTTTGCATCAATATCAAATCCACAGATTAACTCCTTCAGCTGTTCCGCCTTATGAGATGTGGCACATACGATTTCATAATGATAGAATCGATGTGGATCACTGATGGAACCAGCCGCCAGAAATGCTCCCCTTAGAAATGCACGGCGACAACAATTCTTCTGTACAATTACATTATGTTTTAGAGACAGGTTTTCTTCAATCTCCAGGTCGCTGTTCAGCAATTTCGCAGCCTGCAAGATTCTGATTGTCTCTTCGTGATCCAAAACTGCAATCACATATGTTCTGGTCTTTTTTTGATTATTCCCCCTGCGAACAGCAATTTCTGTTTCTATCTTAAATGTTTTTTGTAATAAAGTAAAGAACTTTCTCGCAACCCAGACATTTTCTGTCTGTATCCGGATGGAAAAACGATCCTGGGCATTGATCTTAACATGGCCGCAAAAGCTGATAATTGCGGCGGTTTCTGCGATCTGGCAGTGCCTTGCTCCCGGAACCTGTCTGGATAATTCTTCTTTTACATCACTGGAAAAAGACATCCCCTACCCCTTCTTTCGATATGCATCTTTCTCAATATCCCGGTGTTCCACCCGGATTCCATAGCCTTCTCCCTCTTTCAGGCGACCGTATAGCTCCTGGGCCATAGTGACCGAACGATGTTTTCCGCCGGTGCAGCCCACCGCTATCACCAATTGGTTCTTACCTTCAGCTATGTAATTCGGAATCAGAAAGCGTATCATATCTTCTAATTTATCGGCAAAAACTTCTGCCGCGTCGAAACCCATCACATAATCCCGCACGCCATCATCCAGGCCACTCATGGGCCGGAGAGCTTCCACATAATAAGGATTTGGCAGGAAGCGGACATCAAACACCAAATCGGCATCAGATGGTATTCCATACTTAAAGCCAAAGGACAACACCGTAATAATAAGACTCTTAAATTCCTGGTTATGGATGAATATCTTATCCAGTTCTATCTTTAATTCTCGTGTCAGAAGCTGACTTGTATCTAATATATAGTCAGCCTGTTCTTTCAAAAACGCCAGACGTTTCCGCTCTAATTCGATGCCAACATCCACACGCCCGGCACCCGACAACGGATGTGTGCGTCTCGTCTCTTTATAACGCTTTACCAGAACCTGATCCCTGGCATCCAGAAATAAAATCTCATATCCAATACCGCCTATGCTCATCTGCTCCAATATAGACTGCAGATCTTCTAACGCCTGACCGCTGCGGATGTCAATACCCAAGGCCACATGCCGGATTTTCCCCTCTTCACCATCCATGGTGAGCTGGGCGAATTTCTCCACCAAAGAAATCGGCAGATTATCAACGCAAAAATATCCTGCGTCTTCCAGCATCTTAAGTGCTGTAGTCTTACCTGCACCGGACATGCCGGTCACTATCACAAAACGCATCAGTCACACTCTCCTCTGTCAGAATCTTCCCAATAGTTTCACCTCAGGCTCAAGCCAGATGCCAAACTTCTCATGCACAACTTTCCGAACATCCTGCATCAGTTGATATATCTCGGCCGCATTTGCGTTATCTTTATTAATCACAAAACCACAATGTTTGTCAGACACGCAGGCGCCCCCTACGCAATACCCCTGAAGTCCGGAATCCATAATAAGTTTTCCGGCGAAATGCCCTTCCGGGCGTTTGAAGGTACTCCCTGCGCTGGGGTATTCAAGTGGCTGCTTCTGAGATCTTCTCTGCTGTAAGTCTTCCATTAATTCCCGGATCTCATCCTCTGGTTTTTCCTGAAGCTGTAGTACCGCCTCCAGCACAATATAATTACGTTCTTTTACAATGCTAGTGCGGTATCCCAGATGGAGTTCATCCACGGAAAGCACCTGAATCTGCCCCTGATCATCAAGGATCGTGGCCTCTTTCAGAACCTGCTTCAACTCACCGCCATAGGCTCCTGCATTCATTGTGACAGCCCCTCCCAGAGTCCCAGGGATTCCTGCTGCGAATTCAAAGCCACCTAATCCATGTCCCAAAGCCTGGTTAGCCACCTTGGATAGCAATGCTCCGGACTGGGCTCTGATATTAGTACCTTCTACTATAATATCATTGTAGTTCCGAAACATCTGAAGTATGACTCCATCATAGCCTTCATCACTGACAAGCAGATTGCTTCCATTACCTACTATAAAAAAAGGAAGTCCGTTCTCCTTGCAAACCTGTAAAACCTGCTGAACTTCCTGAACGGTGCGGGGACAGATGTAATATCTGGCCGGCCCGCCCACACGAAATGTGGTATGTTTCTTCATCAGCTCCTGTTCTTTTACCTGTTCTTCTCCTACTATCCCGCAAAAACGCTTACTGATATTATCCACCATATTCCTCATTTCTACTATAATTTAATTAAATCTCTTACCACTTCTCCCGCTATCATCAGACCCGCAACACTTGGCACAAACGCTATGCTGCCGGGTGCCGGACGATGGGCTGTTCCCTTTGTGTCTTCCGGGTCCAGCTTCACTTTAATGGGGAGTTCTTTGGAATAGAGCACCTTTACTTTTTTTATTTTACGTTTCCGAAGTTCCTGGCGCATCACCTTTGCCAACGGGCAAACGCTGGTTTTGGAGATATCACCAATCTCAAATTTGGATGGGTCCAGTTTATTTCCCGTGCCCATACAGGAAATAATCGGTGTATTTGCCGCCTTGGCCCGCTCTATCAGCAGAAGCTTCGAAGTCACTGTATCAATTGCATCCACCACATAATCATAACTGGAAAAATCGAAGAGATGTGCAGTATCCTGGTTAAAAAAGGTCTCATAGGCATGAACCACGATATCGGGATTGATATCCTGGATTCTCCCCTTTGCAACCTCTGTCTTTAACTTTCCAACCGTAGAATGTAACGCGATTATCTGTCTGTTCAGGTTGGTTATCGACACTTTATCATGATCTACCAGGATCAGTTTTCCAACTCCGCAGCGGGCTAGGGCCTCCGCAGTAAAAGAGCCTACGCCGCCCAATCCAAATACGGCAACCTTAGCCCTTTCCAGATTCAATAATCCCTCTTCACCTATCAGCAGTTCTGTCCTGGAGTATTCGTGTAACATGCATTTTCCATCCTTACAAATCCATTTTATTCACATTATACTATCGTACCAACAAAAGTGCAACCGTAACATTTTAGCAACACACGCGGAGAAATGGGAAAAAGCGTGTTTTAAAATAGCATATGCACGAGACACTTATGTTAACCTGCCTTCTGCACAATGTCATTTTCAAACACGCTCTTGTACCCATTTCCTATGATTGAAACATCAATCTTTCATCTTAGGCTTAAATACCAGACTGGCAAGATACCCGAAGATAAGTGCCCCGCTGACTCCGGCCGCACTGGCCTTAAACCCTCCGGTAAAGAGACCCAAAAAACCTTTTTCCGCTATCGCATCTTTTACACCCTTAAAAAGAAGATGTCCAAATCCAAGAAGAGGCACGCTGGCTCCGGCTCCCGCATATTTGGCAAACGGCTCGTAGACATTTAAAAAGCTTAGGACGGCTCCGGAGCAAACCAGAAGAACCATGATCCGACCTGGCATCATCTTGGTTTTTTCCATTAAAATCTGGCAAAGAGCACAGATCAGACCACCCACCCAGAATGCATTGATATAATCCATGTCCTACTCCTTTCCGGCGTGTTCCAGGACAACGCCTTGTGCTATTCCCGGCACCGACTGCCCCTCAAAGAAACTTACCTTCGACATCAGGGCACCTGTGGGTACGAACAGGATCCGCTTCCACTCACCGGACTCCAGCTTAGGCAGCAACGTGGAGGCCAGAACCGTTGCGGCACAACCGCAGCCACTTCCTCCCGCATTGGTATCCTGAGTATTCGGATCGAAGATCAATATCCCGCAATCCAGATAATTACTTGTGATATCATACCCCTTCTGCTTCAACAGCTCCAGAAGGATCTCCTTGCCTATGGATCCCAGATCCCCGGTGATAATCCGGTCGTAATCCTGGGGGGTTCTTCCGAAATCGGCCAGATTCTGGGCGATGGTATCGGCCGCAGCCGGAGCCATACAACCTCCCATATTCTGGGAATCCTTCAGTCCATAATCCACGATCTTACCGGATGTGATGCCTGTGATTCTAACCTTGCTCTTCTGAGAAGAAACTATGCAGGCACCGCTTCCGGTGACAGTCCAGCTGGACGAGGGTGGTCTCTGATTGCCATAGGCCAAAGGAAAGCGAAACTCCTTCTCCACACTGGCGAAATGGCTGGAGGTCATGGACAGCACATTGTTTCCATATCCACCAGCGACGGCCATGGCTCCCAGAGACAGGGCCTCACCTATGGTGGAACAGGCGCCAAATAGTCCATACAGGGGACGATTCAGATCCACCAGACCAAAGCAGGAGGCTATGGACTGAGCCAGAAGATCCCCGGCGAATATCATGCGGATATCCTCTGCCTTACATCCCGATTTTTCCAATGCCAGTTTAGCGGCTTCAATCTGCATCTGACTTTCAGCTTCCTCCCAGCTTTTTTGTCCAAACATGGGATCCTGCTCTATCTTATCAAAGTTTTCCCCCAGAGGGCCTTCGCCCTCTTTCTGGCCTACTACAGAAGCAGCGCCCAGGATGTATACATCTTTTTCAAATTCTGTGCTTTGTTTGCCTTTCATCTGGCTCATGTCTGTATCATTCCACCTTTCTTTTTGAATACTGATAATAGTATTCGGTAATTTCTTGAAATTATACAAAAAGGGAGTGTATTATAACACTCCCATCCCCTTCAATATCCAGTAAATCAGCCCTAACAGCCAGCTGGTAAATATTCCATATAAAATAACCGGTCCGGCAATGTTGAAAATTTTGCATCCAACGCCGAAAACCTGACCTTCCTTTTGATACTCTATCGCTGGTGCAGCCACGGAATTGGCAAATCCGGTAATCGGAACCAGAGCACCTGCGCCCCCAAAGCTGACTAATTTCTGATACAGATTAAAACCGGTTAACAATACGCTCAGAAAAATAAGAGTGAGGGAACACCAGGTCCCAGCCGTATCCTTATCCATCCCCAGGCTTTTACAGTAGTTCAATATCCCCTGTCCCAGCACACAGATAAGTCCTCCTACTATAAATGCCTTCAGCATCTGGAGAAACAGGTTCTTTTTAGGTGTCACCTGATTCACGTACTGCTCGTACTCTTTTTTCTTATCTTCATTTTTGATACTGCCCATATCTCATGTACCTTCTTCCCAATAATTTAGTTGTTCCTATCATCAGTGTGCCCAACCCAGATAAAAATATAGCAGAGAGCCTAAAGCCTTTCCAAATGCCATGCATAAGATAACAAATGACATTCCTCTGGTCAGGCCAACACGCCGGGCCAAAATCGCAAAAATATCCACGACTTCTCCCAGGGCGATAATCCAACTCCCCAGGTATATTCCTGAAAACAACCCATAGAGGGCAAGTCCTACAGTCCCAACAGGCAGTCGTCCCTGCCATAGATAGACCAGATTTCCCAATACCGCACCCAGGATACAGCAGTCTTCATACCACCTGATCTGACTGGCAGTCTTCGTAATGCCGGCATATCTGGGCACAATACCAATGGTGATGATGAACGCCACAGTTCCGCTGGCTATGACAAATCCCGCGGTCAATCCCAGCAGTCCCATTAAGATTTGCTGCCACATGATTCCTTCCCCTCCCGCTCGCTTTTCTCGATGATCGTGGTATCCACATCGTCTTCATACAGCCGCATCTGAACCTCCATGGGCGTAGGATCCTGGGTGATCTTTCTTCTTCCAAAATGATTAAAGTAGAAGATGACCCCTATGGCAATTCCAAGGGAATAGGTAACCTCAAGCACTGTAAATCCATCGGAGATCCTGCCGGTAAACATCTGATAGATATTATTGAACAGCCTGCTCACCGATACATCGGTATTAAATGTCATGATAGAAAAGGCCGTGCCGAAAAATGTGAGCATGCTCACCAGTATGGTCTTTATCCAGCTCACTAAGGTGTTTTTCGCATTTGGATCTTCATAAGTTATTACAAATGTGGGCTCCCCTATATGAGTAACCTCCACATCTTCCTCTTCCTTTTCTATTTCCCGTATCAGATCCGTTGCAGATAGAACATATCTTCCATACTTACCCTTGGGCAAATCGGCCACTTTCCGAATCTGATATCGTTCCAGTATCCTTGTATTAGAGCAGCTTAATTTGGCAATATCGCCCAAAATAATCTGCTCTTTGTCAACCTTCATATTCCTATCCGTCTGTACATATAGTATTTTACTCATCTGTCATTTCCTTGTCTGAACTTTCTAGACTTAGTATGGCAAATTCTTCAGGAACTATTCAAATTTCCCCTCTCAGCTGCTTGAGAATCCTTTTCTCCATCCTGGATACCTGGACCTGGGATATTCCCAGCATCTTGGCGATGGCCGACTGGGTCTTATCACAAAAATATCGAAGATAGATAATCTGTCTTTCTTCCGGGTTCAATTTTTTCAAAATATCCTCTAACAGCATGCGGTCCAAAAGCCTGTCCCCCTGGCAGACGGGTTCTTCAATCCTGTCCATCAGGGAGATATCATTGCCCTCTCCCTGAAAGATAACCTTATGCAGGGATTCTACCTCCGCACCTGCGTCCAGGGCCATGGCCAATTCCTCCACCGACAGCTGAATCTCCTCCGCTATCTCATTCAGACTTGGCTCACGGCCCAGTTTCCGTTCCAGAATTTCCCTGGCAGTATATGCTTTCAACGCTGTTTCCTTCATGGAACGGCTGACCTTAATCATGCCGTCGTCCCTCAAAAACCTCTTAATTTCTCCGGTAATCATGGGTACCGCATAGGTGGAGAATCTCACGTCAAATCCCACATCGAATTTGTCAATGGCTTTCAGAAGGCCAATGCTCCCTATCTGTACCAGATCTTCCATCTCAACACCCCGGTTTTTAAACCTTCGGACCACGCTGTATACCAGTCCCATGTTCTGCTCTACCAATGTATCTCTCGCCTCTTTATCCCCCGTATGTGCCTGTTTAATCAACATAAGGGTATTATCCATGAGGTCCTCCTATTCAAAGGGACTGCTTCCGCAGCCTACATGCTTCATCATATGAACCTGGGTTCCCACCCCTGGTTCGGAAACCACGGTCACTTCATCCATAAAGGCCTCCATAAACGCGAATCCCATGCCGGACCGCTCCATCTCAGGCTTTGTGGTAAACAAGGGTTCCATGGCCTTGGCCACATCCTGAATTCCTTTACCGTAGTCGATGATGGTGACATACATGTCATGGTCTACGATTTTACATTCAATTCTGATCTTATGTACTCCCTCGTCGTAAGCATGAATGATGGCATTGGTGATCGCCTCGGATACCGCCGTCTTCAAATCCGCCACCTCTTCTAATGTAGGATTTAGCTGCGTACAGAATGCAGCTACCGCTACCCTGGCAAACCCTTCGTTGCAGGAACGGCTGTCAAATTCAATTGTCATTTCATTGGTGTTTTCCATCGTTACTAATAACCTCCTTATGATTCACTATTTATTTTTTAATTTCTAATCACACTAATTATCAGCCCACTACCATCCACTCATACATCGCCCCATGACTTTTCCAACTCTATTGGAATCACCTTAAAAATGCCTGAGAGCTGGAGTATCTTGGCAACCCTCTCCTTTACATGCACCGCCTTTACCGTACCGCCCATCTGGTTCATGCTCCGGTACCTTCCCATTAACATGCCGATTCCCGAACTATCCATAAACTGAGTATCCCGAAAGTCAAATATCACCTCCCGGATACCTTGATTCTCCAGAATCCGTTCCGATCCTTCTCTGATTGTCTCAGCACTGTGGTGATCCAACTCATCGGGAATTCTAATAGTTAGTATGCTCCCCCTTACTTGAAATAATTCCTCCATTTTATACCCCTTTCTAATTTTATCCATTTTTATGATACAAAGCTGAACACCGGGCGCTGAATGCAAAAATCGGGGATACGCAAACTCGCGTATCCCCGATTTAGAGGTTTATCATATTAATCCCGTAAGTATCTATTGATTTGTATCAGTATCGATTACGGTTCCTGTGCAGAACCCTCATCGTCTATATTATCCCGACCTGCAGTCTCTTCATCATTGGTTTCTCCACCATCGGCCTCCGCTTCTCCGTCAGCATCCTCACCGCCCGCTTCATCTCCACCCAGCTGGTCTATAAAA
>DVNN01000263.1 GCA_018714325.1 Candidatus Pelethocola excrementipullorum
GGCGTGATCATGGACAGCTTCCACTGGTTGATGGAAAGGGACGAGCTCATGACCACATAACCATCCACGTTCTCCATCTCCTTGGACTCCTGGTAATTCCTGAGAAATTTGTGCTCATCTTTGGTGAATTCCTGCCCTTCTCTCCTGCCACCAAACACGGCATCCTTTTCACTCAATTGCAATAACAACGTATCTTCCAAGCCTCCCAGTTCTTCCAGGTATCTAAGAACCGCATCCAGCTTTAGATTCACGACTAACAGATTTTTCACCTCTCCATAGAAATAGACAGGCATGATGATACTGATGATTTCTTCCTTTTCCTGGGTAAAGAAATAACTGTCCTTTAGTATGCCCCCCCACTGGCATTGTTTCGTCAGCCGATGGTCTTTTAATATATTTTGAAAATGATTTTCCCCATTCAGTTGAAGATACTCATCCAAAACATAGGAGTAGCTTTGGCCGTCGCTTCCCAAGATCAGCATGGAGTTAATAAACTGATAGTTTTTGTCAGCCGATATCAGCTGATTAAATAATTCCTGATAGATGATGCTCTGTGTGATATAGTTATCGAGGGGCTCCTTCCCCTCAGTCAAAAACTGCTGACTTAAAATCTCATCACGTATGGGAACCATTTCATTTACGATATCTTCCATCGCCTGGTTTAGGTTTATTGCCAACTGTCTGACCGTGGCCAGATTGGATTCCGATATGTTCTCTTCAAACTTCTTGGATACGATGGAGGTGAATATCAATCCGTTGAGCACCTGAAGGATGAGTACTACCGCCAACAGCAACACCACCATCTTAAACCTCAAAGACTGATTCTGAAACCACTTAACACAACTCTTCATGCATTTCTTCCCTCCGCGTCAGAAACGCCAAATAGAGGCAGGCCGCACCAGTAATTTATAAATCACCGATACGACAGCCTCGTTATCTCGCTTTTCCACACTTAATTCCGGCACGGCTGTTTAGGTTCCAACAGGGACAATTCCCGATCCAGCATGCCTTTTATTTTTTCCGCCTTTGTTTGTAACTGGTTCTCAAGCTCATTCATATGGCGGGACTGCAGCATCCTCTGAGGAATCCGGGCAGCCATCCCCATTTTATACCCATAGGGCAGGCCATCCTCACCCAAGATCCCCGTGATTCTACTGATGCTTTGCTGATAGAAAGCCGCCGATTCCATATCTCCTTTCGTCCAGCTGTCATAAACCTTCCTCAGTATCTCAGGCACGATTCCACCGCAGCTGGTGATACAGCCCGAGGCACCATGGACCAGACCGGTCAACAGAAGTTCCTCCCAGCCAAGCATTACTTCCACATCGATTTCCTCACGTTTTATCCTTTCCAGAAGAGAGATTAAGAACCGGGCATCCCCGCTGGATTCCTTCACCGCCACCACGTTGGGGTGTTTCAATATCTCCAACAGAAATATTTCAGAGACGGGGTTGGAGAATCTGGGGGAATGGTAGATAATCACCGGGAGGGGGGATTCCTTTAGAAAGATCCTCAAATATTCTTCTACATAGGTATTTCCATAAGGATAATAGTAGGGCGATGAGATAATCACCCCATCCGCTCCTTGTTCACAGGAATATTCCGCCAGTTCCAGAGCCCTGTCCAGGTTCAGATCCGTGACACCGGGACAGACTTTCATCTTTCCACTTCCCATGGATACACAGATTTCTATGATATGGCATTTCTCTTCAAAGGTCAGTGTGGCGAATTCCCCCACATTACTCACGGGAAAAATACCGTCCAGCTTCTTCTCCAGAAAGAATTCCATAAATTTCTGTACTCCAGCCTCTGAAACCATTCCTTTTTCATCATAAGGAGTCATCATCGCCGCCCAGACTCCTTTAACCATATTTTTCATTTCTATCCCCTTCCTTTGCCTTTCCCCCATTTCCTCTCCATCGAGGGTATCCTACTCAGCGAGGGCATCATAAGTATTCTTTCGTTTTCAGACAGCCGGCTCTTTCCAGCCTCTTAAGATCCGGGGATATGCTGATTCCCGGTTCCGAAGGAAGGAAAAACTTACCGTCTTTTTCTTCCGGCCGTAATTCCATAATCTCATAAAATGGCCTCATCACCGGTATCAGGTATTCCACCATATCCTCTTCTCGGCCTGTTGCTATAAAGGAAGCAGTCAGATGGGAGAATCCTCCCGAAGTCAATTCCAGCCCATTCTTGTGAGCCAGCTCCTTCGTCCGCATCCAGTCTTCCACCGAACTTAAGTTGGTGGGAATGGGCTGCAGCTGAGAGACGCCTGCTTTCACATAGGATTCCATGGGATAATAGCATCTGGGGGATTCCCCCATCCCAATAGGAATGGGGGAGATCCTGGCCAGCTTTTCAAGTTCCGTCATGTCATAGGACTGGACAGGTTCCTCGAACCAGGCAATATCATACTTTTCCACATGCTCCGCAAATGTCATGGCCTCTTCCGCCTTCCAGAGCTGGTTGGCATCCAGGGCCAATTTTGCCTCTTTTCCGATCAACGACCGCACCATTTTGACCCGCTCCACATCTTTGGCAAGCTGAGTTCCGAATTTAGATGCAATCTTCATCTTAAAAGTGGTATAACCGCCGTCGATAAATTCCTTAACCTCTTCTTCCAGTTGCTTTTCCGTCAAATTCGTTCCGCATCCGCTGGCATAGACATGAACCCAGTCCCTTTTGGCTCCCAAAAATCTGTGAAGAGGGAGATTCTCTTCCTTGGCCAGCATATCATGAAAGGCCAGATCCAGCCGTCCAAGTTCCACTGCGGATTCACCGGAAAACCCATTGTTTCTGATGGACCAGTATAACATTTGATACCATGCTTGATAGGTTTTCATTTCCCCGTTCAGGATGAGTTTTAATAGCTGTTTGATCCTGCCGGAACAGGGACATTGGCCGGCAGTTCCATCCTGGTTGTAAAGAACCAGCCAATAATCCGCAGGAACGGTTTCAAAGGGGCCCCCCGTGGAATCCCAGAATGGCCGCGGAAGCTTCAGGGGATTAAACTCATAGAGTTCTGCCCTTACAAACTTCACTTTTTTTTGATAAGACTCTTTATAGTTTTTCACTGATTCACCCTCTACTTGTTGGCCTCCAGGTATTCTTTCTGAGCCGCACTTAAGTATTCCGCCCACTCATTTAATACCTGTTCCGAGGTTTTCTCTTTCAACAATACGGCCTGGAATCCCGGCTCCTGATACTTGCTTCTGAACTCATTCCATTGGGTCAGCCACACCGGATGTGTGATGAATTTCACATTATCGGCCTCCATTAGTTCCCTGTATACCCCGTTGTAAGGATCGTTTTTATACCACTCCTCTTCGTAAATCAGGTTGTTAATTGGTACTCTTCCTTCCTGTTCACAGAGATAGGACGCACCTTCTGCCGATACCAGGTATTCGATAAAGGCGATGGCACCCTCTTTGTTTTTTGCGTCCTCCATGACGGAATAACCGGTAAATGAAAGGTTTTTGGTCACCACATTGCCATTGTTATTGGCCGGCGCGATCACGTTTTCAAAATTACCGTCGCCCAGGTTTTTCTTATGCTCAGCCAGGGATGAGGAGTTATGGCTGATATACATGCTGGTTTTGGAACCAAACTCAGCCACCATTTCCTTGAAGCTGTTGGTCACACTGTCCTTGGAGGTCCAGCCGTTCCAATAGATACTGGCATATAGATCCATCGCTTCGGCAAATACCGGCTCCGTGAGTACACAGTTTCCTTCCTCGTCAAACAAGGAATCCTGATCTGCATAAGTAAAAATAAAATCAAACAGGTTTTCCATGGAACCGCCGCCACCCCTTAGAGAGTAGAAATAGGTGCCATTGGCAGGGTCCGCATAGGTTTCACAATTTTCCATAAATTCTTCCAGTGTCTTAGGCACTTCAATCCCCTTCTCCCCCATCATCTGGGTATTGCACCAGGAAATATCGGTGGTGATGTACTGAGGCAGACAGTATAATTTATTATCGATGGAACACATACGGGTGGCGTCGATAACCGCCTCATTTAAATTTGCTTTTTCCGCAAAACCATCGTAAACCCCATCCAGGTCCATCAGCGCATCCTGATTAATAAATGAGGATACATCCATATCCCGGATACTGACCACATCGGGAACCGTATTGGTCGCTACGGCCGTATTGTATTTCTGGAGGTAGGAATCTGCTGGAAGTCCCACATATTTAACCTCATATTGGGGATTCTTCTCCTCAAACCGTTTTATCAGTTCCTCAAAAATTGGATTGGAAGTGGGATTCCCATCGTGATACCAGAATTCGATGGTTTGCTTTTCTTCCGTTTTTTCCTTTGCCGCCTCTGAGCTTTTCGAATTACCGCCGGCGTCACCGCCCCCACATCCGGCAAGCATTCCCAACAATGCACCAACAAGCAACATTCCCATAAGTTTTCTTTTTCTCATCGCTCTTCTCCTTTACTCTTTCATATTAAATGTTCCCTCTATATCCCGCCAGTTCTTTTCTGCATATTCCATTAAATACCTACCCTGTTCCATGGACATCTCCGGAAAATGCAAGAATAAACTGTGAGAGCCGTAACGTTTTACCAACCGGTCCGCATTTCTGACCCAGTCTTCGAATTCTCCCGAATACACCTTTACCCATATGGATCTGCCTGCGGCAATGGTCTTGTCATAAATCACATCCCATTTCTCTAAGGTGCCGTCGGGGCCGGCATCCCCGCTGGTCCACTGGATCGCATCGATTCCCTCCACCTCAAGGATTGCATCCAGATGCTTGATGTTGTCGGGCCCATCCAGATGATAGACCACATTATCCAGCTTTGCCGCTTGCTCCTTTAAGGATTCCAGGGTAAATTGTCTGAAATGTTCCGGAGAAATCATCGCTCCGAAATCGCACTGTAGTTTTGCCGTCTTTCCTTCGCCCCAGATCTGGAATACCATATAGGCGCTCCCATTGTCCTCTTCATTTTTAACGATGTCGTAAAAACGGTCATAATACTCAAAATATAAATCTCCGATTTCCTTTACCCGCTTTTCAATCTCATCGGGATCCTCTATCAGGTCATAGATTGTGGTCATGGCACCTCTTAAGGATGCGATGACATCCAGATTTTCCATCAGATCGGGAATACATACATAAAAATCATCTCCGGCAAGCTGCCGGCACTGATTTGTCAGCTCGATATGTTTTTTAAACCATGGATTTTCTTCGTCGAAGACAAAGGGCGGTGTGGCTTTCCAGTCATCTATACATTTTTCAAACCAGATTGTATCAAAATTAAAAACAATGTCCGAGCCCAGGTATGCCGCCAGGCTTCCCGGCCCAAAATCCACATTCATATTGGGAAAGCTTTCGCCCAAGAATTCGTGGGTCTCACAAAAATGCCGGTACCTTTCCACAATTTTCCGGGCATCCAGATATTTCTCTTCCGGTGTTTTGCAGATTAATTCTTCGGGAAGGCCGTAATATCGGCCCTCGCTCCTGCAGACATCGGCGTCTTTCTCCTTTTGTGCGGCCTCTTCGATTTCAGGCTTTCTCACCACGACGCACATCAAAGGCCTTCCTGTATTATCCTGCTTCCAATAGCGGCGCCACTTTTCCTTTGTCTCGTCCCAGTTCTCTTTATATCGCATCTTCCTCTCCTCCTTATCCTTTTACGGCTCCGGCTGCAAGCCCCTGAACCAGGTATTTCTGAATGTAACAAAAAATCAATAATACAGGGATCAGCGCCACGATGGTCCCCGCCGCCAGCCCTCCGTAGTTGACGGTAAACTCTCCCTTCATCATGCTCAGCCCCACCGGCAGGGTGAATTTTTCCGAATCATTGATGAAGTTCAACGCATAGACAAATTCGTTCCATGAATTCACAAAGGCGAATGCGCTGCTAGACACGACTCCCGGCATAATTGCAGGCACCACGATTTTAAATATGGCCTTCCAGATAGAACAGCCGTCAATCTGTGCGGCTTCCTCCAACGTTGCCGGAATGCTGGAAAAGAACCCGCTCATCATGATCATGCAGAAGGGTAGATTTACGGTGGTATTGGTGATGATTAACGACCATAGATTATTAATCAGCCCAAGCTTGTTGAATATGGTGAACAGCGGAATCAGAATCACCACGCCGGGCAGCATCTGAGTGATCAAAAGTAGGAAAAAGGTAAATTTCTTTCCCCTGAACTTATAGCGGGATATCGCAAATCCACCCCAGATGGAAACCACCATGATAATTGCCGTGGTGATCACGGAAACCAGCAGGCTGTTCAGAAAGTATTTATCAAATCCCATGCTGGAAAGCATGTTTTTATAATTATCCAGTGTAAAGGGCGTCGGTATGTATCGTATGGGAAGTTCCATGATACTGCTCTCCTGCTTCAGGGAGGTGACCAGGAACCAGTAAAAAGGAAAGATGATAAATGCAGTAAACAAAAGAATCGGCAGATAGCAGTTGAACACCTTTAGGATCTTTCTTTTCGTGGATCTTTTCATCAGTAGTACTCCTCCTCTCCGTATTTTCCAACTTTCAAATATATGGCCGAAAAGATCAGCAGAGCCAGAATCATCAGCACGGCCATGGCCGATGCATATCCTGCATCCAGCGTGTCATTAAAGACCATCATGATATATACAGGAATCGTCAATGTTGAGAAGTTCGGCCCTCCCTTTGTCATTCCATAGATGATATCCACCACGTTCAGCGTCCAGATTGTACGCAGCAAAACGGTCAGCAGTAGTGTGTCCTTGATCAGAGGCAATGTAATTTTCCAGAACTTCTGCCATGCGTTGGCTCCATCCACGTCAGCGGACTCATAGACTTCCAGAGATATGGTCTGCAGACTGGAAAGAATGCTGATGGCGAAAAATGGAATTCCTCTCCATGTATTTGCTATAGTCAATGCCCACATGGACAGGTTTCCACTGGAGAACCAGGACATCCTCCTGTCGATGATTCCCGTCTTCATCAGAAGGTCACCAACGACTCCCACGCTTTCATTGAACATAAAGCTCCATATCAGGGCAACTAAAATTCCTCCCACCGCCCAAGGCGTGAACATCAATGCCCGAAACAGTCCTCTTCCTTTGAATTTCATATTCAGCAGCAGGGCTACGATTAATCCAAAAAATGCCTGCAGGGCTACGTTGGTGACTGTCCAGTATAGGGAATTTCCCGCCGCCTTTAGAAATATCTCGTCCTTTAACAATGCTTTAAAGTTCTCCACCCCAGCAAATCCTGCATCCTTCATATTTGTAAGCACATGATTCTGTGTACTTAGAAAAAAAGTGTTGAAAATGGGATACAACATAAAGATGCCGATAATAGCAAAGGTCGGCAGCAGCATCAGATACGGCTGTGAACTTTTACTCCATACCTTTTTTCTCTTTTTCATTCTCCACCTCCATAAATCCAGCTTATTTATACTAACAAGCTTCTCTCCACAGTCATATCTTATCATTTTAGTGCACCTATTTCTTTCGATTTTTCATCAGGTTTGTGCACTTTTCCACTTTCTTAAGGCATTTTCATTTTTCTAATTATCTTTTGCACATATTTTCTAGGATAAATAAATTTCATTCAGTCATTATTACCTATTCCATTCTATTAAACTGTATTTTTTTAGTCTACTATGTTTATACAATACATAGGTGCAACTTATTTTTTAGTTGTTTCTATTCCTAATTTTTGCATTATCATAAAATAAATAGTATAATATAAACAACAAAAAGACATATTTAAAACCACCTATAAAGGAGGCAATACGATGGCACATGTGATTGCAGTAGCCGGCAAAGGCGGCGTAGGAAAGACAACCCTTTGCGGATTATTAATACAGCATTTATGCGAAACCGGGAAGCGGCCAGTACTGGCTGTGGATGCGGATGCAAACTCCAATCTGAACGAAGTACTCGGAGTCGAGGCAGGCCCCACTTTAGGACAAATCCGTGAGGAGATGGAACGGGCCGGAATGGATGTCAACACCCCCATCCCTGTAGGGATGCCGAAACCCGATTATCTGAAGATGCGTTTAAATGACGCCCTGACAGAGGAAGATGACTTTGATCTTTTGATCATGGGACGTTCTCAGGGATCCGGATGTTATTGTTATGTAAACGGACTGGTACAGACTCAGATTCAGTCCCTTCAGGGCAATTATCCCTATGTGGTTGTTGATAACGAGGCCGGTTTGGAACATATAAGCCGGGGCATCCTTCCCCAGATGAATACCATGATATTGGTCAGTGACTGCTCCAGAAGAGGTGTGGAGGCAGCCGGTAAGATTGCAGAATTAGTTCGGGAATGTGGCTTGAAGCCCGATACTATGGGATTGATCGTAAACCGGGCACCTGAGGGCAAGATAAATCAAGGTACTGCAGAAGAGATAGAGAAACAAGGACTTACACTTCTAGGTATCGTTCCCCATGATGATGCAGTTTATGAGTATGACTGCGATGGGAAGCCCACCACCTCACTTCCAGAAGACTCTCCGGTAAAGAAAGCAATGCAGGATATAGTTGCTAAACTAGGACTCTAGTTTTTTGCAGTCTACTCACTGAGAGGAAAACAATAAGGTACTAAGGCGGTTTGATCGTAACTTAACCGCTTTTAGTACCTTTAAATAATGTCGTGAAAAAGGCTGCTGCTTCGTTGATTAATAACCCCTTCAGCCAACAGTCCTTTACTTCTCATCACATATTTTCAGAAATTCCGCTATAACGGCCTCTTCCTTCTCCCTACTTTTCTCCCCTCTTCCCATCCTGTCACACAGGCCTAATAGAGCCAATTCCTGAGTATCCGTTCTTTTTTTCATACCCTCAATATCTGCATACGGCTGATTCTTAGTCACTAATAATATTTGCATATGATAACGCACCAACCCGCAGACCTCTTCTATAAAACTGTCTTCTTTCTCAAAATACGAAAGGAATTCGCGGGTCAGTTCTTCCCCAATCACATCATGATTATAAGAAATGATTCTACCAGACTTCTTCTTTGTAGTAGCCGGTTTTCCGATATCATGAAGCAGGGCGGCCCACATAAATACCAAGGGTTCTCTGCTGCGGTTCCTTACCTTGGCAGCCTCATTCACCACCAGTAAGGTATGGTTCCACACATTTCCCTCCGGATGATATTTTCTGGACTGCTCTGTCTGTTTCAATCGATACAAATTCTCAAAAGGATACTTCCGAAACAGAGGATTCCAATATTGACTCTCCAGGTAAATGGATGGTTTGGAATCCTGCATCAGATGTTCTTCCAGCTCCAGGAATAATTCCTTCAGATTCATGTTTGATCCGCCCAGTCAGCAGGATAGGTCACATAGATAAATCGTGCGCTCTGGGGTACGGAAAACTGAATCTTAGATCCCTTGGGTATCAGGATAATTTCACCCGGTCCCGCCGTAACACTCTTACCATCCTTAATTACCGTGAGGGCTCCCTCAATCACATAATCCACCTCATCGTAATTTAATGTCCAGTCGAAGGTGGTCCGTTCCATCTCCATAATTCCACATCCCAGTCTGGGGCTTTCACTTAATGAGAATAAATCGTGTGTGAATACCTGATCGCCCGAATGGCCCGTATCCAGCCGGTCTCTCTCGGACACCTGTACCTTAGGAACTCCAACTTTTATGACATTTCCCGCATTTTCCCGGTTTCCCTGAGCATTATTCTTGTTTTCTTGTCCCAGTTTTTCCGCCAATATCTGCGAAATCATCTGTTCTATTGATTCTCTGTTAATCTCCATTATTTCCTCCATCCGTAATTGTTGAAAAGAGTAAGAAGAAGCCAACCGTCAGCAAGCCGGCCGCTCCTTCTTATCTGCTGGTAAATGATTCCTAATATTAAGATTTTGCCATTTTACGGTCATTCTTTACAAATAAAAGGGCTACACAGACAGCCGTGATACCACCCACCAGTTTACCGACTATCATCGGGAAAATCATATCCGGATTGAATCCTGCCGTAAATCCCAGATGATCGCCGAATACAAAGGCGGCCGAAACTGCAAATGCCACATTCAGCACTTTTCCTCTGTCATCCATATCTTTCATCATACCGAACATCGGAATACTGTTTGCCAGGCTGGCCACCAGACCTGCTGCCGCCACCTCGTTCATACCCAATAGCTTACCAAGGCCCATCAAAGGTTTCTTAAAGACCTTGGTAATCACATATACCAGTGGAAATGCGCCTGCCAATACAATTGCAATATCCGCCACCACCTGGAATCCATCGCTGATAGGGTTCATGCCGGGAATCAATACGATTCCAGTCAGCTGTTCTACAATTCCAACACCAAGGCCCAAGGTAATGACCGCAACCACAAATTTTCCAAAATAGGTGAATCCTTTGACCATGGCTCCTTCGAACTTCCATAGGCCCAAAGCGATCAAAATCGCAATCAGGATAATGGGAATCAAATTTCGCAGTACCATACCAATCGAATATCCTGCCACCAGACCGCCTACAAAAGAACCTATTGGTATGGTGATTACACCGGCCAAAACACCTGTGGCCAGATACTTTCTATCGCTTTCTTTGATGATTCCAAGGGCTACGGGGATTGTAAAGACTATGGTAGGTCCCAACATGGCTCCCACGATCAAACCGCCAAAATTACCCGCATCGGGATTCAGAGCCAAGGCCTGAGCCAACGGCGCCCCTCCCATATCATTTGCCAAAATGGACCCTGCAAACATGGCGGGATCCGCTCCCAAAAAGCCAAACAGCGGTACGATTACTGGTTTCAAGATGTTTGCAATCACTGGTGCCAGCGCAATAATACCTACCATGGATACCGCCAGGGCTCCAATGGCCATAATACCTTCTTCAAACTTTTCGCCCAACCCGAACCGATTGCCGATCATCCGGTCAATGGCTCCAAGTACCGCAAAAACTACCATAATGTAAATAATAATTTCATTGATGCCCATCCGTCATTCCTCCATAGTTTCTTGCTATTTCATCATGTATATCCAGAGAATCTATAATTCCCACCACAGCAGCATCCACAGGGGCCCTTCCATCTCCAACCACCATCCGGGCTGGATTCCCCCTGCAGACCAGGACCATATCTCCTACTCCCGCGCCTATCACATCGGCCGCTACAATCAGAGAATCCTTGTCCTGAAGATATCGCTTCATCACATTGATCACCAGCAGCTTTTGACCGCTGATGGCCTCATCCTTTTTCGTGGCCCAGACATTTCCTATCACTTTACCAATCTCCAAAGTCCCACCTCTCTACTGTCTTCTGACCGCCAGGTTATGATTGGTGAGATAGTCCTGGGCCAATGGTGTCACAATTGTGCTCTGTCCAATCACCACAGTCCCATAGCCGTTCCCCCTCACCTTTGTCAGGTCGGATTCCCTCAAAAGCCCAAGTTCTGTCAAATCCAGATCATCGCCTGTTGTTACACCGCTTATTTCCCTTTCGGTCGATATGGCACTTTCTCTTTCAATGATTTCCTGAACATCGGTGACGACTTCCCCGCCAAACTTCCGTATCCGATCCTCATAACCCAGATATATCTGATATAGGGTTTTGTACGCTGACTCCCGATATTTCCGGTATTCCAGCCCTGATTCCAGAATGTAGACCTTCTTCCCTTCCAATAGACTTTGCAGAATGTTTTCGGACTCGGAATCCACAGGCAGCCCCAGAGCAATCTGAGCCATCTGACCCAAAGACAAATCAGCAACTATTATCATATTCCAGCCAACATCATCCACAGTTCTCACGGTCTGGCATACATCCGTCACTCTCTTTTCTTCATCCTGGCCTAGCTGTCCCATCACCAAAGCACACTTCTGAAAGGAACTCTCCGTATGTTTTTCAATGGTACAGACGGTCTTATTTAATTTTTCCTTTAGTTCTTTTACCACATCTTCCACCAGCTGTTCAATCTGAATTTGGGTTAATTCCTTTCTATCCACTGACTTCCCTCCTTCCTTTCACAGTCTCCAGGAAATACATGAAAAATGCATCACTATTGATCCAACTAATCTAACGGACAATCCTGCAGAGGGTTCCCTTTTCATATCCACAGGCATTTGCCTCATCATAATCGATATGGACATAGGTTTGGAAGTCCTTGCTGATTCTGACTATTGTATCCTCGAATATGACAGGCCTGCTTCCAAATACCTTGATTTTTAATATTTCCTTATCTTTTACCTGAAGACGGCTTGCATCCTCCGGAGTGATATGCATATGCCGCTGGGCTATAATCACTCCCTTCTCCTTTTGAATCTTCCTTCCCCCGTAGGAAATTATAATTCCAGAAGACCCTTCGATATCCCCGCTTAGCCGAACCGGTGGTTTTATACCCAAAGAAAGAGAATCCGTCATGGAGACTTCAACCTGTGTCTCTTTTCGTTCCGGGCCCAGCACCACAACATTTTGAATGGTTCCTTTGGGACCTGTGAGTGACACCCTCTCTTCGCATACAAACTGACCTGGCTGAGAAAGATCTCTGACTTTTTTCAACTGATGTCCCTTTCCAAAAATAGCCTCGACATCTGCCTTGGAAAGATGTACATGCCGCCCCGATGCCTCTACCTCTACCATCAGTCTGGCCTTCAATTCCCTGACAACGGTCTCAACTATTGCATTCACCTCTACACTCATAACTGCCTCCTGCTATTTCTCGTCATACTTTCCCGTCAGGTACTTAAACATCATGATCCAGAAGAGGGAGGAAAGCCGGTTCAAAACCCTTATGATATCCTCCCTCTCCACATCTCCTGTCTCTGTTTTGAATGCCCGATAGGCTGCCAGTTCAACTTCTCTTGATCTGGTGCGCAGTTTATTGAGATGTGCCACAATATCTCCATGACGGTAGGTGGGAAGGAAATGCTTCATACCATAGTATTGGCTGGGATGGTGGGAATGGGCCCGCATCTCATCCGTATCCATCCCCTGCATAACGACCTCTCCCACAGGCTCTCCGGATACTTCACAGCGTAGCAGCCACCTGATATTCTTAATGATTTCCTCAAGATCATCGGTCAGTCTGGTCATTTCCAAACTTTCCGTTATGATCTGCAGAAGGATAATCTCGGATTCCAAGGAATCTATGGCTCCACGAAAGGCGATTCTGGGATGGTCTTTATAAACCAGATGATCCCCCTTAAGATGGGTCATATGCTCCGGTTTTTCCGGTTTCTGGCCCAGGGCCTGCATGACCGCTTCCGTTATGATTCTACGGATTCTCTCCTGTTCCTCCATCTTGCGTCTCCTCCACGTCCCTTAAGCTTCATCCGGAAATGATGTCCTTTCCATCTGTCCGGGGAGCACCGCATCCACCTCTGAGTGAGGACGTGGAATAACGTGAACGGAAATCAATTCCCCAACACGTTCTGCCGCAGCCGCACCGGCATCTGTGGCCGCTTTCACGGCCCCCACATCACCGCGTACCATTACGGTTACCAGACCGCCTCCTATGGTTTCCTTGCCTACTAATGTGACATTGGCAGCCTTTACCATCGCATCGGCAGCCTCGATTGCTCCTACCAATCCCTTTGTCTCTATCATACCCAGTGCATTTGTATTTGCCATGATTATTACCTCCAACATTTCTATTATTTTAGATATACCATCCAAAGTTCCACTATCGTCAATGTTAGTATTCTACATTTATCAGAATTCATTCTAAATATTTTATCCAATATCCCCTGCTTAAAATTTCTTGGATCTTATTCTGTTTTTTTGATTTAATTAACAGATAAACAACCACTTGGCTTAATTAAATTAATTCTTTTAAAATCTTATCCACGATTGAATCAATCATCTCCTGGCTCAAGCTGTTGCAGTATGCGCCTGTTCCCCCTTGAACTAACGGAGCACTTTCGCCCCGGATTTCATCCAGCTCCTTCATTCCAAAAGCCACGCGCTTTATATTGATCAGATCCAGGGGGCCTATATTGTTGGATGAAGAACTTCCGCCAACCGCACCACATCCCAGAGTCAATGCCGGGAACAGTCTGGTGGTCGCTCCGATTCCTCCCAAGGCTGCTGGCGTGTTCACCAGAAATCTGGAGGCCGGAATCTGAAGCGCGAACTTCTGAACCAGTTTCTCATCATTTGCATGCATGGAGAAGGTATGTCCGGCTCCTTCCATATGCAGGATTTCGATGCTGCGTTCCAGTACCCTATCCGTATTCTCTTCCACATAGAATCCCAGAATAGGTGCCAGCTTTTCCCGAGAATAGGGGGCACCGGCTCCCACTTTTGTCTCCCGGCCCACCAAGATCCTGGCAGTGGACGGTATTCCACTCAACCCTGCATACTCTGCAATCTGTGCACAAGACTTGCCGACAATCATGGGATTCATGGTTCCATTTGCCCTTAAGATGAAAGTACCCAGCTTTTTCGTCTGTTCTGAATCCAGGATAAATGCACCCTGTGCTTTTAGTTCACTGATTACCTTCTCCTCCATGCATTTCTCCACGATAATGGACTGTTCAGATGCACAGATTGTACCATTGTCAAAGATCTTGGATTCCATAATATGCTTCACGGCTTGTTTTACATCGGCGCTCTTGTCAATAAATGCAGGTCCATTACCGGCTCCCACCCCGATGGCCGGAGTTCCGGAAGAATAGGCCGATTTCACCATGGCGCCTCCGCCGGTTGCCAATATCAAAGCCGTATTGTCATTCCCCATCAATTCCTTTGTGGCCTCCATCGTGGGCACGCTGATGGTTGATATGGCGCCTTTGGGGCATCCCGCCCGGCAGGCCGCCTCCGCTATAAAACCTACGGTATCTGTTATGCATTTCTTAGCCCCTGGATGAGGTGAGAACACGATGGCATTTCCGCCTTTTAGGGCGATCATTGCTTTATATATAACTGTGGATGTGGGATTTGTGGAGGGGATAATTCCTGCAATCACCCCTACGGGCACGCCGATATCCCAAATCTTCCTCTCCTTATCCTCGTGAAGAATTCCGATTGTTTTCTGATCCTTCACCGCCTCATAGACAACCTTGGAGGCAAATATATTTTTAATCACCTTATCCTGCCAGATGCCGAATCCCGTCTCTTCCTGAGCAGCCTTTGCAAGCTGGGTGGCATGGGCGATTCCGGCTTCGCTGATGGCCTTCACAATACGGTCAATCTGCTGCTGATCCATCCGGGCCAGTTCCTCTTGAGCAGCCTTGGCCTGTTCCAGCAGATTTCTGGCCTCCTGGACGGATACCAGGTCTTTATCTTTTAACTCCATATTCCCTTCTCCTTTATCTCTCTCAGACAATTGTTATTCTCCCAACTTAAAACCCCTTCTTTGACCCTCTCTTTTCAGCGGAATCCTCCTATTCATATTCTTTTGGCTGATCCGCCACCGATCTGAC
>DVNN01000264.1 GCA_018714325.1 Candidatus Pelethocola excrementipullorum
GGGAACAGGTAAAGAACAGCACATCACCATCACTGCAGGTTCTAACATGTCCGATAATGATATCGATAAGGCTGTGAAAGAAGCAGCTGAGTTTGAAGCTCAGGATAAGGCTAGAAAAGAAGCGATTGATGCTAGAAATGATGCGGATTCTACAGTATTCCAGATTGAAAAAGCTCTGGAAGAAGTTGGTGATAAAGTATCTGAAAACGATAAAACTGCAGTGCAGGCCGAATTGAATGCATTGAAAGAACTGCTTGCAAATATACCTGTTGATGATATGAGTGCAGCCCAGGTTGCTGATATTAAAGCAGCTCAGGAGAAACTGATGCAGAGCGCACAGCCAATCTTTACGAAGATGTATGAAGATATGCAGCAGGCACAAGGTGGAGCAGGCCCGCAGCCAGGTTCTGACAACCAGGGAACTGACGGCAACGATGACGTGGTAGATGCTGACTACAAAGAAGTATAAGTATCAGCAGAATATGAATTTCCCGCCGGGATTATTAGAAAATAACCGGGCGGGAAATCCATCAATATAAGTAAACGGCGGGGCGCAGATTCTATCTGCGCTGTACTGCTGTCAGAGGGTGAGAACATATGGCAGATAAAAGAGATTATTACGAGGTCCTCGGAGTCGACAAGGGGGCGGATGATGCTACGCTGAAAAAGGCATATCGGAAGCTGGCAAAGCAATATCATCCGGACATGAACCCTGGAGACCATGAAGCTGAGGCCAAATTCAAAGAGGCCACGGAGGCTTACGGTGTCTTGAGTGATCCTGACAAACGGCGTCAGTATGACCAGTTCGGTCATGCGGCATTTGAAAATGGCGGAGGCGGTGGTGCCGGAGGCTTCGGCGGTTTTGACTTCAGTGGTGATATGGGGGATATCTTTGGTGATATTTTCGGTGACCTGTTCGGAGGCGGCCGCACCAGAAGAACCAACAATGGGCCGATGAAGGGCGCAAATCTGCGTGCTGTAATTCATATTACATTTGAAGAGGCCGTGTTCGGATGCGACAAAGAGATAGAATTAACCTTAAAAGATACGTGTAAAACTTGTAGTGGATCGGGTGCGAAGCCCGGCACTTCTCCCGAGACCTGTAGTAGGTGTAACGGATCTGGTCAGATAACGCAGACACAGCAGTCTATGTTCGGAATGATTCGAAATGTACAGACTTGCCCCGAGTGTGGCGGATCTGGTCAGGTAATTAAGGAAAAGTGTTCCGATTGTCATGGAAGCGGATACATTGCAAATCGCAAGAAAATTCAGGTATCTGTACCTGCGGGAATCGATAATGGCCAGAGCATACGAATCCGTGAAAAGGGTGAGCCAGGCAGGAATGGCGGGCCAAGAGGCGATCTGTTGGTAGAAGTACAGGTAGCACGTCATCCGATATTCCAGAGACAGGATATGAATATCTTTTCAACCGCTCCGATTACCTTTGCACAGGCAGCCTTGGGTGGAGATGTACGAATCAGTACCGTGGATGGAGATGTGGTTTACACCGTAAAGGCAGGAACCCAGACCGATACCAAAATCCGCTTGAAGGGAAAAGGTGTCCCTTCACTTCGGAACAAGAATGTGCGGGGTGACCAGTATGTGACGCTGGTAGTGCAGACTCCGACTAAGATGAATGAGGAAGCCAAGGAGGCGCTCAGAAGATTTGATGAGGCCTGCGGTAACCGTCCGGCCAGCGGCGAGAAGAAAAAGAAGGGCTTCATGGATAAAGTAAAAGAAGCATTTGAAGATTAAGAAGAAAACACATAGTGTTGGATATGGGGATTGGCTCATGAAAAACTGAGGTTTTTCACGCCTTTCCCCTATTTTATTTGTACTGCAGGATTCGGGTGTAAATAGCTTAGATAGAGAAAAGAGGTCCTATATATGACAACAATTAAATTATATGAGAAAGATCCATATATCGGGGAATTTGAGGCCACCGTTCAAAGATGTAATCAGGAAGGGGAGTTGTACAAGATATCCTTGAATCAGACTGCCTTCTATCCGGAAGGAGGAGGTCAGCCCGCCGATCATGGAACAATCAATAATATCTCTGTTACGGACGTGCAGGAAATGGATGGGATCATTTGGCACACGATGGATAAGCCGCTGGAGCCGGGAGAGATGGTTGTGGGTAAATTAGATTGGGTCAGAAGATTTAACCATATGCAGAATCATAGTGGGGAACATATGATCTCAGGGATCATCAATCAAAAATACGGATATCACAATGTGGGATTTCATATGGGCAGTGATGTGGTAACCGTGGATTTTGACGGGATATTAACCGAAGAACAACTTTGGGAGATTGAAGGAGAGGCCAACGAGATGATATTGGCAAATTTGCCCGTGAAGGCTTCTTATCCCACGAAAGAAGACGCACAGCAGATAGATTACAGAAGTAAAAAGGAAATAGAAGGTCAGATAAGGCTAGTTACCATTCCTGGTATCGATTGTTGTGCTTGTTGCGGTACCCATGTGGCAGCGACCGGAGAGATTCGATTGATTAAGTTTTTAGGCGTGCAGAAGTATAAATCCGGAGTACGGGTTTCCATGCTGAGCGGGGAGGCGGCATTTGCCGATTACCAGTTGAAGCATACCAATGCGATGTATCTTTCCCGCTTGTTGTCATTGAAGCCGGATGAAATCGGTGATGGGGTGGTGCGTTTGCGGGATAAGAATATTGCATTGAAAAAGGAGCTGAAACAACTGAAAAAGCAGATTTTCCAATTGGAGAATGAAAAGTAATGTCCCAAGACATATCTATAAATTAATTAAGGCCATGGAGAGCCTTCGCTGAATACTTTCTGTCAGAATGACCATAAATAAGAAGAATGATGGCGTGAATCTGTGGGCCGAATACTTGAACTTTGAGGCGAAATCGTGTATTATAGTACAGAATATTCGACTTAAACGTAAAATTAATGGAGTGGTTGTATTCTGCCGGCCAGAGGGCTGCTGCTTTTATAGGAGAAGATGGTATGAAATGGAATAAGTATACGTTAAAAACAAGAACCGTGGTAGAAGACATCGTGATTTCCTCATTGGCCGATATTGGCATTCAGGGTGTGGAAATAGAGGATAAACAGCCGTTGACCCAGCAAGATAAAGAGCAGATGTTTGTGGATATCCTGCCTGATATCCCCGATGACGATGGTATTGCCTATCTGAATTTCTATCTGGAGCCGGAAGAGGATAATGAAACAATCCTGGCAAATGTTAAACAAGAGTTGGAAGATCTCAGGATGTTCGTTGATATAGGTGAGGGAACCATCACGAAGTCCGAGACCGAAGATAAGGACTGGATCAATAACTGGAAAGAGTATTTTCACCAGTTTTATGTGGATGACATTCTGATTATACCGTCCTGGGAAGAGGTAAAGCCGGAAGATCAGGATAAGATGATTATTCATATCGATCCTGGAACTGCGTTTGGAACTGGGATGCACGAGACCACACAGCTTTGCATCCGTCAGTTGAAAAAGTATGTTACACCAGATACAAAGCTTCTGGATGTGGGAACTGGCAGCGGAATACTGTCCATCATCGCGCTGAAGCTAGGTGCAAAACATGCGGTTGGAACCGACCTGGATCCCTGTGCGGTACCTGCCGTGGAGGAGAATAAAGAGGTCAATGGAGTTCCGTCAGATGCATTTGAGATGCTGATTGGAAACATCATCGATGACAAAGAGATACAAGATCAGGTTGGATATGAGAAATATGATATCGTGACAGCCAATATTTTGGCGGATGTTCTGGTTCCACTGACACCTGTGATTGTAAACCAGATGAAATCAGGAGCTATTTATATCACTTCCGGAATTCTGGATGTGAAAGAGGGGGAAGTAAAGGCGGCTATAGAAGCTGCTGGTCTAACCGTTATTGAGATTACCCATCAGGGCGAATGGGTATCTATAACCGCACGGAAGAGGTAATGACATGTATCGTTTTTTTGTGGCACAAAACCAGGTGGAAGATACTGTAATCCATATCCAGGGGAGCGATGTGAACCATATAAAGAATGTGCTGAGGATGAAGGTTGGGGAAGAGATACTCATCAGCAGCGGGGACAAGCTGGAATACACCTGTTGTATAGAAAGTCTGGATGGGGAAGAGGTTTTGGCGAAGATATTGTATGCTGAGGAACCCGGTCTGGAGCTGTCATCCAGGGTATATCTGTTTCAGGGACTGCCGAAAAGTGATAAGATGGAGTTGATTATACAAAAAGCGGTGGAGCTTGGTGCGTATGAGATTATTCCAGTGAATACGAAACGCAGTGTTGTGAAACTGGATTCCAAAAAGGAAGCAAGCAAATTAAAGCGTTGGCAGGCGATTTCAGAAAGCGCGGCCAAGCAGTCCAAGCGCATGATTGTACCTCAGATTACCCCTGTTAAAAGCTTTGCAGAAGCCGTGAATTATGCCGATCAGCTGGATGTTCGGCTGATTCCCTATGAACTGGCCAGAGGCATGATTGAGACCCGTCAAATACTGGAGGGAATCCATCCGGGGCAATCCATCGGAATTTTTATCGGACCGGAGGGCGGTTTTGAGGAGAAGGAAGTAGCGTTGGCCAGAGAGCATGGAGCACAGCCCATCACTTTGGGAAAGCGGATTCTGCGGACGGAAACAGCCGGAATGACTGTGTTGTCAATTCTGATGTATCTGCTGGAACAGGTCTAGAATATTTCGGCATGTGCAAAGCTATTCTGCACAGAGCCTGTAGGATGTTATTTAAGGAATTAGCCGCATCGGCTAATGGATAGGATATTAGATGGAAGCATATTTGGATAATTCGGCGACAACCCGTTGCTATGAAGAAGTAAAGGATATCGTGGTCAAGACCATGATGGAAGACTATGGAAATCCTTCTGCCATGCATCTGAAAGGCGTGGAGGCGGAGAGATATCTCAAGGATTCCACTCAGACATTGGCAAAGCTGATGAAGGTTCAGGAGGGGGAGATCTACTTCACATCCGGAGGAACGGAATCCAATAATTGGGCCTTGATGGGCACCGCTCTTGCAAACCGCAGACAAGGGAAACATATGATTACCACTGCGATAGAGCATCCGGCCGTGGCAGCGCCGGTGGCATTTTTGGAGGACCAGGGATATGAAGTAACCAGAATAGGCGTGGATTCCCAGGGCAGGGTTGATTTGCAGGAGCTGGAGGATGCGGTGAATGAAGAGACCATCCTTGTTTCTGTGATGTACGTGAACAATGAAATTGGATCGGTACAGGATATAGCGGCCATAGGCGAGAGGATTAAAAGGAAGAATCCCAAGACCTATTTACACGTAGATGCAACCCAGGCCTTTGGAAAATACCGGATACTGCCCAAAAGGATGGGAATTGACCTGTTATCCATCAGCGGGCATAAATTCCATGGTCCGAAAGGGATTGGTGTTCTCTATATAGGAGAAAAGGTAAAGGTACATCCCGTGATTCTGGGCGGCGGACAGCAGAATAATATGCGGTCCGGTACGGATAATGTTCCGGGAGTGGCAGGAATAGGAAAAGCGGCAGAGATTATCTACCAAAATCTGGAATCGAGCCAGGCTCATATGTATGACCTGAAGCGCCACCTGACAGAGGGGCTTAAAAAGCTGCCGGATGTGGTGGTACATGGGATGCCGGTAGAAGAGGGGGCACCTCATATTGTAAATGCGTCCTTTGTGGGCGTGCGGAGTGAAGTGCTGCTCCATACCTTGGAGGACCGTCAGATTTATGTCTCTGCAGGCAGTGCATGTTCCAGCCATAAAAGGGCGGGAAGTTCCACGCTTACGGCTATTGGGTGCAGTAAGGCCGAGTTGGAGTCATCGTTAAGATTTAGTTTTTGTGAAATGACAACTATGGAAGAATTGGACTATACGTTGGAAGTGTTGGGCGAAGTGCTTCCCATGTTGAGAAAATATACAAGACGGTAAATAAAGCGGAGTTTTACGCGGAATATTGTATTTGGTGATGAGAGGAGAAATGGATGTTTAAAGCATTTTTAATAAAGTATGCGGAAATTGGCATCAAGGGTAAGAACCGTTATCTGTTTGAGGATGCCCTGGTAAAGCAGATCCGGAATGGCCTTCGGGAAGTAGAGGGCACTTTTAAGGTGGTTCGGGAACAGGGAAGAATCTATGTGTTCACGGAAGGGGATTTCGATTACGATGAGACCGTTCAGGCGTTAAAGCGTGTGTTTGGTATTGCTGGAATCTGTCCCGTTGTAGTGCTGGAGGACAATGGATTTGAAGATTTGGCAAAACAGGTAGTATCCTATATGAAGACCATGTATCCGGAACTAAATAAGACGTTTAAGGTACATGCCAGAAGGGCTAAAAAGAGCTATCCCTTGGACTCTATGGAATTAAACCGTGAGTTGGGCGGCAGGATTCTGGATGAATGTCCTGGGCTTAAAGTGGATGTGCATAAGCCGGAGATATATCTGACCGTGGAGATCCGTCAGAAAATCTATATCTATTCAGAGACTATCCCTGGTCCGGGAGGTATGCCTGTCGGAACCAATGGGTCTGCTATGCTGCTGCTGTCGGGCGGCATCGATTCTCCGGTTGCAGGCTATATGATTGCTAAGCGCGGTGTGAAGCTGGAGGCGGTTTATTTCCACGCGCCCCCATATACCAGCGAACGTGCGAAACAGAAGGTTGTGGACCTGGCGAAACTGGTTGCCCGCTATAGCGGCCCCATACGTCTGCATGTTGTGAATTTTACGGATATTCAGCTTTATATCTATGATAAGTGTCCTCATGATGAACTTACTATTATTATGAGACGTTATATGATGAAGATTGCCGAGGAATTTGCCAGAAAAGATGGGTCTTTGGGACTGATTACCGGTGAGAGCATCGGACAGGTGGCCAGTCAGACCATGCAGAGTTTGGCCTGCACCAATGAAGTGTGTACAATGCCTGTGTTCCGCCCTCTGATTGGATTCGATAAACAGGAGATTCTGGATATTGCGCTGGATATCAATACCTATGAGACTTCCGTTCTGCCTTACGAAGATTGTTGTACCATCTTTGTGGCAAAACATCCGGTGACCAAGCCGAATCTGAACATCATCAAACGTTCAGAGCAGAATCTTCAGGAGAAGATTGATGAAATGATGCGGATGGCCATCGAAACAGCCGAAACAATCGAAGTACAGTAACGAATGTAAGAGAATATACAAAAAAGGCAGTTGCATCTAGATGCAACTGCCGCTTGGAATTTCATTCTAAGTATTAAACCAGGTATGGATTTAATATGGTCAGAACTGATTCTAAGTTTTCACCTTCAGAATGAATATTCAAGTCGATTGGTTTGGATAAGTCTAAACTGAAAATTCCCATGATGGATTTTGCGTCTATAACGTATCTCCCGGATACTAAATCAAAATCAAAATCAAATTTGGAAATGTCATTGACAAATGATTTAACTTTGTCAATTGAATTAAGTGAAATCTGTACTGTTTTCATCGATAAAATCCTCCCTGAATTTTGTTAAGTTAAATGACATCTTCACGGATAACTATTCTCTATCATCTGAAAAATCCCCGGATTATTGGATAAATCAGAGAGGAAATCAATAAATTTTCCTGTGCCTCGGTTTCTTTGAAACTTTGGTAGAATAGTATCTTTGTCATAGTTAATCTTACAGTTTATGGTAGTAAAAGTCAAGGCGAAAACCAACAAAGAATAGCTGGAATATTCGTTATTATTGATAATAAAAACGATGTAATAAGGAGAGGAATATGAAAAAGACCGTAGCTTTGCATAATTTAGGATGTAAGGTCAATGCCTACGAATTGGAAGCAATGCAGCAACAGTTGGAGGAAAGGGGCTATGAAATCGTTCCATTTGCTCCCGGCGCGGATATATATATTATTAATACCTGTACGGTAACTAATATAGCGGACCGGAAATCCAGACAGATGCTTCACAAAGCCAAAAAGATGAATCCGGCAGCCGTAGTAGTCGCCACAGGCTGCTATGTGCAGGCTCAGGGGGTAAAAATTGAAAAAGATCCGTCTATAGATATCGTAATTGGGAATAATAAAAAACAGGACCTGATCGAAATTCTGGAAGAGTATGAAATTAGTGGTTCTGAAATAATAGAAGAGGAAGATTCTGCCGCTCACATGCATATGATAGATATTAACCATACCCAGGAGTATGAGTCACTATCCATCAGTAAAACAGGAGAACACACCAGGGCATATATTAAGGTGCAGGATGGCTGTAACCAGTTCTGCTCTTATTGTATCATTCCCTATGCCAGAGGAAGGGTTAGAAGCCGTTCCAGGGCTGATGTGCTGAAAGAAGTGGAACGACTGGCAGAAGGCGGACATCAGGAGGTGGTATTAACAGGAATTCACCTGAGTTCTTATGGCGTGGATTTTGAGGAGAAGGATTCCCTTTTGGAGCTGATTCAGGCGGTTCACAACGTAGAGGGAGTTCAAAGAATCCGTCTCGGTTCACTGGAACCCCGGATTGTTACGGAAGAGTTTGCACAAGGCATCGCGGCTCTGCCCAAGGTATGCCCTCATTTTCATCTGTCTTTGCAAAGTGGATGTGATGAAACCCTAAAGCGGATGAACCGCAGGTATACATCCCAGGAATATATGGAAAGTTGTAGATTGCTTCGAAAGTATTACGACAACCCTGCGCTGACAACCGATGTTATTGTGGGATTTCCCGGTGAGACGGAGGAAGAATTTGAAGCTTCCAGAGCGTTTGTGGAATCCATACGTTTCTTTGAGACCCACATCTTCAAATATTCCAGAAGAGAGGGGACAAAAGCTGCCGTTATGGAAGCACAGCTGACAGAACAGCAAAAACATGAGAGAAGCCAGAAACTGCTGGAATTAGACAAAGTCAGACGAAGTGAATATATGGATCAGTTCCTGGGCCAGCAAGTGGATGTTCTGATGGAAGAGCAAATTGAGCTGAAGGGAACAAAATACTGGGTAGGACATACCCGCGAGTATGTACGGGTTGCTGTGGAATCTGAAGATGATCTGCAGAACTGTCTGATTCAGGCAGTTGTGAAAGAAAGACATCAGGAACAGATGTTGCTGGCCGAGTTTCAGACTGTTTAAGGCTGAGAAATGTCGGGTTTTTGACAGACTTAGAGAAGAACATCATAAGTTATGATTGTATTTTCCTGTAAAGTATATTAAAATGAAATAGATATCAATAAACGAGGACGTGAAAAAATGACAGATTTAAGTAATACACAATACTTTAAAGTCAAAAGCGAACCAGAGATACAGGTAAAGGAAGTTCTGGATGTAGTTTATAATGCGATGGCTGAGAAAGGGTACAACCCGGTAAATCAGATCGTAGGATATATTATGTCAGGAGACCCCACATATATTACCAGTTATAAAGGTGCCCGCAGCATGATTATGAAAGTAGAACGGGACGAGCTTGTGGAAGAGCTTTTGAAAGAGTATATTAAAAATGAAGCCTGGAAGAGAGACTGACCCTATGCGGATATTAGGTTTGGATTACGGTTCTAAAACAGTGGGTGTGGCGGTGAGTGACCCGCTTGGGATTACTGCCCAGGGGGTCGAGATTATCCGGAGAAAATCCGAGAATAAACTGCGCCAGACACTGGCCCGCATTGATGAATTGATTGAACAGTATCAGGTCGAACTGTTGGTTTTAGGTTTCCCAAAACATATGAATAATGATATCGGTGACAGGGCTGTAAAATCTTTGGAATTTCAAGAAATTTTAAAGAAAAGAACAGGTCTGGATGTTGTTATGTGGGACGAGCGGCTGACAACAGTGGAGGCGAACAGAACTTTGATAGAGGCGGAAGTGCGCAGGGAGAACAGAAAGCTGTATGTGGATCAACTTGCGGCTGTATTTATCTTGCAAGGATATCTGGATTATCTGTCCAATCAAAAACCGGAATAACTATTCATTTATGTAGCTTATATTGATAAGCTGCCCCAAAATTATTTGGTATCAGAAAAAACAAACCCGTAGTTTTCACAGGGGATTGAATAGTTTCAGACCAGAAGCAAAAAGGAAGTCATAGACTATGGAAAAAATTAAGTTTGTATCGGAAGATGGAAGTGAAGTAGAGTTTTTCGTAGAAGAGCAGACCAGAGTGAACGGTATCGATTATCTGCTGGTTGCTGATTCTGACGAAGATGAGGCAAATGCCTACATCATGAAGGATATATCCGCAGGCTCCGCGCTTGAGGCAGAATACGTTATGGTCGAAGACGAAGTAGAATTCGATGCCATAGCAGGCGTGTTTGCCCAGATGATGGACGACGTGGATTTCCGTTAGTGTGAATACGCACTCCCGGGCAGGAAGACCAAAAGAAGGGGTCTTCGTGCTTATTGTGTTCGGAAATTAAATTATATGGAGGTGCTTTTTGAAGAAAAAAAGTGAAAGTAAATTAAAAATCATTCCGCTCGGAGGCCTAGAGCAGATCGGAATGAATATCACTGCCTTCGAATACGAAGACAGTATAATTGTCGTGGATTGTGGTTTGGCTTTTCCGGAGGATGATATG
Source organism: Candidatus Pelethocola excrementipullorum (assembly GCA_018714325.1). Lineage (GTDB taxonomy): Bacteria > Bacillota > Clostridia > Lachnospirales > Lachnospiraceae > Novisyntrophococcus > Novisyntrophococcus excrementipullorum. Next base: position 10,528 of record DVNN01000264.1, read on the forward strand.
CTGGGTATTGACCTGGTTATCCCGGATGTAAGCTACCTGAAAGACAATATACAGAAAGTAAAAGGGTTTGTAATTACCCATGGACATGAGGATCATATTGGAGCACTGCCTTATGTACTGAAAGAAGTTAATGTGCCCATCTATGGAACAAAGCTTACATTAGGACTAATTGAAAACAAATTAAAAGAACACAACCTTCTGCGCTCAACTAAAAGAAAAACAATCAAACACGGACAGTCCATTAACCTGGGTGCATTTCGTATTGAGTTTATCAAAACAAACCATAGTATTCAGGATGCGGCTGCGCTGGCCATATATTCACCGGCAGGAACCGTTATCCACACAGGAGACTTCAAAGTGGATTACACTCCGGTATTCGGAGATGCAATAGATCTGCAGAGATTTGCGGAAATTGGAAAGAAGGGTGTTCTGGCACTGATGTGTGACAGTACCAATGCGGAGCGAAAAGGCTTTACGATGTCTGAACGTACTGTGGGAAAAACCTTTGACAACATTTTTGCCGACCACAAAAATACCCGAATCATAATTGCTACTTTCGCATCCAACGTGGATCGTGTGCAGCAGATTATCAATTCTGCCAATAAGTATGGCAGAAAGGTAGTTGTGGAAGGCCGCAGTATGGTAAACGTCATAACCACAGCATCTGAACTGGGATACTTAAATATTCCGGAGAAGACATTGATTGATATCGACCAGATGAAGAACTATTCGGACGAGCAGATGGTTCTTGTAACCACAGGAAGCCAGGGAGAGTCCATGGCAGCACTTTCTCGTATGGCGGCGAATATACACAAGAAAGTATCCATTAAACCAGGTGATACCATTATTTTCAGTTCCAACCCGATTCCTGGTAATGAAAAAGCCGTATCCAAAGTGATTAACGAATTGTCGGCCAAAGGTGCTGATGTTATCTTCCAGGATGTCCATGTTTCCGGACATGCCTGCCAGGAAGAGATTAAACTGATTTACTCACTGGTGCATCCTAAGTATGCGATACCGATTCACGGTGAATTCCGCCATCTGAAGGCACAGGCAGGAATTGCCGCAGATCTGGGAATTCCAAAAGAGAACATCTTTATCCCACGTTCCGGTGATGTGATAGAATTGGATGATGAAGGCTGTGCGATCACCGGAAAGGTTCATACCGGCGCCATCATGGTGGATGGACTGGGCGTAGGTGACGTGGGTAATATCGTACTGCGTGACCGCCAACATCTATCGGAAGATGGTATCATGGTAGTTGTTCTCACATTGGAGAAACGCAGCAACCAGCTGTTGTCAGGTCCTGATATCGTGTCACGTGGATTTGTATATGTACGTGAATCAGAGGATTTGATGGGAGAAGCAAGGGTTGTAGTGGAAGATGCACTGGATGAATGCCTCAATCGCAGAGTCAGTGACTGGGGGAAAATCAAGACAGAAGTTAAGGATTCTCTGGGGGACTTCGTATGGAAACGTACCAAGAGAAGACCGATGATACTTCCGATCATCATGGAGGCGTAAGGCAATGGCCAATGAAGTGATAAGGTGTACGGAAGCACTGATCAACGCTATGATGAGCAGTGATGAGTATCAGACTTATCTGAAGTATGAAGAAGAATTAAAACAGAAGCCCGAACTGCGTCAGCGGATCGATGAATTCCGAAGCAGGAATTATCGTCTGCAGAAGCAGGAGGGCGTGGATTTATATGATGCAGTAGACAATCTGGAACGGGAGTACGAGCATCTCCGCAGGGATACCTTTGCAAATGGTTATCTGGAGGCGGAGCTGGCTGTCTGCAGAATGATGCAGAACGTTCAGATCGCAATGGTGAAAAGTTTGAATATCTCCATACCAGATGAGGTTTAAGTGTTTTGGCGGCAAAGGAGTGGCATATGGCTAAGAAGAATAAGGATACCGGATATAAGGTGGCACTTACGAGTGCCCGGGGAATTCTGAGGTTTCTATTGTATATCTGCGGGATTGTACTGATTGTATATCTGGGTAAAACCACATATAGCTTTGGCTATGATGTATTCAGTCAGAAGCCTGTTGCCGCATCCGAGGCCAAGGGGCAGGATGTCACTGTAATTGTAAAGGAGGGTACCTCTACTTATGCAATCGGAAAAATCTTGCAGGAAAAAGGTCTGACTGCAGAGGGACCTTTGGTGTTCTGGACCCAGGTACGTCTGTCTGATTATTATGGGAAGCTGGAGCCGGGAAGTTATATCCTGAATACGTATCAGACGGTGGATGAGATGCTTGAAATCTTGTCCAAGGAGAATACCGAAGGCCAGCCATCAGAAGAAGATTCTTCCGACGAAAATAATAATGCTGAGCCAGAGGCGACGCCAATACCGGATCATGAACAGGAAGGAACCCAGGAAGGCGGAGAATAAATTGATTGTTGACGAAAGAATGGTAACATTCATCAATTCTATGGATGCCGGCCACACACCCTGTCTGGAAAAGTTGGAACAAGAGGCAAAGGACTCCTTTGTCCCAATCATCCGCAGGGAGATGCAGAGCTTTCTAAAAGTATTTTTGAAAATACAGCAGCCTGAGAGAATCCTGGAGGTGGGAACCGCCATAGGATTCTCTGCTCTTTTTATGGCAGAATATGCACCAGAGAATTGTAAAATAACAACCATAGAGAATTATGAAAAGAGAATACCAGTCGCCAGGAAGAATTTTCTGGATGCTGGCAGACAAGATCAGATAACCTTGCTTCCGGGAGATGCCCAGGATGTGCTGAAAACCCTGGAAGGAGAGTATGACTTAATCTTCATGGATGCGGCCAAGGGGCAGTATATTCACTTCCTGCCGGAGATTCTTCGGCTGATGCACCCGGGAAGTGTTTTGATCTCGGACAACGTCCTGCAGGATGGGGATATCGTTGAGTCCCACTATATGGTGGAGCGGAGAAACCGCACCATCTATAAGCGGATGAGAGAATATCTTTATACCTTAAAACACCATGAAGAGCTGGAAACGGCAATCCTTCCTCTGGGGGATGGGGTTACAATTAGTGTTAAAATATAATGGGGTGGGGGACGGTCATCGCCTGACTGTCCTGGTATAAGTAGTGCGGTCGAGGGGCTGTTTCGGAATTCTGAGTATCTAAGCGTGTGGGAGTTTTGCTAAAAGCGCCCCGCCAAATGACAAACTCACTGCGTTCAGACAGTGTCATTTGGCGGGGCAACGCAAAATTACCACGCGCTAAGATACTCTAGTATTCCTGCAAATGCCCTTCGACCGCACTACTTATACCAGGGCAGACAGGCGATGACCTGTGTTTCTCAGTAGGTGGTTTTAAAAGATTGAAGGATTTAAAAGATTTAGAAAATTTAGGATATTTTTTGGGGATTGGTGAAGCGGGTGTATTGGCTTTTTAGTTGATTTAAATTAAAGGGTGAGGTAGTTGGTCTTGGAGATGGCCCGGAAGAGGTATGAGCTGCATCGGATTGAGGCGGGGACTGGAAAAGAGAATGTAGGGTCCCAGGTTGTTTTGGAGAGGAATAATTTTAGGCTTGTTGGGGTTTACGAACAGTATGTGTTGCAGGATGGGTGTTGGGGTGATGGTTTGCTTTATGAAAAGATATTGGACAGGAAGTAGATATTGGGTTATGGATAATTATTTGTTATTTTAAGATAGATGTTGTTTGGGTATTTAGTTGTTTTTAGAATGGAGGTACGTATGAGAGAACCGGAGTTGTTGGTGCCGGCGAGTAGCCTTGAGGTTTTGAAGGTGGCCGTCATTTTTGGAGCGGATGCGGTTTATATTGGTGGAGAGGCTTTTGGGTTACGGGCTAAGGCTAAGAATTTTTCTTTGGAAGATATGAAGGAGGGGATTGAGTTTGCTCACGAGCATGGAGTGAAGGTGTATGTGACGGCGAATATCCTGGCTCATAACGGGGATCTTGAGGGGGTCAGGGAGTATTTTGAGGAGATGCGGAGGATTTGTCCGGACGCATTGATTATTGCGGATCCAGGGGTATTCCAGATCGCTAAGGAGGTTTGCCCGGAGATCGAGAGGCATGTGAGTACTCAGGCCAATAATACCAATTATGGGACTTTTAATTTTTGGTATCAGTTGGGGGCCAAGAGAGTTGTTACGGCCCGGGAGTTGTCTTTGGAGGAGATCAGGGAGATTCGTGCCCATATTCCCGAAGATTTGGAGATTGAGACCTTTATTCATGGGGCTATGTGTATGTCCTATTCGGGCAGGTGTCTGCTCAGCAATTATATGACGGGAAGGGATGCTAACCGCGGGGCTTGTACACATCCCTGCAGATGGAAGTATTCGATTGTGGAAGAGTCCAGGCCCGGGGAATATATGCCGGTCTATGAGAATGAACGAGGTACCTTTATCTTCAATTCCAAGGATCTGTGTATGATTGAACAGCTCCCGGATATATTGAATTCGGGGATTGACAGTCTGAAGATTGAGGGACGGATGAAGACCGCCTTATATGTGGCTACAGTTGCCAGGACTTACCGGAAAGCAATTGATGATTACCAGAAAGATCCGGAATTATATCAAAAGAATCTGCCATGGTATCAGGAACAGATTTCCAATTGTACGTATCGGCAGTTTACCACAGGATTTTTCTATGGTAAACCTTCTGATGAAGCCCAGATTTACGACAATAATACCTATATCCAGGAGTACGTTTATCTTGGAATTGTAGGAGAGAAGGACCAACGCGGATACTACTCCATCGAACAGAGAAATAAGTTCTCGGTGGGCGAAGAGATAGAGATTATGAAGCCGGATGGACAGAATATTCAGGTGGTGGTCAAAGCAATATATGACGACCAGGGAAATGCCATGGAATCCGCGCCTCATCCCAAGCAGAAATTGTGGATTGATCTGGGTGCTGAGATGGACGCTTATGATATATTACGCCGGAAAGAAGCGGTTAAAAATTAAAGATTTTCGGGAACTTAGGTTTTCCATTGTAAAAAAGTGATAGAAAAATAGATTCCTGATGTAAATGTTTAGAAAGATGCAGAGTTGTTTCTTTTCTGAATATTTGCATCAGGAATTTTTTTGACTCTATAGGGGAGGACATAACCAAAACTGGACTGGTCAAATAAACAAAAACTGGTTATTTTGTAAAAGCCAAATCTTTTGTATGATAAAGTCAATCCAAAAGCGCGCTTTTCGTATCCACCTTTCAGGCAAGAAGGAGTGGGCAATCATAAATTCAAGGGACCATTCAGAATTCCTGTGCCGAGCAATCCGTAGTATCATGGGGGCAAAATAACTTTTGACCCCAACATCATCAAAATAAAAGAAATCGAATGAGATTTTTAAAGGGAATTAGGAATTGCTGAATCGTAGATTAGAGGAGAGAGTATATGAAAAAACAACAAAATGCAGCTGTAACAGCGTCGGTTACTTCCCGCCACCATATTAAGGAGTTGGTAATTACGGCAGTTTTTATCGCACTCACATATATCTTTACGGCATCTGTAAACATACGTCTACCCATCGCTGCCAATGGCGGCCTGATTCACCTGGGAAATGTGCCTCTATTCATAGGAGCCATAATCTTTGGAAAAAAGACTGGAGCTATCTGCGGTGGAGTCGGTATGGCTTTGTTTGACCTGCTTTCGGGTTGGACGGCTTGGGCGCCATTTACACTGGTGATTGTTGGAATGATGGGATTTGTTGTGGGAGCAATTACGGAAAAGCACCGGGGATTTATGTGGAATGTATTGGCAATCGGAATGGCCTGCATAATAAAAGTAGGCGGGTATTATAGCGCAGAAGGCTTACTTTATGGTAACTGGATAGCTCCCCTTACATCCATACCGGGAAATCTGGTACAGATTGGTGTTGCGGCGGTAATTGTGTTGATTGTGGTAGGAAGGTTAAACCTTCTGGCCAAAAAGTTTTTATAAATGTAAATGCTAGAAAAGAAAGAGAGGGATAGAGATGTATAAGATGATGACTCCGGGACCTACCCAGGTCAGAGAAAACGTGCGGTTGGCCAGGAGCAGGGAATTCCAAAACCCTGATCTGGATGCAGACTTCGTAGAGTATTACAGGGATACCTGTACTTTGTTTAGTGAACTTCTGCATACCGGCAATGAGACCTTGATTCTGGATGGAGAGGGGATTCTGGGACTGGAAGCAGCCTGTGCCTCGTTGACCGAACCGGGCGACCGGGTTTTGGTATTGGACAACGGGATATATGGTGAGGGATTCAAAGATTTTGTTAGCCTATATGGCGGAACGCCCATACTTGATACCAAAGACTATAGTGAACCTCTGAATGTGGAAGAACTGGCTGCCTATCTGGAACGAGATCACGATTTTAAATATGCGACGGTGGTTCATTGTGATACACCAAGTGGAATGCTCAATGATATTTCCAGGATATGTCCCTTGTTGAAGTCATACGGAATCATGACCGTAGTGGATTCTGTATCCGCAATGTTTGGAGAGGAAGTGCGGGTGGATGATTACCAGATTGATATCCTCTGCGGCGGTTCTCAGAAAGCGGTATCGGCACCTCCGGGGCTGACGATGGTCACAATCAGCGGAGATGCCAAAGCATCGATGGAAGAACGAAAGTCGCCCATAGCTTCCTTTTATGCTAATCTGATGGTATTTAAAGGATATTATGAGAAGAAATGGTTTCCCTACACCATGCCGGCCAGTGATATTTATGGCTTGCGGGAGGCATTGGAGAACATAAAGAAAGACAGGGATATCCTGAACCGTCACGCACGAATCGCGGCCAGAACAAGAGAATCCTTAAAGGATATGGGGCTTATCCTTTACCCAAACAGCGGATATTCCAATACCGTTACCGTGTTTCAGGTTCCAAAAGGACAGACTGACGAAGGGATACTGACCAGAATGAGGGAGAAACACAACATCTTGCTGGCAGGTTCTTTTGGCTGCTTTGCAGGAAAACTAATCCGGATTGGTCATATGGGGGAAAATGCAACTGACCAGAATGTGGATGAGACATTACGTGCCTTAAAAGAGGTTTTATCGACTGATTAACAGCATTAAATCTGAAATTGTCACTAAAGTGATTAGGAAGTGAGAGTCTGATAAGTCAGACTCTTTCTTCGTTATCCGACTGCTTGGTCTATAAAATTACCTCAATCCGACAAAAAAGGGACAGATGGAAAAGCACAATTCTACCTTTCAGCTCATAGTATAGATAGAAATCCTCTTCGAGGTGCAGCTTGAAAACATTCCAAAAACCCCTGTCAGCACGGGAAGAAAAAGCATTTCTTCAAAAATACCAGGAAGGAGATCTGGAAGCAAAGAATGTTCTGATTGAGCGGAATCTGCGGCTGGTGGCCCATGTAGTGAAGAAATATCAGGGGATTGCGGAAGACCCGGAGGATCTGATCTCTATAGGCACCATCGGCCTGATTAAAGCCGTTGCCACATTTGACCACAATAAGAGCAGTAAATTGGCAAGCTATGCGGTCCGCTGTATTGAAAATGAAATTCTGATGTTTTTACGTTCCCGGAAAAAGCTGAACAAGGAAGTATCACTTTATGAATCTATCGGAACGGATAAAGAAGGAAATGAGATCCATCTTATGGATGTGATGGAGGGGGATGCCGAAGATACCGAAGAACAATTCCTGCAAAAAGAGGATGTGAGAAAACTGTATGGTCTGATTGAGCAGGTTTTGACAGAACAAGAGTATAAGG
>DVNN01000265.1 GCA_018714325.1 Candidatus Pelethocola excrementipullorum
TTGTTCAGATTGAATACATATGCAAATGCACAGGCAATAAAGAAATATGGGATATATTCATAACCAAATACTTCTCCTCCAATTATTACCGGGGCAAAGAAAGTATTGGTAGCACTTCCAAATACACTTACATAACCAAGAGCGGCAACTAATTCTATCGGCAAATGAAAAATCCCGGCCAACAAAACACCCAAACTAGAGCCAATGGAAAATAAAGGTGTCACCTCTCCCCCTTGAAATCCAGCCCCCAGAGTAAGGATAGTAAGGATGAACTTCAAGACCCAGTCATATGAATAAATATGTCCACCTTGAAAACTTCCAGCGATTAAGTTCGTTCCTAGTCCGGAATATCTACCCTTGTGGAAAAGCAAAAACAAAATACTTAGCAGAGCTCCGACAAGAGCTATCCTAATTATGGGGTTTTCCAGTTTTTTGTTAAGAATTCCTTTTACCCGCTTTAACAACCATGCGAAGCCGCCGCCTACAATTCCGAAAATCACCCCCAGCACAACAAGTTTCCATATAATCGGTATACTTAAATCAGACTTTCCTGAAAGAATAAATGTGAACTTCTCCAGCCCCAGCATCCTTGATACCGCACTGGCTGTAAAAGATGCCGTAATCGCCGGCAATAAGGCACGATATTCCAACGCACCGGCCACTAAGACTTCCATGGCAAACACTACTGCTGCAATAGGCGTTTGAAAAAGACCCGCAAAGCCCGCCGCCATGCCTGTTACCAGAAAAATATTAGAAGCATTTTTTATCGGGAGTTTCTTTCCAGCCCAGTGGGAAAATGTGGCTCCTATCTGTACCGCAACCCCTTCTCTTCCCGCACTTCCCCCGAACAGGTGGGTCAGCCATGTCCCCGATATGATAAAGGGAATCAGTCTTAAAGGGATGAACTCTTCTCTGCCATGGCCTACTTCAAAAATAAGGTTCATGCCTTTGTTGCTTTTTCCTCCAAACTTTAAGTAGGAATATGCGATAACAATTCCAGACAACGCTAAAAAGGGTATAAAATACATAGGATGCAAATTTCTTATGTCCGTTATTTTAAGCAATACGATTCCAAACAGGGTGTCTAGAGCTCCTATGACGGCGCCTATTGGGATGCCAACAACGCCTAATATTACCAGTGTTTTATATGTATGATATACTTTGCTGAATTTTTCGCTCATTCTGTGTCCCTCTTCTCAGCCACTCTTTGGTATAAACAATCCAGACATATCCGCACCCTCATGTTCAAGCAGTTTTATTTTCTTACTGATACCACCAGCATAACCGGTCAAACTTCCATTTGAACCCACCACCCGGTGACACGGAATAATTATGGAGATGGGATTATGTCCCACGGCACCGCCTATCGCCTGACTGGACATACTCTTCCTGTTCATGCGGGCCGCCATCCTCTTAGCAATTTCCCCATATGTAATAACCTCACCGTATGGAATTTCACATAAAAGATCCCATACAGACTGACGGAACGCCCCGCCGATTGGTGCCAGCGGCAACTCGGAAATGGCTGGTTTTTCGCCGGCAAAATATTGATTCAACCATGTTTTCACATCCGAAAACACTGGCAGATCATCTCTTTCACTGATCTCTTCTGCCACTTTGGCAGCAAAATACTTTTGTCCTTCTATCCATAATCCAATAAGATTATCACCATCACTTGCTAACATCAGCGAACCCAAGGGTGAGGGATAATGAGTCGAATAATACATAAAAATCCCCTTTCATTTGTTTCCTTTATTATAACCCATTTTCCTCAACAATGTTCTAATATATGAATCTTTTAAATCAAATAATCCAATCCATTGATCTAATTGTCATATTTCTACCGTTGTAGTATACTAATCTTTAGTACAGAAAAATACGAGGAGACAATCATGCAGAGTATTTTTAAAACCTATTTTCAGGAATGGAAGGAGGAAAAAAATAATTTCCTCAAGTTTGTATCATCTTACAAAAAAATGATTTTGCTTCTAGCCGTTGTAATGTTATATTGCTATGGGATGAGACTTTTTTATTATGATATATCAATAGACAGTGAAATCGCCTTGGATTCCCAGAGTACCATGACCTTATCATGGATTGGAATCAATCGTTTTGGTTTATGGCTCACGAAGAAAATATTTATGATAAATACATTTGTACCATATGCTTCAAACTTTCTCATGATACTATTCCTGGGATGTTCTGCCTTTACTTTTTGCTACTGCATATGGCAATGGAACGGGAAAAATGAAAAATATAAATTATTCTATTATGTATTTCCTTTGTTATATGTAACCGCTCCTATTTTTGCTGAGCAGTTTAATTTTGCTCTACAGGGCTTTGAGATTGCCTGGGCAACTTTCCTGTGCATACTCTCCGCTTATTTTACCGGCAAATGGATTTTTTTGAAAAAGAGTATATTATGGATGGCTTCAGGTGTCTTATTAATGATATGGGCCCTTGGTTCCTATCAGGCATTTTCTTCCCTATATATCGCCGTCGTACTAATATCATTCATGCTTTACTATCAAAATGAAGATTTTTCTGGTATAACGACTTGGTTCGGGGCAGGTCTAAAACATGCTGCAGTATTTGTTATTAGTTTTATAGGATACACCTTGGCCACAAAATTGATCACGGCTTATTTCAACCTAGATTCAAGTTATGTAAATAATATGTTTCTATGGAAAGTTGACGGAATAAAATCCTGCATCTTCAATATACTAGGAGACGCACTGAGAATCTATTTTAGCGCCTGGCCATTATTCTTTAGAAGAGCATTCTTACCTGCCATGTTGGCAGCCGTTATTCTTCTTCTGTATCGTGGATGGAAATGCAGAAAAAAAGAATATTGGATTTTCGTCATCGCGTCTTTACTGCTTATGCTATCCCCGCTGTTTTTAAGCATTGTCAGCGGAAATTATCAGCCAATTCGCGGACAGCTTGTATACCCCTTACTGTTGGCATTCGTTTTTGCTTATCTGACAACGATTAATAAAAAAGTGGTTTCCTATGTTTTACTAGCCGCCTCATTATATGTCGCTTTAGGACAGGGGCAATCCCTGACCCGGTTGTTCCACACCTCTCATTTTACATACGAATCAGATAAAGAACTGGCAGGAGATGTGCATAGCCGCATAGCGCAAGTGGGGGCCGATAGGGGAATGCAGGAATATCCAGTTGTATTCATAGGGGCTAAAAGCATTCAAAAGATGGAAGATACCGTCGATGGAGACGTTATTGGCCATTCATTCTTTGAATGGGATCAGGCTGCTTATGCCGGTTCCACGGAACGAATTGTGAATTTATGCAAATCACTTGGCTATGGTGATTTGTATATGCCATCACAGGAGCAGGTGGAGTTCGCACAGGAATATAGTCATAATATGCCTGTTTGGCCTGCCACTGGCAGTGTTCAGGTTTTAAATGATTTTGTTGTCATCAAATTATCCGAGAACACGTGATCTTAATGATAAAACCGGGGATAATTAACAAGAATATAACATTATATAGACTAAAGGAGACTTAATATGCATTCCAGAACAAAAGCACAGGTAAGCCACGAGGAACTATTGCAAATGATTGAGGTTGCTGGTATTAAGGACTGTATAAAGATCGAAGAACTAACCGGCGGAGAATTTAATCTTGCATACATGCTTTACACAAAGGATGCAAATTACATACTTAAAATCGGTCCAAACAGCGGTACAACTATGCTAACTTATGAAAAAGGCATTATGGAAGTAGAACTTTGGGCCTATGATCAGCTCAAAAAGCATACCGACATAAAAATCCCTGAAATCATACACAGCGGACACGAAGTCATCGGAAATCATTGGTTTATCATGAGTAAATTACCAGGAAAACTACTATGTGATGCAGACTTGACAGATGAGCAGATGTATCACTGGCAATACCAGTTTGGTCAGGCCTTAGCCCAAATCCATAATATCAAAAATGATAAATACGGTTACAGACAGGTGAGAATGCACGACACTTGGAAAGACGCCTACTATGACATGGTGTTTACCTTAATAGAGGATGCGGACAAACAGGGGAATATGCTTCCTGAACTGTCTGAAATACTACGTTTTATCCGCAAATGGGAAGGTGCTCTTGACGACGTGAACGTCCCCAGGCTTATCCACTATGACCTTTTCGATAACAACGTATTCATCGATGAAAACGGCGACTTCGCAGGGCTTATAGACACGGAAAGATGTTTCTTCGGTGACTACTATGCCGACTTTTTTGCAATTGACTGCCTTGGATACCTCGAGAATAATAAGGGCTTAATCGACGGTTATAACTCCGCTGCAGAAGAGAAAATTGAATTCACCCCCCACGCGAGAGCGAGAGTAGCACTGGCACGTTTAATGCTGGGGTTGATTATGTTTACGGAAGGAACCACAAGACTTGCGCTTTCAGATCCACAACACTGGAAGAGAAAGCATCTGGGTTCGGTCATCATCGACATTGCTTTACACGAACTTGATTAAGTCACAAAACCCCAGAGACTGACCGCTCTGGGGTTTCGCTTTGAGCATGAAAACATACTCAGATAAACATGTATTAAACGATGCGCAATAACTCAGGCGGTTCAACCGTAGACTCCATTCTTATTGCAAAGCTTGATTGATTTTGAATATCTTTGCTATTTACAAAATGAATATCCAATACATAAGGCAGCGTTTCCGAAGTGTACTGTTCAGAAATCTCACACAATCTTTCTTCCCAACTTCTCAGCCATACCACCAACGACTCTTTTGGTTTCGAATCCCCCACCAATTTTATAATGAGATCTATATCGCTGCCCATACCTGCACTATATGATTCCACCGAACCGACTAAATATATCGCCTTAACACCAAATTCCAGCATATTCATTTCTTCAGCTATTTTTTTTGCGTATAAACGCCTCCATTCTGTCTGAAATGTGCCGGAAGATTCTATCAAAACGCACATTACTCATAACCTTTCTCACATACATCCATTCTCGTTTATGCCATGGAAATCGGCCCCCCGCGCAATCTGCCTGCAGTGCAAATCCTGTTTATAGCAACCATATAAGCCCCCATCCGCATAGTGCTATTTTTGTCATTTGCCATCTCTTCAACATCATCATAAGCACGAAGCATGATCTTTTCCAGCATTACATTAACTTCATCCAAATCCCATGCCAGACTTTGGATATTTTGAACCCACTCAAAATAAGATACAACGACGCCCCCTGCGTTCGCCAAAATATCCGGCACAACTATAACCCCTCTCTCCTTCAGGATTTCATCAGCCTCTACTGTAGTTGGCCCATTAGCCGCTTCTATGATAACTTTTGCAGAAATGTGTTCTGCAATTTCTTTTGTGATTTGATTTTCCAAAGCTGCCGGAATCAATACATCGCACTTGCACTCCAACAATTCATCATTTGTTAAACGCAGGATTCCCTCTGACTCATATTCCTTTAAGCATCTTTTTCCACCATCCAAAAATTCTGTGATTTCTGGAATATTCAGCCCATCTTCCTTATAAACTCCACCGGAATAGTCTCCAACCGCAATCACTTTCTTTCCTTCCTGATAGAGTATATTAGCTGCTGCGGTTCCGCCTACATTTCCCATTCCCTGAACTACATACGTTAACTTATCCGCATCCAGTCCCATCTTTTTCAAGCAATGCATGGCCACAATGATAACTCCGCGTCCAGTCGCTTCGGCTCTGCCTATAGAACCCCCTATCTCCAGTGGCTTGCCAGTAACAACTCCTGGCACACTATGCCCATGGAACATGCTATACGTATCCATAATCCATCCCATAACTTCACCATTGGTATTTACATCTGGTGCCGGAATATCTTGATCCGGCCCTATCAGCGGTAAAATCCTGGTAGTATATCTTCTGGTCAGACGAATCAGTTCATCTCTGGACAATTCTCTCGGATCGACTCTTACGGCCCCCTTTGCACCGCCATATGGAATATTGACTACAGCACACTTAAAAGTCATCCAGCCTGCCAAGGCTTTTACTTCATCCAGATCCGAATCCTGATGATAACGAATCCCTCCTTTATATGGCCCTCTCGTACTATCATACTGTACACGATAACCTTGGAATACTTTCAACTCTCCATTATCCATTTTTATAGGAATCGAAACCGTCAATTCTCTTTCCGGATAGCGAAGCCATTCATAATCATCCTTTCTTAATCCTAATCGCTCCGCTGCCTGATCCATTACCAGTAACATATTCTCATATGGATTATAAGTCTTAACTCCCATTTCCTCTTCCTCCCAATACTTCCATAATCCTGAAGCAAATCTAAGCAATCAGAGTTTCTTTACAAATGTTTCCAGTCGATTTAAGCCATCCAGGATTGTTTTATCCGATACCGCAAATGAAAAACGCAAAAAACCTTCGCCATCATCCCCAAATGCCGTTCCCGGAACCACCACCAGCCCCACTTCGTCCATCAACCGATCTACCAGTTCATCCACCGGCAATCCAAGGCTCTTTACATTTGCAAAGGCATAGAAGGTTCCTTGGGGCGAACGGCAGCTAATCCCCGGTATAGCATTAAGCCCGCTGATAATCATCTCTCTCCGGCGCTCATAATGCTGCAGCATATCATCTATTACCCCCTGATCCCCATCCAACGCCGCAATAGCAGCAAACTGGGCAGGAACATTGCAACAGGAGGTCTCCAGCTCGTGCAGCTTTACCATAATCTGCATCAAAGAGGCCGGTGCAGTTGCATACCCTACTCTCCAGCCGGTCATGGCATATGTTTTGGAAAAACTGTTTATCACAACTGTACGTTCCTTCATCCCCGGCAGTGTGGCTATGCTAATATGTTCATTTCCATCATAAATAAGCTTCTCATAGACCTCATCAGAGAGCACCCACAAATCAAATTCTTTTGCTACTTCGGAAATCATTTCTAAGGTAGCTCTGTCAGCCATGGTTCCCGTGGGATTGCATGGTGAATTAAGAATTATCATCCTGGTATTTGAAGTGATTGACCTGCGTAAATTTTCTTCTGTGTACATGAAGTTATCTTCCTCAAAAACTTTACATACCACAGAATTGCCATGGCTAAGCGTAACCAACATGGGATATGCGGTCCACTGTGGTCCTGGAATAATCACTTCATCGCCTGGCTCAATTACGGCTTGAAGCGCCAGATAAATTGCTTCCGTTCCCCCATTTGTAATCATGATATCCGTCTCCGGATCTACTTCCAGCTTATTATCCTCCAGGAATTTCTTTGCCAATCGTTCTCGCAAAGGCATAATTCCTGCATTATGTACGTAATGTGTATTCCCTTCCAAAGCTGCTTTATATGCACCTTCAATAATCGGTTGCACAGTATCAAAATCCGGTTCTCCAACTGTAAATTTTGCCCAATCATCATGTCCAAGAGATTTATTAAAAACTGCCCTGATTTTAGATGCAGGTGTTGCCGCTGCTCTTTTACTGATTTTTGGCATACCTCCCAAACTCCTCTCCTATCGCTTTTCTATAATACTTTACACTGTACCAACACTTCCTTAAGTTCTGCGATTTCAGAATCCGTAAGATTCTCTAATGGTTCCCTGACCACACCCCCCGGTAGGCCCAGGAATTCCATAGCACGTTTAATCACGGACTGATAAAGAGCGGTTGCACGGCCTCCGATCTCCGGATCATTGGTTGATGGCACACTTCTTTTTGCCACACAGCGTGAAATAAATTTGTGATAAGGAATAATCTGATCCATGAGCCGATTCGCCTCCGCAAAGTCCTGGGCTTTACAAGCATCATAAAAGTCGAGAATTAAAGTAGGTGCTAAAAGCAACAATTCCGTCACCATGGCCGGACATCCAAATGGTGCTTCAAACATATAGTTCAAATGGCCGATTCCACAACACACCTTAAATTCATCAGGATCTGTCTCTGTCTTCATCCAATAATATTTTTCTATTGTTGTTGCATTCTCCTTAGACGCAATAATATTGGGTATCTTGGATAACTTTGCAATAATATTGGGCGGAACAAACATTTTAGACGTAGAAGGATTATTGTAAATCATAACTCCGATATCTAACGCCTCAGCAATCTTAGAAAAATGACGATATAATCCATCCTCGGTAATCTGCATGTAATAAGGATTCGATACCAAAGCACAATCAATCCCCAGATCCTGAGCCCTTTTACTAACATCAATCGTCAAACCAGTGGCGGCTCGTCCCGTTCCCGCAATAACGGGTACCCGGCCATTAACCGTCTTTACTACCGTATCAATCATCTGCAGATTTTCCTCATCGGTCATTGCATAGAATTCAGAGGTGCTGCCCGCTATCATGATCGCTCCATCATGCCCCTCCAACTGTTCGCATGCAAACTCCGCAGTCTCTCTCATCGCCCCCAAATCCAATGTTTCATCATCGTTAAAATGAGTCGGAAGCAGACCAATAACCCCGTTTAACCGCTTTAACATTTCTTGATAAGATAAACTCATATTTGTATCTCCTTTACTTTGACTAATAACCATCGTTATTCAACATCCAAGGTACGCTTCTCTGATAGAAGGGTCTTTTAAAAGTTCCTTAGCATCCCCACTTTTAGTAACCATACCGGTTTCAAGTACATAGGCCCGGTTCGCGGTGCTCAGTGCCATCTGAGCGTTTTGCTCAACAAGCAGAACTGTCCTTCCCTGCTCATTTATCCGCCTGATTACCGCGAATATTTCCTCTACCACAAGTGGTGCCAACCCCATAGATGGTTCATCCAGTAAGACCAGTGGGGATGTGGTCATTAAGGCACGTCCGACAGCAAGCATCTGCTGCTCCCCTCCTGATAAAGTTCCGCCAGGCTGTGCGTGACGTTCTTTTAGCCTGGGAAAAACATTATAAACATTCTCTAAGTCTTCCTTAACAGCTTTTGCATCTTTACGTTGATGCGCTGCCAACATAAGATTATCCAGCACCGAAAGGGTGGTGAAGATGCGGCGCCCTTCCGGGACATGTGCAATTCCATTGGCCGCTGTTATATGTGCCTTCTGTCGTACAATCTCTTTTCCTTCGAAGATAATAGAACCGCTTTTGGCCTTTTCCAGACCAGATATCGTCCGTAAAATAGATGTCTTTCCCGCTCCGTTAGCGCCGATCAGAGCCACAATCTCTCCCTCTTCCACTTGGAAATCCACATCGCGGACAGCGTTGATGGCACCATAAGAAACGCATAATTTCTCAACCTTTAATTTCGTCACCCGCTGCTCCCCCCTTTCCCAGGTAGGCTTCTATAACGTATGGATTCGTCTGAATCTCCTCTGGTTTTCCTTCAGCAATTGTCTCACCAAAATCAAGAACTTTGATTCTTTCAGCAATTTTCATGACCATGCTCATATGATGCTCAATCAGCAAAACCGTAATATCAAATTTGCTTCTAACGTTGGCGATAACTTCCATTACTTCTTCAATTTCGACTTCATTCATTCCCGCAGCAGGTTCATCCAAAAAAAGCATCTTAGGATCTGTCGCCAATGCCCGAACGATCTCCAGCTTACGCTGTTCTCCATATGGGAGATTCCCCGCCTGCAAATGGCTGACATTATCCATGCTAAACAAAGACAACAGTTCAAGAGATTTTTCTTCAATCATCTGTTCTTCTTTTTTACATTTCTTTGTGCGCAATATGGCATCCAAAAATCCATATGTGGCTTTACACTTCATAGCAACCTTCACATTATCCAGAACACTCAGTTTAGTAAATAATCTTATATTCTGAAATGTTCTGGCCACTCCCATTAAGTTAATCTCATGAGGACTCTTTTTCAATATGGACTGACCATCAATTAGTATCTCACCGTCCGTGGGTTGATATATCCCAGACAACATATTAAAGATTGTGGTTTTGCCAGCTCCATTAGGCCCAATAATAGCCACCAATTCTCCCTTATCGAGAGAGAGATTAAAATCATTTACGGCTCTTAGTCCGCCAAAAGTAATTCCTACACCTTTAGCCTCTAAAACGCTCATGACCATTCCCTCCCTTCTTCGCAAACAGCTTCATGATCCGCATCTTCCAATTACGCTCTTTTTTCTCCGCATAGGTATGAATGCCAAGAAACTTCAGCTCTCTGTTTCCTGCTATTCCATACGGTTTAAATATGATTGTATATAACAACACCAACGCATAGATAACAAGGCGCCAATCCTCCATAAATCTAAGGAACTCCGGCAAAATCGTCATCAGAAATGCTCCCACAACGCTTCCTGTAATCGTCCCCACACCGCCCGTATACAGATAAACCAACAAATCCGAAGATTTTGAGTAGGCAAAATTATCCGGGCTGATAAACATGAGCAGATGGGCGAACAGTGCTCCTGCCACTCCTGCCATAAATGCAGAAAGGGTAAATGCAATTGTTTTATAATGCCTGGCATCTGTCCCCATGGCCTCGGCCGCAATTTCATTTTCACGTATTGCCAGGCAGGCCCGTCCATATGTAGATGTAATAAAGTTTCTGGAAACGTATACAGTCAGTAGCAGAACTACGAAAATCCAGGTGAAATTAGCGAGTTTTGGTATACCAATCATCCCACGGGGGCCACCAACATATTCAATCAAGCGTATTACCGAACGGATCACTTCTCCGAAGCCAAGTGTAATGATCGCCAAATAGTCGCCCCTGACTTTTAAGGTTGGCCTGGCAATCAAAAAACCTCCGAATGCAGCAATACCTCCTCCGATTAGTATTGCAATTAAAAATATGAATTCTGATGCAAAATTCTTCGCCGATATTCCTAACATCGGCAATACGGTCGTTGTAACGATTGCTGCAATATATGCCCCTATAGCCATAAATCCCGCATGTCCTAAAGAAAACAAACCCGTAATCCCGTTAACCAGATTTAAGCTCAGAGTCATAATAATATTGACACCTGCCAGCATAATGACCTGGAACATATAATTACTTATGATTCCCACATAATGGAGCAGGTACAGCAACAAATATACAGCAATAAAGCATATATACTCTTTTTTGATTGTTTTCTTATTATTTTTCATTTTGCCCTCCCGCTCTCACACCTTCTCCATTTCAACTGTTCCCAACAAGCCGGCAGGCTTATATAAAAGAATGACAATCAAAATCACGAAAGATACGCCATATGAAACGCTCGAATTGAAAGATTGCAGGAATACTTCAATTATCCCAAGCAAAAGTCCCCCAAGAACCGCTCCTTTCGTATTACCGATACCCCCTAGAACCGCCGAAATGAACGCTTTATTACCAATTGTCGCCGCCATATAAACATGTATGGAAGGATATACGCTGGAATAAAGTATGCCGCAGATAGCTGCAAGTGCCGAACCAATGCAAAAGGTAATAGAAATCACCTTATTTACATTGATGCCCATCAAAGCAGAGGCGTCTTTATCGCATGAAGTGGCAACCATTTGTTTGCCAATTGTTGTTTTTGTGACCAAAAGCTGCATCAGTATCATCAGAACTACAGACACCAAAATAACTATGATTTGAATTCCAGATATACTGACCCCTCCAATTGTTATATTGGCAGAGGTAAACATAGCAGGATAAGCCCGCGGGCTAGGTCCAACCGCTGGAATACAGCGGAGGAAATTCTGTATAAACATACTTACTCCCACCGCCGCAACCAGACTTGATAATGCAGGACGCTGTCGTAAAGGTTTATATGCAATACGTTCGACCAAAACACCAAGCATTCCAACGATCCCCATCGTTAATAACACAATAAGAATAATAAGCCACATCGGGCTCCCCGAACCCGCTAATCCTGTATATAAAAATAATGAGACAAACGCACCCAGCATCATAAAATCAGCATGAGCCAAATTTATCATTTTAATTATTCCATAAATCAAGGTATAACCAGTTGCCAACAACGCATAGATGCTGCCAACCTGAAGTCCATAAATCAGTAGTTGTATGACTTTGACCATATTATATTGCCCCCTTTACCTAAATAAGTACCATACCCAATACCCTACATCCATTCCCGACAGGTTTGATGTTCACTTACTCAGCTTCAACAGTTGCAACATATTCGCCAATACCATCTTTGTACTTCAGAATAACGGCATTTTTCTTGGGATTCCCCTGCTCATCCATAGTTACATTTCCGGACGGAAGGTCCATATTCGTTGCATATATAGCATCCTTTAATGAGGAACCGTCATAAGTCTCCAGACTCTCCAATGCACCTAATACAATATGTAGCGCTTCATAAGCCAGTGTTGCATGAGACCCCGGATTTTCACCCGCTATCTCATGATACGCTTTGACCCATGCACGAGCCGCTTCACTGGTATCGGAACTGCTGAACGGCGCTACGTAGCACGCCCCCTCAACCATATCTTTTCCGGCAACATCTACCAAAGTTGTCAAATCCCATGAATCGCCTCCAAGTAACGTTGATTCGATTCCCATGCCACGAGCCTGCTTTATTTGAAGTGGAAGCTCGCCCACTTGATTAGGCAGAAATAATACCTCTGGGTCTTTGGTGGATATATTGACTAGCTGGGCATTAAAATCCTTTACGTCCGCTCCAGCATACTCTTCAATCGCCACAACTTCACCTCCGCGAGCTTCAAACCCCTCAACAAAAGCATCTTTTAAGTATTTTGAATATGCATCAGCATTGCTGAATAAAACGGCCGCAGTCTTAGCTTCCAGATCATCGTACGCAAAGGTCGCTGCAACCTTTCCCTGGAAGGGATCCAGGTAGCATGCCCGAAACACATAGTCACCTACTTTAGTCACTTCATCATTCGTCGCAAATATAGTAACATTAGGAACTTCAGCTTCCTGAGCAATGGGCCCTGCTGCCAACGCACAGGAACTTTCATTAGGACCAACAATGGCTACCGCCTTATATTCATCCACAAATTTTCTATAAACATTTGCACAGATATCCGGTTTTGCCTCAGTATCTTCCAGGGCTATATTAACTTTCACCTTCTTACCCATG
The DNA here is from genome assembly GCA_018714325.1 of Candidatus Pelethocola excrementipullorum. GTDB lineage: Bacteria > Bacillota > Clostridia > Lachnospirales > Lachnospiraceae > Novisyntrophococcus > Novisyntrophococcus excrementipullorum. The sequence continues at coordinate 12,990 of DVNN01000265.1, forward strand.
ATCTCAATGCATCCGTCGTTAGCCGCAAGTTCATTTTCCACAACCTTAATCGCGTTCTTCTGATACTCACCAACCAATGCATTTTCTCCGGAAAGGGTTCCGGCAAATCCAATCGTAATCTCATCCGGGACGTCACTCGCACCACTTCCTGTACCACAGCCAACACAACCTACCATCATGACGACGCTAAGCAACACGCCAAACAACTTTTTCATCTCATTTCCTCCATTCTTTTTAATAAGTTCTTGGAATCTTCAGCCTTTACTTTGTCTGTCGTTTTATATTTAAACGGCTTTATAATCCATGGAAAATGCGAGATGACTGCAGTCATTTGGTACCTTATCCCTTACTATGGAGCATAGCCGTGAAATTACTCTTCTTTATTTACTTTGTTCGCAACCGATGCGATATCGAATAGCGATGTATCGATATGTTCCTGCATGGCTTTGACACCGGCAGACACATCTTGATTCTCAAGTGCAGTGATAATATTTTTATGTGGAAATAATGCATGTACTGCATTCTCTTCAACGGTGAAGGACTTTCTACGATATGGTTTTAAGGCGTTGGCTATGATGCGGTTAATTTCAATTAATAATGAGTTACCTGACATCCTTGCCAGTTCCGTATGAAACCTTTCGTCAAGCATTGCCATCTTCACCTCATCGCCACGCATGATTGCATTTTCAAAGGAATTATGAATAGCTTTTATTTGTTCTATATCTTCCTCGCTCCTACGCATGATTGCATACCTTATATTCATAACTTCTATATTACATCGCACCTCAAAAAAGTCATTCAGCTGTGACTGTCTAAGCGCGAACCACTGTTCAACTGTTTCTCTGGTTTCAACGCTGGTTGCAACAATATAGGAACCGCTGCCATGCCTTGTCTCAATATATCCCAAGGCTCTCACAACACTAATAGCCTCTCGAAGTGTTGAACGGCCTACATTAAATTGTTCACACAACTTACCTTCCGTTGGCAGCTTATCACCTATGGAATACTCACCACTTGTAATGGATTTAATCAGATCATTAACGACCATATCTTTTGTGCTTTTTTCTTTCTTATTCATATTCTTTCACTCTCCATTCATATTTTCAGATGAAGGCATTGCATGAACCTCATAGAGAATATCAAAGAGAGTCTTCAAACAACATCAACATCCAAATTATTTTACATGTTTAATCATACTATATTTTTTAAATTAATCATATATAAATTTCCATTTTCTACCGTATGTTGTCTGATGTGTTTTCAAGTTATATGACAAGATACTATCTGTAATTTTTCAACTACTTTTTATGATTTTTAAATTTTTCTGCCTTTTTCACAAAATGATCTTGAATTATTGGTAATATTCAACACAAGATAAAAATGAAATATCTTAATTTCGATACGGCCATCCTCTTAACCTATAATCATTTCAAATGGAAAAGGCCTTATTTTTCGCTTATATCTAATAAATTATCTTCCTTCCTGATTATTATCACCAAGTTTTAAAAATA
>DVNN01000020.1 GCA_018714325.1 Candidatus Pelethocola excrementipullorum
GGATTTTTGAATTCCTTAAAGACGACCCTTATTATTACGGCTGTTGGAACCCCCTTAAACGTGTTTTTGAATGCCGGAGTAGCTTATCTGTTGTCAAAACCGATTCCGGGAAAAAGTTTTTTAAATAAATACGTGATGTTTACCATGCTTTTTTCAGCAGGTATGGTGCCCAACTTCATGAATATCAAATCTCTGGGGCTGATTGACAATTATCTGGCTTGTATTCTCCCGGTGGCCTGCGGGGCATGGACCGTGATGGTAATGCGTTCGTTCTTCCAATCCCTTCCTGTGGAATTGGAAGAGGCAGCAACAATCGACGGCTGTGGACAGCTCAGAACCTTTGGAAGCATCGTAATACCCCTTTCGAAGGCCATGCTGGCAACCATGACACTGTTTTCTTTTGTAAGTTATTGGAATACCTACTTCAATTCCATTATGTATATGACATCGACGGCAAAGGCTTCGCTTCAGGTTTATGTACAAAAGGTGGTGCTTTCTTCCAATATCTCTGATGTGGTGGATGTACAGACCACTGTAGTCAATGCCGTACCCCAGGAGATCATGCGTATGGCGGCCGTGGTAGTCGTAGTTTTGCCCGTGCTGATTATCTATCCATTCCTGCAGAAATATTTCCAGTCAGGCATGATGGTTGGAGCGGTTAAGGGTTGATTGATATAAGGCGTAACGATTCGGTACCTTAATTCCAGGAAAGTCTCATACGAAATCGGTGTTTTGACAGATGGAGGTTGGAAAATCATAAAGATTTTCCGGGAACTGAACCGTAACAATAAAAAACTATAATAAGTGTAGGAGGATTTAAACATGAAGAAGAGTTTTAAAAAGCATGCAGCTCTTGGTTTGGCGGCTGTAATGGCAGTATCCACATTTGCAGGATGCGGAAAACAGGCGGAGACCACAGGAAGTTCCAAGGCAGGTTCCGCGAAAGAGGCTTCCAACAGTAAGGGAGGGGATCGCATGACGATTTCCGTTCTGGGTATTGACTGGGGTTATGGACCAGTTCAGAACAGTGATATGGAAAAATACTGGGAAGACCTGTTTGATGTGAATCTGGACATAGAATGGATCAACTACGAAGACTATGATCAGAAAGTAAACACCTTGATCGCAGCCGGAAGCACACCGGACGTAATTCAGATCAGCAAGATTACCAGCGGATCCTATTATTACCCCATATTCACCCAGGCCATCGACGCAAACCTGTTTGTGGACATGACCCCATACCTGTTCAACGATGGTAAGGGTGTCGCGGAGACCAATGCGGTGATGAAAAACTGGACAGACGCCATGTGGGATCAGGCCAGATACAACGGAGGCATCTACATACTTCCAAGATCCAAAGCCGAGAGCGGACAGAATTCAGGTATCGAGGTTCGTAAGGATCTGATGGAGAAATACGGATATGAGAAAGAACCTGCGACCATGGATGAATTGAAGGAATGGTTGATTGGATTGTCCAACGCTGCAACCGAAGGAGAAGGCAAGAAGGTATATGCACTTGAGTACTTCGGAGATAATTTCATGGATGACCGGATCAAGGCATTTGCCGTGGCTTATACCGGACAGACAGACTGGGCTGTGGATGAGAAGGGTGAATTCCAGTATTTGCAGTTCAAGGATGAATACATCGACTTCTTAAACTGGGTGAAAGACCTGTATGATGCAGGAGTCATTGATCCGGAATTCGCGCTGAATAATGCCGATACCTCCAAGTGGAAGGCAGGCAATTCCGTGGCATATCTGGCACCATGGTACAACTGGAATCAGTCAGCAGACCTGACCAGCAACAGACTCTTTGACGAGAGCACACCGGAGGGCTATAAAGCTTGGTGTCTGATGCCGGTAAAAGGGCCAAAAGCCTATACCGTAAGCCCTAACTACACCGATGTGGATTCTTGCATAGCCATCAGTGCCAGCTGCTCAGAGGAAAAGATTGAGAAAATCATGGATATCTTCAACGGCACCGAGGAGACATATCCCGGCTATAACAACTTGATGTCTGATGGTGTGGAAGGCACTCACTATACGTTATTGGAAGATGGTACAAAAGACACCACAGATGAAGCATTTAAGAAGGCAAGACAGGATGGATACGTGGGAGCATGGAATCAAATCTTCTTAAAAACCGATGCCGATCAGGTGAAAGATAAGTTTATGAGAGACGGCGCCAAGAGGGCTTCCGACGAAAATATCCAGAAAGTTCAGGAAATCAAAGATTTTGTATATAGCAACCTGGAAGAGACAGGTATGAAAAATGAAATCCAGAATCTACAGTCCACCACTTATAACAGTCAGTGGAGCGTTCTGACCGACGATGTCAATACCATGTGTACACAGTACGTGATGGGACAAATTGGTGAGGAAGAGTGGCAGACATTTGTGGAGGGTATTGTAAATTCTGCAGATTATAAAGCGATTCAGCAAGAATTCAAAGAAGCAGCAACTGAAAAATAAGATGACATAGCCGTATCATTATGGCTAAGGGGGTCCTTTTCAGCGCAAAGAGCAGCTTTCTGTCAGAGAAACTTTTTGTTCTGATAAGGGCCCATAGGATTGCACAGGAATGTTACCTGTATAATCCTATGGGCCTTTATCACATCAGTCAAAATGTCCAGATGTAAAACCCACAATCGGCAGGCGAAAAAGTGCCGGTAAGTAGCGAAACAGATTAGAAAGGAAATAAAGATATGGAGAGTCAGGATTTTTTTCGTGAGATTGCGATGACAAAACATCCATTGGGAGCGATGGATAAAGAAGTAATGCCCCTCCCTGTTCCGGAGATTTGGTTTCAGGCGGAGGAAGAGGCCGGTTTGGATGTGCCATGGGAGGAAAAGCAGTCTTTTGAAGAACAGTGTGAGGAATTTCACAACGATCTGGAAGATCTGCGCATCCAGTACAGCCCCTACCTTCAGAATTATCTGCCGGCTTTGCCTGTAGAACGATCGGTACTTCCCTTAACAAAATTTGAGTTTCGATATCTGGAGTCCGGGGAGTTAGTTACGGAGAGAAATAACCTCGATAAAAAGTGGGAACGGATTACCATTCCCGATTACCGTGGCCCTGCAGAAGAGAAGGGGAGATGGCAGGCCTATTACAGATGTACATTCACAAAAGAAGAGTTTTGGAAGTCAGAAGATATCGACGGAAATAGGGTCGTGCTAGCTTTTCAATGTGTGGATTATATTGGAGAGGTTTATATCAATGGAAACTATGTGGGAAGCCATGAAGGCTTTTTTGCCCCATTTTCCTTTGATATCACCTCATATTTAAAAGAAGAAAATGAATTAATAGTATTGTGTAAAAACGATATACCTATTCTGGGAACAGGGCCGGTATTGGACGGTGATAAAATCTATGCTGCCACGGGGCCTGGATGGGATGATCCCTACTTGGGCTGGCATCACTGCCCGGCAGGCGGTGGAGTCTTTGGAAAGGTGGAATTACAGATTCGGCCAGAAATCTATCTGGATGATATCTTCGTACGTCCCGATATTGATCAGGACTGTGTGGAAGTGAGACTGGGCATACAGAACTATACAGAAGAAGTGGTGTCAGACTATGAATTGACAGTGAAATTGCTGCCCAGGAATTATGAGGGAAGACAAATAGGGGAGATGGAAGCCCATATCTCTTATATTGGACCTGGGAAGAACGAATATCGTTATCGGATGACTATGGCGGAGTACCGTCTGTGGAACCCGGATACCCCCTGGCTCTATGGTGCTCAGGCCGTAATCCGAAAGGAGGGGCGGATAATTACCTGTGCCAGCCAAAATGTTGGCATGAAGAAGTTCATAAGTGATGAAAGCAGCAGCCCAAAGGGAAAATTCTATCTAAATCATAAGCCGATTGCCCTGCGGGGAGCCAACGAGATGGGGCATCTGCAGCAATGTGTGATGCAGGGGGATTATGAACAGCTGATAGATGACATTTTGATTGCAAAACTTTGCAACATGAATTATTACCGGATCACCCAGAGACCGGTACAGGAAGAAATCTATGACTATTTCGACATGCTGGGAATGATGCATCAATGCGATTTTCCGCTTTTCGGTTTTCTGCGCAGACCTCAGTTCACGGAGGCTTTGCGCCAGGTGGGGGAGATGGAGCATTTGATCCGTAGGCATGTATCTTCTTGTATGGTGACCTTTATCAATGAACCCATGTGCATCCGCCGCACGGAAAATCCACAGGATAAGTTTTCCAAGCGTTATGAGGCCAAAGGACACAGGCATCTGCTTAGGGATGAGCTGGAAGCATTTTTTCAGGCGGCCAGAAAAGTAATCTATGTGGAAAACCCGGATCGGGTGATCAAGAATGTGGAAGGTGATTATGATGGACCTACCTCAGAAGGAATGCCAGATTTTCATAGCTATACCATGTGGTACACCAACCACGGGCAGCCCATAGGGAAACTGATGAGAGGTTATCTTCCCCCCGTGAAAGAGGGGTGGATGATTGGCTGCGGTGAATATGGGGCAGAAGGACTGGACAATGAGGCTATTATCTACAATAGATATCCCAGGGAATGGCTGGCTGAAGATCAGGAGGGACACTGGTATCCGGATAAAATCACAAAGGCCCAGACCCATTCTGTTCATGGAGACTGGTATGAAGAACAGGATAATATCCCGGATTGGGTAAGGGAAAGCCAGATTCATCAGGCCAGAGCCACGAAGTTCATGACGGATGCCTACCGCAGGCGTGGTGATGTGATGAACCATACGGCAATCCATCTGCTCATAGATGCATGGCCGGCGGGCTGGATGAAGACATTGGTTGATTGTGAGCGGGAACCGAAGAGGGCCTACTTCGCCTACCGGGATGCCCTGGTGCCTCTTAGGATAAATCTGTATACAGGGCGAACCTGCGTCTATGAAGAAGAGACCATTGATGTGGAAGCCTGGCTTTTAAATGATACAGGGACAGATAATTCTGTTATCACGGTTGCAGCTGTTTGGGAGGATGGGGAGAAGGAGCCTTATGAATCCTTTACCCAGCCCGGAACCATAGAAGCTGCCAATGCACGCTGTATGGGCAGAATACCTGTAAGCTTTCAAAAAAGAGAAGATTTGGTGGACGGCCGGACCGTATATGTAAAGGCAGCGATAAAAGACGAAACAGGAAAAATCCTGAATCAGGAGACAATCACTTTTCAGGTATATAAGAGAAGGAAAAGAGAGATCGATGTATATTCCTTGGGCCAGGAGGCTGGAGAGCTGTGCAGGATATTGATGAAAAGTCAGAAACTGGATGATGAGCAGGATATCTGGGTTAGCAGCCAGATGGATCCGGAAAGCCTGGAGAGCCTCGGGGAACATGTGAGAAATGGGGGCAGAGGAATCCTCCTCCTTCCCGAAGAGGGCTGTGATTTCCAGATTGCTGGCCATGAGGTGAGCACCAGGGGCTGTGGGGATCTATTCTTTGTGGCTACAACCGAAGAGTATCGGGAATATCCTCTAAGCATGCTCTACAACAGGAAAAAGGAATATATTGATGCCACAGCGAACCGTACCATAGAGACTACCCTTCCCGGGGAAGCACTGATATTCACCTATGATAAAAAAGGATTCAACGGCAGTCAAGGAGCTAAACCACACCTTCCTTTTGTGCAAGAATCCATATTGGGAGAAGGCAGGCTGATTCTGATCAGTCTCTGTCGCCAGAATAGAACCGGTTGCAATCCGGGGTTGGACAAATTGTTGATGGACCTGATCGGAGGGAAGTAAATTGGGATATCTGAAGAGCGAGATAACAAAGAGGAATCTCCCCGAATTGATGAGGTTTTGTGCAGGAGAACCTGTGGAGGGGTTGGAGGGATGGAACCGGCGGAGGGTAGAGATCCAAGAGCTTTTGAGCAGGTGGTTCTCCGGTTATTCCACCAGGATTCAGGTAAGGATGGAAGGAAGATGCACAGGGATTGATGAGGAAAGTTTTGGGGGCAAGGCCATAACCAAGACCGTTCAGTTGAATCTTACATCGGACTATTCCTTTGCTTCATTTCCCTTTCAGATTGCACTGCCGAAAGCAATTAAAAATCCTCCGATCTTTATCTATCTCTCCTTCACACCTGCCATTGCAGACGGGGTGGGAGAGGAGATACTGGACCATGGATATGGGATTGCCAGCGTCTATTACCAGGACATTGTCCCCGATTATTATGACGGACATCAGAATGGATTGGGACGCTTCTGCACCAGAAACCCTTATGACAGCTGGGGAAAGTTGAAATTATGGGCCTTTGGCGCATCCCAGATACTAGATTATATCATGGATCAGGAAGAGGTGGATATTTCCAGAATCGCCGTTATGGGGCATTCCAGGTTGGGAAAGACCGCCCTCTTAGCCGGAGCCTTTGACTCCAGATACAGCCTGACGGTATCCAACGAATCGGGTGCCGGCGGAGCCGCTCTGTTCCGGGGAAAGACGGGGGAGAGCATCCGCGACCTCTATGGCAAAGGATCCAGACTTTGGTTCGCAGGAAATTTCTTTGAATATATGGACAGGGTGGAGGAACTCCCCTTTGACCAACATTTTCTCCTGTCTTTAATTGCGCCGAACCATCTCTATGTGTCCAGCGCGGTACAAGATGTATGGGCGGATCCCAAGTCGGAGTTTTTATCCTGTGTGGCCGCCCAAAGAGCCTATGAAATCTATGGAGAAAGAGGACTGGTGACCCCGGATCATTTTCCCGAAGCCGGAGATGTTTTGCATGAAGGGGGAATCGGTTATCACTTAAGAAAAGGCACTCATTATCTAAGCCGCTATGACTGGCAGCAGATCATCGCTTATCGGGAACTTCATCACGTCTGAAAGGAGTAGTGAAATGGAAACATTATCGGTTTATCTGAAAAAGCCCGCCAGAAAATGGGAGGAGGGGCTGCCGTTGGGAAATGGAAGGCTGGGTGCCATGGTGATGGGAAGGGTCAAGGAAGAGACCGTTCTGATCAACGATGAGACGCTGTGCTACGGCCCTCCCAGAGAACGGGAAAATCCAGATGGCTCTCAAGAACTTCAGAATATCCGGAATTTGTTGCTGGAGGGGAAGGTTGAAGATGCTTCTTTTCTGGCCAGAATGGCTCTGACTTCTACGCCAAAATACAATAATCCCTATCAGCCCATCGGTGAGCTGCGGTTGTGTTTTCAGGGAGGCCGGGGAAGGACGGAAAATTATGAAAGACGGCTTGATATAGAACATGCTGTTGTCAGAGTGTCTTTTGAGCTGGATGGGAGCAGATACATAAGAGAATATTTTGTGAGTAAGGCCTACCAAGTACTGGCAATTCGGGTGAGGGTGGAGGGAGAAGGCGATATCACCATGAGCGCCAATATCGGCAGGAAGCCCTTTGAAGAATTCACCGGAACTTTGGATGAA
>DVNN01000266.1 GCA_018714325.1 Candidatus Pelethocola excrementipullorum
CCCATGATACTACGGATTGTTCCGCACAAAAGTGCTCCCACAATCCTAAAACATTCGAAATCCGCCCTATTCGGGCTACTTTCTCATGTTTTGCGGGTCCCAAACTCATGCTTTTTCATGCAAGCATGAAAAAGCATGACCTTTTGACCCTTGGTATCATATTATATCAGTGGTAAATAATACCTGTTTTGTTGCATCATGATTTCTGCCAAATCTGCATATACTTCTCAATACAGGAGGTGTCTACCATGAAATCGAAAACTTATCAAGTTCTTTTCGCCCTGCTGACCATAGGATTAGGTACCATACTTCATTTTACCTATGAATGGTCCGGCAACCATCCATTTGTTGGGATTTTCAGCGCCGTAAACGAAAGCACCTGGGAACATCTAAAGCTGCTTGTCGTTCCCATGGTGCTTTTCGTCTTACCTGAATATTTTCTCTATGGATATTCCCATCCTAATTTTATCCCTGTTCGTTTTCTTTCCATTCTGCTGGGGATGGCAGTAATCGTAACCGCTTTTTATACCTATAAAGGGATATTGGGGAAGGATTATCTGTGGGCAGATATCACCGTATTCTTGTTGGGCGTCATTACCGCCTATTGGTTCAGTGGTAAACTGCTACAGACAGATGCCCTAACTTCCGATCTGGCCGTCAAGCTTTCACTTTTGGGATTTACCCTGCTGGTCATCTGTTTTATTGTCTTTACCTACTATCCACCAGCAATAGGCCTCTTTCATTCCCCTGAAGGCACCTGAATAATCAGATTCCTTCTTGTTCGAAATAATCACGGAAACGCAGGGCATCATCCATGGTATTTTTCCAGCCAAATTCATTTAGATCCACACGCTCTCCCTCATCCACGCGAACGCCCTCCGCTTCCAGAAGCTGACATTGAAGCCCCGGCATCTCGAAAGCTGCTGCTCCGCTTAAAATACCTTTGGTATTCACAACCCGAAATGCTGGTATGTCCTCCCCCGCTACCTTGTGGTTCAAAGCATAACCCACCTGCCTGGCATTCCGTGGTTTGCCGCAGAGCAATGCAATCTGACCGTAAGTCACCACCTTACCATATGGTATTTCCCTGCATACCACAGCCACACGCCGATAAAAATCCATGCCAATGCTCTCCTTTTATTTATGCTCCACATATTTCTCAAGAAATGTAAACACCGTACCGTAATACCCCTTGGGATCCTTATCCTGGGACTGAGCATGCCCCGCCCCTTCCACGACCAGTAACTCCTTCTCGCCATTTGCTGCATCATACAACTCTTCAGCCATTTCCAAAGGTATGAAGGCATCCTGATCCCCATGGATAAACAATATGGGAAGATTGGTTTTCTTCACCGCCTCAATAGCGGATGCTTCCCTGATATTATAGCCGCCACGCAGCTGGAGAACCAGGTTCGCACCATCGATGATCGGAAATCCCGGAAGATGGAACCATTCCTTGATCTGCTTCTGAAAGATGCCGTATACATCGGTATAGGCGCAGTCAGAAACCACCGCCTTTACATTCCTGATAAGCTCCTCACCCGTCATCATCAGCGCACTTGCCGCCCCCATGGACTGTCCATGAATCACAATCTGAGCATCCGGATCCTGTTCCAATATGTAGTTCAGCCACAACATGTTATCCAAACGATCGGTCCAGCCCATCCCGATGAAATCCCCTTCACTCTCTCCGCTGCACCGAAGATCCGGGCTGAGCACCTGATATCCCTGTTTTGCATACTGATAGCCGATGGGATACAATTCTTCTTTCCATCCCGTGTAACCATGAAGCAGAATGACCCACTTATGGCTCTCTTCTTCCTGAAAGAACACCCGGCCTATCAGCCGATACCCATCCTCGGTGGTCACAGAAAGCTTTTCGGTACGCACCTGCTCCAGCCATGCTTTCGTCTCCTCCAGCGCCTTCGTCTGATTCATCTCGATATCATCGGTCTGCACCAAGGCTTCCATACTCTGCTCTGTAATTTCTCCAAATGCCTCTGTCTCCGCCATCTTTTCGGGAACCAGAGCCACATCCACCAAGACATTGCAGATAACAAAGAACACCACAACAATCACCACTGCAAACATTATAATTATTCTCTTTAGCAATTTTCTCTTCCGCATTATGAACGATTTCTCCTGTAAATATTAGTCTGCCACTATACCATCTCATTCATCTTATTACTTCCATATCCACAATCCTTATTAACTATATTCTATCACAAGTTAAGACCGAGTTACAATTCCAATTTCTGCTGTCCATTCCCCTGCCATGTCCCCATCATTAAATCTATTCAGAATGATTGGAACCCCTTCCTTAAATTTTTATTCTGCAGTATAATGGAAGTTAGAAGTTTATTTCACTATCACTCATTAGACTTTGGCTGAAAATTAATATTTCAGCTAAATCCTATGAGATCCCTAGAATGGAGGAATTGCATATGGAACTTAAAAAAGGTGAGAATCGCTTTTACCTGTCAGATGAGCAGGGCAATGAGGCAGGAGAAATCACATACTACCCATCGGATGATAATACCTTGACCGTTGATCATACTTTTGTTTCCGACGAATACCGGGGACATAGTTATGCGGCAAAGCTGGTTAAAGCGGTAGTTGAACAGGCCAGAGAAGAAGGTAAAAAGATTATTCCGGCCTGCCCTTATGTGAAGAAGGAATTAGACCGTCGTGAAGAATACAAAGATATGCAATATTAAGCTTAGAGCTTATATCATGGGGCAGAGCCGAATCAATATTGATCTGCCCTATGAATTTCTATTACCAAAGAAGAAAAATGGAGAAATACTATGATACCCAACAAACTGAAGCCGGGCGATGAGATCAGAGTGGTTGCACCCTCTAAAAGTTTACAGAGAGTACCACAACAGATATTCGACAGTGCACTTAAGAATTTAACAAAGGAAGGATTTGTAATCACATTTTCTAAAAACAGCAGGGAAATCGATTCCTTTAAATCTTCAAGTATCCATTCCCGCATCGAGGATTTACATGATGCCTTTTCAGATACCAACGTCAAAGCCATTCTGACTGCTCTCGGGGGATTTAATTCCAATCAGTTACTGGAATACATCGACTATTCCCTGATCAAGGAAAACCCCAAGATCCTGTGCGGTTATTCCGATATTACGGTTTTACTGAACGCCATCTATACCCAGACAGGCCTGGTTACATATCATGGTACTCATTTCTCCTCTTTCGGATTTGAGGAACATTTGAGCTATACCCTCGACTACTTTCGAAAATGTTTGATGGAGCCAGAGATATTCTCTGTGAACCCATCCTACCAGGCTCAAAACTATGAAATCATACAACCAGGTGTTTGTGAAGGCACCATCATCGGCGGAAACCTATGCTCCATTAATTTATTACAGGGAACCAGGCACCTGCCGGTTATCAGCGACGCGGTGCTGTTTCTCGAGGACGATAACATTATGGGCGATTACTTCATCTTTGAATTTGACAGGAATCTGGAATCGCTGATACAATCCATAGGTCCCTCCAATATCAAAGGAATTGTCTTTGGCCGCTTTGAGGACTCTTGTAAATTAACCAGTAATGTCATAAGAAAAATAGTAGCGAACAAAAAGCAATTAGCTAATATTCCGGTATTGTTCAATGTAGATTTCGGTCATGTTGAACCATTCGCTACATTTCCAATTGGCGGTAAGGTATCTATTGATGCATGCCAGGCCTCCCCTAAGATTCGTATACTCGAACATTAACAGTTAGACCCTTCTGTTACAATTTCGTCTAAATCGTCATGTGTACTTGCCCGAGAGTTTTTTATAGCGAGGAAAGAACTTTCCTCGCTATTGTCCGCTATTATCGACGGCGACGACGTCTATCAAATAATTGTCTTAAAAAGAGGATCCTTAAAATATCCCTTAAATCGAAATCTCGAAAACGACGGCGACGGCGGTCTCTATCCCGGTCTCGGTCACGGTCTCGGTCGCCCCTCCTGCCCTCTATATCAAATTGCTGCCCCTCCATCTCATCTACAAGCGTTCCAAAAAAGTCATTTTCCTCGTATTGATTTACCATTCTATCAATTAAATTATCCCATTCAGATAAGGATTCTTCTCCATTCATATTGTATTCATCAATAATAAATCCAACATTATCTGTCAGCATGGAATACAATTCTGGATACTGACCCGCAAACGCAAATAAATCCATATACTATAGTTCCTTTTCCTTGTTCATAGTATAATATGCATATAATCAGATTAAGTGTTCCATATGGATTAAGTGATTCACAGATTCGTAAATTCCAACATGAGGAAACGGACGAAAGGCTTCCTCATCTGTGGTTCCGGTAGTCACCGCACAGAAAGGTACACCCGCATTTTTTGCTGTCTTTGCATCCACCAGGCTGTCCCCTACGTATAAGACCTCCTCCTTTTTCATTCCCCAAGCGTCAATACAAAAGAGAAGGCCTTCCGGATCCGGCTTCTCCCGTTCCACATCTTCACCTCCCACAATCCGATCAAAAATCCCTTCCCCATGGCACAGTTTCAAGATCTGATCGATTCGGTAATGGTATTTCGTGGTCACAATTCCCAGCTTCATACCTGCTTTTTTCCATTCCCTCAAGCCTTCCAAAACGCCTGGATACAGCTGGGTATGAGATGCCATCACCTCATCTGCCTTATCCCTGAAGCATGAGGCAAAGATACCGGCATTTTCTGGATTCTCATCTTCCGTCAATTGCCGATAGGTATCAAAGAGACTTAGTCCCACGGTCTTTCTAATCGCCTCTTCCGGATATTTCTGATGCCCCAGCTTTTTCATGGCATAATTGATGCTGGCAACAATTCCTTTAGTGGAATCTCCCAGCGTATAATCAAAGTCGAATACGATACCCTTCCATTTCATCTTAATACCTCCAGATTCTAAATTACAGTAATTAGCTCCATATGGAACCGGACTTTTTCATAAATCATATAATAAAGCACCAATATATAAAGCAGGTGAATAACTTATGGAATTATTATCAAATAAAGCCCATCAAATTTACTATCATAATTTAATAAGAGCCAGACACTTCAATCCCGCTTTTTATCTGACTTCTTCCCCGGATATCCTACTGTCGGAGCCTGAGTTCCAGCCAGGATATCATTTTCTAGGATGGTACGACTCTCCCACAGGAAACGCCAGAATTACCCAGATTCCCCACGGCAGCACCGGAGATCTAACCCTATACGCCAGGTGGGAAGCCGTCTTTTATACTCTGAGCTATTACGCCAATGACAGCACAAAGGCTCAAGCCATTAATATACCTAACACCGCCAGAATCCGTGAAGGCGATACCGCACTGATCTCTGACTGCATACCTGCCAGACCAGGCTATCGCTTCCTTGGATGGAACACTTGTCCGGATGGTGTTGGCATGGCCTGGCAGCCTGGCTCCTGTCTTCGGAATCTGTCCGCCAACCTGGCACTCTATTGCCAGTGGCTAATCTGTACTTCCGAATAAAGGCATACGCCCTTGTTCCTTATGCTTTATTCGTGTCAATCCCCCAGGAAGAACCGGCAAGCATAGCCTTTCTTCCTGGGGGATTGCTTTGATCCGTCCTATCAGGAACCATAACTGTCCCCGAGCAGTGGTATCCCTGCCACCTCTGCCAGGCGGGTAATTCCATCTGCGGCGATGGAAACGGTGGATTCCACATGTATAAAATCGGTGACGCTGTAATCAAAGAGGATATTGCCCTGCGCAGGGAATTCATCATCTCCATCCCAGAAGAGGAACTGGATGGGGATACATTCAAATGATTTGATCTCATACCCTGCATCTCCCTGCGGCAGAGGCTTTCCTCCCAGTATCTGTGCCGCCTGATGTAATTTTTCGACCTGTCCGCTGAACGTCTCGGAAAATGGTTTCAGCACGTGAGCGGAAAATGCCGGTGCAAATGGCCCTGCGTTCTTCACACTGCGAAATGGTACCCATTTATTTGTAAGCATCGCACCTTCCCTGGAAAACCACAGCAGATTATATATTATCATTTGAAGCCCACTGGATATGGGCTTTTTATCATCCAGACCTTGAATCACACCACTCTCCCGGTTAATACGATACCGCTTCCCAAAGTAGGTGAGCACGAAGTCCTCATCTCTACTGATTAACTCCGGTAACTTTGCAGCTAACTCCCGATGATCCATCTTCCGAAACTGTTCTCTCCAATATTCACATAATTTCTCATAATTCGAGACCATAGTCTCCGTCATTTCAACTTTACCCTTATCCATTCCTCCGGTCCCTTCTCCTTTAAAATCTGATACATATAATCGTATCATACCAGATTTTTTCCGGAGAAACAACCATCAGCCTCAGCAATAAGTTGCCCCAGACCGCAGTACCCGCACATGGTTCTCATCATAACCCCAGAGCCTGAGACACATCTTCACGTCACGCTCTTCCAAACGACATTTTGGTCCTAGAATAATTTCTTTTACCAGTTTATGATCTAAGAATTCCAGATCATAAAAAGAAATCAACCGGTAATTGCTGTAATACACCTGGATTGGAGACAGATGGAACCCTTCCTCTCCCATTACGTCCTCTAGATTCCGTTCCGGTGCACAGGACATACAGATTCTCCACTCCTGTTCCTCTTCAAAGGCCGGGTTTTTCATAATGCTCAAAGCGATCTCAGGCCTGCCATAGATCAGGCTCACCGCCGTTTCCATCGATTCTCCCTGCACCACCATATCATAGAGCTCTTCTGCATGACGTCGGGCAAATGCTCTTTGCACCTCCAGATTGTAACAGATCTTCAGAAAGCTCATTTTATCACTTTGTAACCCGTTAAGATCTCGATTCTCAAATCCAATGGCAACTCCTCTTCCATCCATGGCATAGGCCCTCCACTGGCTTAAAAGATCTGATTTTTCAGAGAAGCAGGACGCATACAGATTCTTCTTTCCAACAAATTCCTTCAGACAGGATTGAAATTTGGACTGTATCTCATAATGCTCATGAAATAGATTGCATACTTCTGCTGCGACCATCTCCTGTATCCATTTCCGCTCTGCGTAATCATTGGATTTTTCCACATCAGAAAGACGGAGGCACCCGGATTTCAGTATACTCATCAATGCCTCGACCGTGCAATAATGATAAACTAATCGTGGTGCCTCCATGATTTCATCTCCTATCTTTATGTAAAATCACATCTCCTGCTCTTAGTATTCAATATTATTATAAAATTATTCCTGTAAGGTTCTACAATCTCTTAATTTTTCATCAAACAGATATTTTTTCAATCCTCTAAATGCCTCCTCACTGAGGAAATGTTCAATCTTGCACGCATCCTTTTCCGCTACCTCTTTGGAAACCCCTGCATACTTTTCCAGAAATTCCGTAAGGATCTTATGTCTCTCAAAGATCCTCTCAGCTAAGGTCCGCCCCTTCTCCGTCAGTTCCAGAGCAGTACCTTCCTTTGTCACCACGCATCCTTCCTGCTTCAGCACCCGGATTCCATGGCTGACGCTGGCTTTACTATAGCCAAGCTCATTGGCCACATCCACCGCCCTCACCCTTTGACTTTTCATCTTTAAGATAAATATAGTCTCAAGGTAATTTTCGGCTGCCTCGTGCATATGCTCCCCTCCTATTTCTTTCCATCACCCCTGCTCACTCAGCCGGATGAGATACTCAGTTCTTTTCCTGGCTCCGGCATTACCACTATAGATTCTATCTCCTGATGATTCAGATATCCGCAAGCCTTAAGTCCCTCCAAAATCACCGAATTCCACTTCTCCGGCGACAGATGGTAAGTGGTATCATCGTCAAGCACAACCGTGCATGATTCATCTCTGACACAGTCCGCACAGTTAATCTTATACATATTCTTTCTATCGATGGCACCTATCTCTTCCAGGATATTAACCATCCGGTAGACTGTAGCCGCCCCTATGCTGGAATCCTTCTTGGAGGCCTGATAGAATATCTCCTTACAACTGGAACAATCCTGTGTAAGAATTATATCCAAAAGCGTGAGACGCTGTTTTGTAATCCTGCAGCCCCTCTCCATCAACTTTTCGATGATGATTTCCTTTTGATTGCTGGGAACCACTTTTTTTCTTGTAACATTATTTGTCTTTATCTCTTTTTTTCTAATGAACTCCTTTGCCATATTGTTATTTCCCCTCCTTTACTTACGCTTACAAATGATATTTTCACGCCTGATTTCATTCAGGTTTTAAAAGTCGCTTATTTAGTCTTAACTAACTACGAGAGATAAACAAATGCCACATGATAAAAATCATTGCAATTTTCATTATGTGGCATTAGTTTAAACCTATCTATAAGTTAGTATATTCTAACTCTCTTTATTTGTCAAGTATTCCGTCCCACTATGACAACCGTCCATGATCCATTTTATATCATCCTTTCGTTGATTAATATTCTCCGTAAGGCCAGAAGAATTCCTTCCTATTAAAATAGGGGTCTATTTCTTCTACACCGTTCATGTATATATCAGTCTCTCTTGACCACACTATAATAATAAATCAATAACGATCTAGGGAGGTTGATATGAGAATAACAAGAACTGATGTTGTTGCCGGAATCATCGCAGGACTCATCTGCTTTGGTGTACTTTTAAATCTGCCTGTATGGGCAATGTTTATCGGCTGGGGATGGTATACCGCCCTTGGCTCAGAGGTTAGTGTCTTTAAAAAGGCAATTCCAGCCATGTTCGTCGGATATATAATGTCCGCGATATCAATCCTTGCGTATACTGCCTCCTCTGACAATGTCTTTGTATTAGTTTTTGTGGTAGGAATCACCGTGTTTTTTCAGATGCTCACATTGAAAAACAAAACTTTTTCTTGTGCGCTGGCATCTTTTAATGGGTATTCCTGTCTGTTTGCAGTATATTCTGCTGGTACCTTTCCCATGCTGTCCACATCTATGTTGTGGGATTTCAATAATGTTCTGATTGCTCTCTTATGGACAGGACTGGCTAACACCCTGGGATTGGCATGCGGATATATCAGTGTCAAATTAAGCAAACAAAGATAATCATTAATTTTCGAAAACATCATATATCCAGGCCTCAGGTAACGAGTCCTGGATGATAAACCGATTTAGATTATACCAACTTCTGGATTTATCTAAAATAACTGCGTCGGAAGTAATAACACCTTCCCTATCATATAATGTCCGATCCACATCATTGATCACCTCTACTTGAACCCCTGTATTGTATTCCTCGGACAGCTGAAGAATATACTGCTTAAGCCGACCCGAATTAGAAACAGGGCGGTCCAGATAAAAGACAGCCTCCCTCACCTTTAACCGATCCAGAGCATTTAAGATTCCATCAATCGCCATTTTTGTTTTATCGACAATCCGATAGGTACCGCGAAGCCCAGCCAGGTCTCTGATTGCAGTATCCATTCCCTGAACCAGTAGACACTTGGAAAAAGCCACCTCCAAGGTAATAATCGTATTAAAACCATCGATGTAAACCTTATCCATGGATGTATTCTGAGGAATTTCCTTTCTCATTCTTTCATCCAGCAGCTCTCCAGGAACCATGGACCTTAAGAGTGCCAGCCGCTGTCTCTCGGATAAGAGATGGTGATTCCCCACATAAGTAGTACAAGATTTGATATCATAGCCGCGATTTAGAAAATAGTAAATCTCTTCCGCCGCCCTTTTCATTTTTTCTTTCTCACTCTTCCCAAACTCCAGATGATCCTTGGGACTATATCCACGTCTAACTTCTTTCATCCATCGCACCGTAACCTTTCTCCGACGTATTGCATCGCAATTAAACAAAAGTGCTCCTTGTTATATTATACCTACTTTTGCTTACTTAGTCTTTATTTTAATTTTTTTGACTTAATTCCTTATATCCAACGTTTATCCGACTTCTTACAACTTATATTCTGACATAATTCACACTTTTTCAACACGCCTCATATAATATAGAAACAGAGAAAAAAGGAGGATGAATCATAATGAGAAATAACTGTGACCGCGGTGATAAAGAAAAAGAAATCCGCAGAATCGAAGAAGGCCTGGAAGACATTTGCGAAGGTCTGAATGATATTGAAGAAGGTGCTGACGACATACGTGAAGGCTTAAGAGATATTGAAGAAGGCATCTGCGACATCAGAGAAGGCATCAAAGATATCAAAGAAGCTTTATGCGAAATGAAATGTAAAAGCTAAGATAACATGAATGGTAGTGGGGTAAGATTCTGTGAATCTTACCCCACTACTTATGAATATTTACTGAGTCCTCCTCCGCTTCCTTCTGCGAACAATGATAAGTATCAGAAGAAGAATCAGAACCAACACGATAAGAAGAACAATCTCAATATAAGAATTCTGGCTGGTCTCCTCCTGTTCCACAACCTCCGGCATCTCACAACGTTCTCCCCGCACCAGAAGCCTGTGGCTATTGATGCCAATGGGGGTACAAGTGAGCAAGGTCACATAATCTTTTTCTGGTTCAGGTGTTAGTTTTGAGATATCATCCGGCTCCACTACAGTAATCTGGTTCACTTTATATGCCATTTCTTGATCCAGCACATAGATAAAAAAGTAATCATCTTCCTTCAGATCTTCCAAATTCGTAAAAAGTTTCGCCTCAGGGAGCCCGGAGTGGGCACTTAATACGCAATGTGTTCCCTTTCCTCCTATGGGAAGAGCTGTGGCTTTGATATGTCCAACACCTTTTTTCAACACCTCTTCCGATACTCCATGATATATCGGCAATTTCACATCAATGGCAGGAATCTCAATATATCCCATAACCCCATCCATACTAAGGGTTTCATCATATTCTGTGAATGGTTCTACCTTATCAACGTTTGAAAATGGATCTGTGATGGGACTTGTCTGGAGCAGATTGTTATATTCCTCCGCTCGCTTCCATTCATCCTCCATCTGAGCTGGAGTCAGACCTGTGATATATTGATTATAGCTTTGAACTACCTGAATCTGATTATACCGCGCCAACCAATCACTTAACGTTGGATAGGCAAAAATGCCAAAACCCACGAGAAAGAGGAGGATTAGTATCATATTTTTTAACTTCTTCATAAAAATTCCTCCTCTCTATGCAGAATCTCTATCTCGTCTTCTCTTATTTACTACGAACCTGATAATTAGAAAAAGAATGACCAGAAGGATAACTACCAAGACAATTGGAAGAATATAAACCAGAATATCTGGCTTCTCCACCTTGGCCACTTCCTCATCCTCATTTGGTACCCTCACTCCCCGAACTAAAAGTCGATGACTGTTTACTCCATAGGGGGTACAAGTCAATAGGGTCACATAATCTTCCCCTGGTACCATATGAAGCTTATCCACTTCCTCCGGCAAAATCACCTCTATCTGATCCACCTCATAAGTAAGCTTCTGATCCAGCACATAGATATAAAAACGGTCACCCTCTTCCAGCTCGGTAAGATCTGTAAACAATCGTGCCGAGGGAAGACCCGTATGAGCGGTCAAAACAGGGTGGCTATTGGCCCCTCCTATTGGAAGTGAGGTTTGTTCAATATGACCCGCTGCTGTTTTCAGCACCTTATCACCGGTTCCATGGAATATCAGAAGGGCTACATTAATCTTGGGAATTTCCAGATATCCCATGACACCATCACCTGCGACGTTTAAAACATCCTGATAATTTTCCGGCAATGCCATACCACTCTCCGGCACAAAGGGATCTCGTACCGGATCTCCCGCCAGATTGTCGTTATAAATCCTTGCCTTCTGCCATTCTGCCTTCAATTCTTCATCAGATAGGTTTGTGGTATACGCTCTGTACTCCTCAATAGCTTCAATACTGTTATACCTCGCCACAAAGTCACTGATGGTGGGGTATGCTGCAATACCAGCTCCCAATAGAAAAAGTAAAATCAGTCCGAGTGTAGATACCCTCGGACCGATACGTTTCTTTTTAGTTGTCGTGTTTTTCCCCTGTTTCATCAGAATTTCTCCGTCTCTTTTTCCATAATACAATGACTACAAGAACTGATATTCCCATGATTGCTATTGGATAAAACAGGTTAGTCTCATCTCCTGTCTTGGGTGGTACCTTGCCGCCACCGCCACCGCCTTCTTTGCCGTCATCTTTTTTCTCATTTTCAATAGAAACCAACACGCTCGATTCATCTGCTTTTTCACCGATGGTTACTTTGATAGGGCTTTCCAACAACTGATATCCCTCCGCTGCCTTTGTTTCCACGAGCCAGTAATCGCCGCTTCCAAGAGCAGTGAATATCGCGTATCCCCGTTCATCCGTTGTTCTCTCATAATCTTTTCCATCTTCAACCTGAATGAACTTTCCAGACTTTGCATTTTCCTGTGTAGACGCAATCTTGAAAGTGACATTTGACAGTTTCTTCTCTTTTTCTCCCTTCTCATGCTTATCTATTTTAATGCTTCCCAGATACACCTTCGGTACATCTGTTCCATTTTTATCAGAATTAGGTGGAAATACATCAAGATGATATGGATCGCCACTGGCATTCACAAAATCAATAGATGCATTATTCCATACCACATCCACAGTGCCAAGAGCCGTGGGATTTACCAGAGTTTTTATGGATACCTTGGTCATCCCGATCTCATTGTCCGCCAATACACGTACACCGGCGTCCGTATAGTTCCAGGTTACGGTATTGGCATTCTTATCGTAAACTTCAATATAATCCACACCATCTACAAGCTTGATTTCTACCTGTTTACCCGTCCTGTCATATAATTGGAATACTGCGGATTTCTCCACATAAGTTAAACGGCTGTCCATGGTATCCGTGATATAGAAATCTTTAGCATACACCCTGCCATTTTCCGTATCCTCTTTGATGTCTCGTCCTACTTCATACTCCACATCCCATAAAACCTCGTCCCCAACACCGACTACCTTACGGCCTACTGCCTGCTTCTCGATCTGGCCTTTCTGTACATTCTTTGGATAGACATGCACATCATAATTCCACGACGCATTACCAGCACTATCCATTGTCTTTAGAGGCAACATTACAATAAATGTAGGCTTCTGCGCACTATATCCTGTGGGAATCTCTTCTGTAACCAGATAATACCCCTTGGGCAAATCAGAGAATGCCAATTCTCCATTGGAATCTGTCTTCCCTTTTTGAACGGAAAATGTGTGATCAATAGGTGTCGTAGCGGATACCGGCTTCCCATCAGAATCATCCAGACGCTGGAGTGTAAATATCACATCTGACAGCTTCTTTGCATCATCCGGAAGATTGTTCTCATCCACTTTCTCTCCCGTACTTCCCTTTAGATTCTCATAGCTGCTTACATCAAAGGAATGTATTGTTATATTTCCTTTTTGGTCGGAAGCCGGGAAGTCTACTTCTGCAGCCGAAACGGAAACTCCCATAAATACTGTCAGCACTAATGCTCCTATTATGCTATTTATCCACTTTCTCATCATAGATCTCATCCCTTCACTCTTCCTTTATACCTTTTGGTACGAATCCCCACAGGGGCTATGACACCCCTATGGAGCAATTACTATCATGTAAACTCAAAATATTGCTATCTTGATTTATGCATCCTGTCTTTTTTTAGAACGAATATAGACTACTATTACAGTTGCCATAATCAGAACTCCAATTGCTGTGAAAAGAACTGTTCCTGTTCCACCAGTTAATGGTAAAGCAAATTTCGGATTGTCAGGATCGGTAGTTCCATTTGCATAGTTCTTTACAACTACGGATGTTACAACGTTAGTACCCGCTGTTTCTCCAGCTGCTAAATCAGCATTAATTGCTGCTTCTTTTAACTGGTAGCCAGCCGGAGCCTGAATCTCCACTAACCTATATGTACTTCCATTGGATGCATCATAAACAAGACCTGAGATGATTGCCTTGCCATCCGTACCAGTTGTTGCCTTAATAATGTCAGTGTTAGATGCAAGTGTTGATTGATCTGTTATTGTTACTGTTGTTCCATCTGGTTTCAGGAACTCAGTTGCGGATGCATTCGTTGCAATAGCAAAAATCGCATTTTCCAAAGGTGCGCCGCCGTCCGCATCAATTTTATCAATTGTAACATTTCCTGTTGGTACGGTAACTGGTGGTGTAACTGGTTCTGTAGGATCTCCTGAACCTGGTTTTTTTACATAGCTTCTTGCACTGTTAGTAAGAGCTTCTGCAGATGCTAAAACTTCCAAATGCAGTTTCACTTCTACTGATACTGCATTTGCAGCAATTGCCTTATCGATACCAGCAGGTGTCAGTTCCCAAACCAGGTCACCTGTACCGGTACCTGTAAGGTTATAATCTGTGCCTGATATTAACGCTTCGCTGGTGTTATCTGCTTTTAAAAGCTTTAACGTAGAGCTGTCATACTTAAGTCCGCCTACAAGCGTATCCTTAATTTTCATCTCACCATAGGTAGTTCCATCAAATAAGTCAGCTGCCTCCTTAACATCATTTGGAGCTACTTCCTTATTTGCAATTCCGGCATTGATTGTAAAATCAACAAAATCGCCTACTTTATATGTCTTGGTTGCATCATCAATAAGTTTGGTAATTGGTTCTTCACTTACATTCTTCGGATATACATGTACGTCATAAACAAATCCAGTTCCAGCCTTATTAGTTAATGGCAGGGAAATCACGGTATCTGGTGACTTATCATATCCACCTGGTACTGTAGACTCAACCAAAACATAATATCCCTGATCTAAGCCGCCAAATTTGGTTTGACCGTTTGCATCGGTTATCTGTTCTGTTGATGCTGCACCTATCGTTCCGACTTTCGTTCCAGCAGAGGTATCGAATTTCACCTCACTGTTTGCTAAGTCCACAGTATAAGTACCTGTGTAGTTCTCACCTGACGCAAGCGTCGGCATTGTAACTGGATAAATTGTAAATCCTGCTCCAGCCAATGCAGTACCAAGGCCGCTGACATCTGTTAACTCCTCACCCGTTGGGTTTGTGTTCGTTGATTCTGATGTACGAGAATACTTATGTACTGTAATGGATGCTTTTTGGGATGGATTTGGTCCAAACCCCATTACTGTACTCCCCATCATACTGATCAACATAGTTGCTGATGCTGCTATTGCAGCTAGTCTTTTCCATAAACTTCGTTTACTCATAGACTTTCTCCTTTCCACTTTGTTACCTTTTTTATTTTTTTGTGGTTCCATTAATCTTTAGAACCCAATCTATCATCTCTTCGTTTCCGAAGTATGTATAGCATGATTGTAACTGATAGTAGTCCCCCTCCTATTAGCAGGAATTTTTGGATTCCCGGCATACCACTCATCGGAATGGCAAGTAATCTAATATTAGGTAGCTTGTATTGAACATCCCCTTCGGGTGTTGTCGCCATCATAAATGCCGGGGGCATGTCATCGCTTGGTCCGTGAGCAGTGATAGAGAGTGTCTTCAGTCCCGTAGGAGTAATATTTATCATCCATTGTCCTGTGGGCAGCTTATATCCTTTTACCGCTCCTGATTCCACTAACATATAGGTTCCTTTTCTTAAAGCCCCCATATCCACCAATCCATCGGCCTTGCCCGGCCCGCCGGATGTGTCCGTCTTTATCAATTCCCAACACCCGCTATCAATGCTTTCCTGACTGACTAAATCAGCCAGATCTGTGTGATTGTGTGAGCCATCGGTACAATTCAAACGATAGAGATCAAACTTGGCTCCATTTAACGCGGTATCGGTATCCTCTGCTTTTACCTTCGTAAATGCAAATGGAACGGTATCCACAAAACGAATCTCCTCTTTATTTATCGGATTAATCTCAATATCCAAGGCATCTGCATAATCATCGCTTAAATATTGATAGGAGTCACTTGCCGCTAATTCTGTATCCGCTTGGGCAAATACATACTCATCGATATGATCTGATGGGATTACCCTGATACCAACAGAGCTGCCCTCTGTCATGCTTCCTGAAATCATTACTCTTCCGAAACCTATCAGGCATACATTGCTCTTCTCCTGTACATCCCCTGAATCAATATTATTATGATCTACAATAACCTTTCCCTTTAAGGTGAGGTTAGGACCTCCGCCAGTGAGAATTCCTCCACCATTTATAGAAGTGCTTATATTGTCCCGAACAACAGTATCTTCTAATAATATGTTTCCACCATTCCCATAAATCGCCGAAGCCGCAGATGTGGTCTTATTGTTTATCAACCAACTATCAGCCCCAAGAGTCAAGGAACCGCTGGTTGACATAGAGATGAGTGGCGCATCGCTGACTATCCGCTCCGTACTTCCTGTTACTACAAGGTAATCTACAACTTTACCATTCTCGATTACCGGAGTCTGTTCTTTATAGTTTCCATCTAAGACCAAATCCCTTATGGACAGCTTTCCCTCTACATTGAAAAATGCATTTTTATAGGAGTCCATTGGTATCGTAGGCTCAACATCTTGTCGCTTCAATACACATCTTGATCCTTCTGTTCCCAGATAAGGAAGCTTTGCATCATTTGGCGATGCGGTGGTGATCTGAATCGACTTGTCCCATTCCACTGTATGGGTTTCTTTGATTGCATACTCTTCAACTAGCATTTGGATATTGTAACTTCCATCCAATTCTGGAGTTGCCTTATTTGTATTGATTGCATTAAAGGCATCGGCTAATGTCAGATATCCTTTATTGCCGATCTTACATACATAATTGGCTTTGTATACTGGAATCAACATCAGCATCTTGGAATTGCTTTTATCCAATCGCCCTTCCTTCAAAAACTCCATCAGCTTAATCTGATCTCCCGCCTCCCACTTATTCTCAAATGGAGGCAAAGCTGTATTAGCAATTTCATCTGCAGGAATCCATTTATCTTTCTGTAACAGACCATTCTCATCCACCTCTTCAACGGTAGAATAGAGTTCCCAGTATAAAAACTCGTATCCTGGATTGTCCGGAACAGCAAAGATGTCTTCTATCAGTGAAGGATCGCTCTCAGTGTAATAATAAGTAGTATCTGCAGGGCTTGTGATGGATGGAAAACCCATGTTCATTAAATCATATGTTACAAGTCCGGTAACCTCATCCCTGTCTTCTTCCAGGAAACCTGTTCCCTTGTACATGACCTGATATCTGGGCTTTCCTAAAATCAACCATCCATTTCTTTCGTCCGTATTTGTTATACCAGGATTTACGTCCTTATACTTAATCAGAGGCCATGGCCGAAGTGGAACATCATTGATCTTCGTCGGTATAGCGTTTGCCACAGTACCAAATGCAATCAATACGTCATTTTCCATCTGAATATCAGAACTATTCTTAC
>DVNN01000267.1 GCA_018714325.1 Candidatus Pelethocola excrementipullorum
AATCCATAGATTGCCCAGGCCTGACCACGGGACCAGGAGGACCCTTCTCCATATCCCTGGCCGCCCGGCGCCCCCAGCAGATCTCCATTCTCCGGATTTAAGATGGCAAGATGGTTGCAGGAACCGTCAGGGCGCAGGATCTTCTCCAACGCGGTATCCGCATGTTTATTGGCAATGGCCGCAAAGCGGGGATCCTTTGTCTCCTCACTGGCCCAGTAGAGCAGTGACAGGTTCATCAGACAGTCGATGATGATCCATCCGGCCTTATCGTCATTCCATGCACGAATAAAGTTGCCAAGTACATTAAATCTGCCGGCCAAAAGGTTGGCCGCATGCTGTCCCCGTATATAGGACTGACGGTTGCCGGTAAGGCGGTAGTTCGCCACTGCCGTGTGCATCCACATGAATCCCACATCATGGTACAATCCCTCATACTCCACCAAGGATCGATCCAGACGCTCCTCCACGTTAATGGCCTTTTGTTTATATAAGTCCATGCCCGTGGCCTGATACATCTGCCACATGATTCCTCCCCAGAATCCATTTGTCCACCAGGCAATCTCCTTTTCACCCCAATCCCGGGCATACTGTCCCTGCTCGGAGATATAGGGGATTTTATTTCCTATTCTATCACATTCCGCTTCCATCTTCTCATTAATTTTAGCAAATGTTTCACTCACCCACTTGCTTTCTGATTCATCTAAAAACTTCTGCATCTCTCTTCTCCTTTAAGTTCTATATAAAAATGACTTATGGCCTAACCTTTACCGGTTACACCATTCATCATCGCTCTATGCTCATTCTTCTCCCCAGCGCTCCATCAATCTTTGATATTCGCCTTCTTCCAGAACCAGAACGGAACCGTGACGCTTCTGGTTTTCTCCCATATCGTAGCTTCCGGAATCCAGTACCTGAAAGTCACCCTTTTCCAAATTAGAAGTTAATAAAGGAAGATACCCTAAACCTTCCGCGAATCGATCCACCATAAGGCATACCTCTTCCTTTATGGGGAATGCGGCAGGTCCTTCCACCCCTTCCAGAGCGTTAAGATTTTCCGCTGCCACTTCTGTAAATTCTCCCTGGAGATATTTGCCACAGTCCATACGTATGTTTTTTGTGGTTTCATTTTTTGAAAAGCGGTAGAAGGTTCCATTTTCTTCAATAATTGTGGTATCTATCACATGGTGATCCCGTTCTATGTACGTCTTGGACGGGGTGAAATCCTTAAAGTCTCTGGTGTAAGAACAGTAGATTCTCTGCTTCGCTTCCTCGTCTCCAGGCTCTCGTACCATGGAGGCCCAGAACACCAGATATGCACCTTCCTCTGGGTCATATATAGTCTCAGGCGCCCATACACAGCCCGCTCCCTGAACATCCACCTGATAAGTCCAGGGCTCACTCCAGTGAATCAAATCCTCGGAACGCCAGATAATCATCTGTGTACTCCCCTCATACTGAGCCACTTCCCAGCCCTTTCCACTGGCAATCCGAAGATCGGTAGCTATGATATAGAAACAGCCATCCAGCCGTGATCTTACGATGTAAGGATCCCTTACTCCCTTCTCTCCAATCTTAGATCTTAATACAGGTTTTTTCTCATTGATATCCTGCCAATGCAGGCCATCCTGACTGAGGGAAAAGTAAATCTGCTCTCCCTCAGGTGATTCTCCGGTAAAATGTACGAATAAGTATCCTGCTCCCTTTTGTTTCGTCATAAAAATCCCTCCGCTAACTCGGCTGTTCTATTTTTTTGAAACCGATTTCATTTTTTTGTTTTCATTCTACTATATCATATTTGATTTTACAATATTTTCGAAGAAAAAGTCGCTATTTTACAATAAGTATCTCTAATTTCCATTGTTTTTCCCCATCGACTCTCTATAATAAGAATACGTACGAACTATGGAGGTATTTATCATTGAATAAAACAACTTATCTTATAACAGACAACTGTAAATTTCACTTAGGCGACTGTGCCGATGCCTGGCAGTCCTGGTTTGATGACTCCGCCTGGGCTAACGTGACCCTCCCTCATGACTGGTCGGTGACACAGCCCTTTTCCCGGGAACACTCCAGCGGAACCGGCTATCTGGCCGGGGGAATTGGCTGGTACCGCATCCGGATTACCCCACAGGAAGACTGGAAAGGGAAAAAGATTTCCCTGGTTTTTGACGGCATCTACAAGAATAGTAAAATCTGGTGTAATAGCTACTATCTGGGCGGTCGTCCAAATGGTTATCTGCCGATTTTCTGCGATATCTCAGACCAGATTTCTTATGACCAAGACATCGTAATCAGCGTTCAGGTAGATCACAGGGACATCGCCGATTCTCGCTGGTTTACCGGTTCCGGCATCGTTCGAAAGGTACAACTGGTGGTCGAAGAACCTGTTCATCTGATACCTGATGGCATCTTCTTCACCACCCCCGAGGCAACCAGTGAACACGCACTATTCACAGTTAATCACGAAGTGTGCAATACATCTGATGTAAATGTCAGATTAACTGTTACAAATAAACTCTCCAACGGCAACACACAGTTTCAGTCAACTGCGAATATACTGCTTCCCGCCGGCGGAGAAAAGATTTTAGAGACCAACGGCAGTGTGGAATCTCCTCTTCTCTGGTCCATGGATCACCCATCTTTATATAGGCTGGAGACCTGGTTTCACGTAGAGTACCCGGATGGCACCATACTGGAATACCTGGCGGACACCAGGTTTGTGGGAATCCGCAGTTTTTCTTTTGACCCGGATCAGGGCTTTTTCCTGAATGGCGTCAATACCCTGATTAAGGGAGTTTGTCTCCATCATGATGCAGGATGCCTGGGGGCGGCGGTACTTCCCTCTGTCTGGCGCCGTCGTTTAGAGAAATTAAAGGCCATGGGGTGCAATGCCATCCGTATGAGTCACAATCCTCATATGCCGGAGCTCTATGGCCTCTGTGATTCCATGGGATTTCTGGTTATTGACGAGGCCTTTGACGAATGGGAAGGGCCAAAAAACAAGTGGAGTACCGGACATAACGTCTACCCGCCGAAACATCAGGGGTATTACCTGGACTTTCCACAGTGGCATAAAGCGGATCTGACCACATTAATCCGCCGGGACCGCTGCCATCCTTCTGTGATTATGTGGAGCATCGGCAACGAAATCGATTATCCCAATGACCCTTATTGTCATCCTTCATTTAATACGATGACAGGAAATAATGATGCCAACAAACCGGCGGCGGAAAGGGAGTATAATCCCCATCGTCCCAATGCCAAACGGCTGTCTGAGATTGCCCGGAACCTGGGACGGATTGTAAGAGACAATGACCTTACCCGCCCCGTAACACTTGCCGCCGCATTTCCGGAGCTTTCCGCCAAACTAGGATTTCTGGACGACCTGGATGTGGCCGGCTATAACTATAAGGAACATCTTTATGAGGAAAGTCACCGTACATATCCACAGATGCCTTTTATCGGCAGCGAAAATGGTCACAGTCTGGCCGCCTGGCGGGCTGTTACGGAAAATCCTTATATTTCAGGCCAATTTCTCTGGACAGGTATTGACTATCTGGGGGAAGCCCATGGGTGGCCGATTCACGGTTCCGGCGCCGGTCTGCTCACTTTGGCGGGCTTTGAGAAGCCCGGCTATTACCGACGTCAAAGTTTCTGGGCTTTTGAACCCATGGTCCATCTGACTACGGCATTTGCCGCAGATGATCAGGGGGAAGATACCACCGTCCATGAATCCTGGAATTATCCTGAAGGAGAGCTGGTTCTGGTAAAATGTTACACCAATCTGGATCGGACAGAGGTTTTTCTCAACGAGGAAAGTCTTGGGATCTTCTCAAAAAGATCGGATCAGGATGATTCCATCACCTTTACTACCCGCTTCCATCCAGGCATATTGCGGGCACAAGGCTGTGATGCTGATACCCAGGTATCCCATACACTACATACCACGATGTCTCCGTGTCAGATCGCTCTGGAATGCTGGAAGGATTTCGCCTGGTCACCAGAAGAATCACCCCTCTACCAAATAGAGGCAACCGTGCAGGATTCAGATGGCAATCCGGTGCTTTCCGACTCCACCCTTCTGGACGTAACCGTTGAAAACGGCCAGCTTGTGGGCCTGGAAAATGGAGACCTGGGGGATGTCACGGACTACAGTGCCCCTTACCGCCGGGTCTGTCATGGTAAGCTCCTGATCTATGTAAGACCGGAGAATACCGCCCTCAAAACATCCGTCACTGTTACCGGTGAGAATTTAAAAACAGCTGTGTTGCCGCTCCCCCTTCAATAGGCAACGGACATAGCAGCTTTTGCCCCCAACATCACAAATATAGAAAGGGACCAACATGCGCTTTTTTCACTACGATAAATCTTTGAGTCGTGTTTCAACGCCTCAGGGTACCTTGACATTATCCAGGATCTTTATCCCCTTCTTTACGGAGATGCTGCTTTTGAACATGATGGGAACCATCAATACCCTTATGCTTTCTCAATATTCTGATCACGCGGTGGCGGCCGTAGGATCCGCCACCCAGCTTTTGGGGATGATTCTTACCTTTTTTACCGTAATTGGCACCGGTGCCTCTATTGTCATCAATCATAATCTGGGTGCCGGTTACACGGAAAAGGCCTCCGATGCGGCATTTGCCTCCATCATTTTAAACGGTCTTTTAAGCCTTGTGTTGGGCACCATACTTTCCTTGTCCGCAAGGCCATTACTGGGATTGATGCATCTGGAAGGACAGGTGCTGGACTATGCAGTTACTTATTTCCGAATTGCCGTGCAGTTTTCCTTTTTTCAGGCGGTCACATCCAGTATCTCCGGAATCTTTCGAAGTTATGGGAAACCAAAGATTTCTGTATGCGTTTCCCTGTCCATGAACTGTATGATTGCTTTGTTGGATTACCTGATCATCTTCCGGCCCATTGAGCTTCCTCTGTCCGGTGTATCGGGAATCGCTATTGCCTATGTATGCAGCCAGTGCTTTGGCCTTCTCATGATTCTGGTATTCCTGAAAAAGGTACCGTTGAATCTGAATTTCCGAAGTAAGAATCTGGACACATTAAAGATAGTCAAAACCATGCTGAAGGTAGGGGTTCCCGGCGGGATAAGTTCTATCTCCTATAACCTTTCCCAGGTGGTATCCACTTCCATCGTTGCAATACTGGGTGTGGCGGCAATCTCTACGAAGATTTATGTGTCCAATATCGTATTTTATGTCTACGTATTCGGCATGAGTCTGGGTCTGTCCACGTCGTTGCTGATTGGCTGGCTTTCCGGGGCGGGAAAATACGAGCAGGCTTACCGGCTGAATCTTCAGAATCTGAAGATCACCATCACCTCCAATCTGGTACTGTCTCTGCTAATTTACTTTTTTGCAGAACCTTTACTCGGATTATTTACCTCTGACCCGGAAATCATCTCCATGGGAAGAAACTTAATGATGTTGGATATTCTGGTGGAAATAGGCAGAGGTTTCAATCATGTGGAAGAAAATTCACTGCGGGGTGCGGGCGATGTGGTCTATCCTATGGTTATCTCCATGATTTCCTGCTGGATCATGAGCATTCTATTCTCTTATATCCTGGGAATACACTTCGGATTGGGATTGGCCGGATGCTGGATTGCCTTTGCCATGGATGAGTTCTTCAGGGGTAGTGCATACCTAATTCGATGGCGTTCTAAAAGATGGACCACAAAGACCGTAGCAACACATAATTGATAACGCCGTCTCAAGCATGCTTAATCATTTCTATAGACGACCTGTCACCGAAAACAGCAGGGACTACCGAATACATTTCAGATGTCCCTGCTGTTTTCCTTTTTCATTTCCAGATTTGAAGTCAATTTCTCATATTGGCCCGGAGACAACCCTGTATACTTTTTGAATACTTTGCTGAAATATCCCTCA
>DVNN01000268.1 GCA_018714325.1 Candidatus Pelethocola excrementipullorum
ACGAAAAGTACGATCGCATTGGTTTTAACACGGGTAATTCTCGTAACGGCTCCTATGACCGTACGGTCAAGACCGAGTACGGGGAACTTCATCTCCAGATTCCGCGCGACCGCAACGGCGAGTTCAAGCAAAGGAAAAACAGGTAAATCACTATAGGAATCAGAAGCAACAAACATATATAAATGATAACCGTTGAAGTAACATTCTCTAGAAGAATCCCAACCACTGTTACAGTCTGGTTGAGAAAAAAGTCGTTTGCATTTACACTTGGTAATCCCATTTTGTTTACAGCTACAGATACGTTTTTTCCTAAGGAGTGAAGAGGTTCGGACTGGAGTACCGTCACCAGCTATAGACAAATGTTTAGAATCTATAAGACCTTTTTCTACCGAGACATTTAAAAACTGTTGCTGATAAAGCTTAAAAATAAGCTTAAAAGGATGGGTATTCTTAATAGGATGTTTTACTAGAAAAGGTAATAAGTTTTCACAGGTCATTTTTGTACCAAGCGGTGTTTTATCCCCATGTTTTTTGCCCTTTTTAACTTTTTCTTTTGTATATCGTTCTTTTGGAGAAAGGTTATTTGAATCTGATGCCCAAAGTCGTGAAAAGAAATCGTAAAAAGTGCCAATGCCTGGTGTATCATCTACAGGAAAACCACTAAGTATAGCGTATAAAGGGCATTCTTTCAGCATGGAACACCATTTGGTAATCGAAGTAATTTTTAGCTTGATAGAAAGCAGATAAGAACGCAGCATACAGGAAGGTTGACGAGGATGAGGACCAAACTTGGAATAAGTGTCCATTAATAAAGAATCAGTTTGGGATAAATCCAGATACCAGAACTCAGTAATTATGTTCCAAGTGCTTTTAGACAGAGCAAAGGGATCAGGATAAATAGCATAAAAATCAGATACGAAAGTATCTTGGTAGGTGGAATGACCACCAGAAATAATAGGTAACATTAAAATCGCCTCCAATTGAAATAAATTAATATAATCAATTGGCGTCGCCACAAATTTTTGACGATTTGTCAAGGTTTTTTGGTAAAAAAGTGGGTGATTTTATAAAAATAGAATCTGAAAGCCTTGTGGAATAAGGGCTAGAGATTCCGAGAAAGTATTATAAAGATGGGAGGAAGAGAAGGTATGATCAAATCAGATTTTAATTTAGGGTGGATATTTTATAAGGAAGGGCATGAAAAGGATAAAAAAGAAGTAGATCTTCCCCATGATGCCATGATTTATGAGCAGAGAAGCAGAGAATCAGTTACGGCAGGGGCATGTGGATACTTTCCGGGTGGAACATACGTCTATGAGAAGTCTTTTGAAGCACCGGTTGAATGGAAAGGCAAAAAGATAATATTGGAATTCGAGGGAATCTATCAGCAGGCGCAGGTATATCTGAATGGACAGCTTACGGGCACAAATATATACGGGTATTCTAATTTCTATGTGCCGTTAGAGAATGGTCTTGTATATGGAGAGAGCAATCAGCTTAAAGTGGTTGCTGATAATTCAAAATGCCCGAACAGCAGATGGTATTCCGGCAGTGGAATCTATCGTAAAGTGAACCTTTATGTGGGAGAGGAGTGTTATATTCAGCCGGAGGGAGTAAAAATCACAACACCGGAAATTGACAGGATACAAATTGAGGCTGACGTTACGGGCGGGGAACAGCTGAGAGCATTAATATTTGACAAGGGCAGGAAAATTGCTGAAGGTCTGACAGAGGTCAAGGACTCATTGGCAAAGTTGTCACTGGACATACCGAAAGCGCAGCTTTGGGACGCAGAGAATCCTTACTTATATGAATATCAGTTAGAATTGATTAATGATGGAAAAGCAGTTGATTGTGTAAAAGGATTTCTGGGAATCCGGACATTGTCGTGGGATACAAAAGGCTTTCTGGTAAACGGGAAAGAAGTGCTTCTTAGGGGAGCATGTATTCACCATGATAATGGTATCCTTGGAGGATGTTCTTTTCAAGAAGCAGAAGAGCGTAGAATACGTATTTTGAAGGAGGCAGGTTTTAATGCTATCCGGTGTTCCCACAATCCTGCATCAAAGGATTTGCTGTTGGCATGCGATAAACTTGGTATGTATGTCATGGACGAATTTGCAGATCAATGGTTGATACATAAAAATCCATATGATTACGCCGACACTGATTTTAGAAAGAACTGGCAGCAGGATTTAAGGGCGATGGTGCTTAAAAATTATAACCATCCAAGCGTGATCATGAATTCGATTGGTAATGAAATTTCGGAGCTTGCGTTGCCGGAAGGTCAGGAGTACTGTCGGAAAATGGCTGAGTTTGCAAGAAGTATTGACCCGTCAAGACCGGTAACTCTGGGAGTTAACCTTATGCTTTGCAGTATGACGGCAAAAGGAGGAGGTATTTACGGTGAAAAGAAAGATAAAAAGGGGAAGAAGAAAGAAAACCAGAATGGAAGCCAGACGATGGACAATGCTCCTACCAGTACTTTTTTCAACATGTTGATGAATATGGCCGGCGGAATGATTGAAAAAATGGCAGCCAAACCGGCGGCGGATAAAGCAACAGAGGAAGCGTTCGCAAGCCTTGATATCGGAGGATACAATTATGCGGCTTCCCGCTATGAGATTGACAAAGATCTGCATCCCGACCGTGTGATTGTCGGTTCGGAGACACTTCCTAAAAATCTATACAAAAACTGGCAGCTTGTGAAAAAGCTTCCGCATGTAATAGGAGATTTCATGTGGA
The DNA here is from genome assembly GCA_018714325.1 of Candidatus Pelethocola excrementipullorum. Taxonomy (GTDB): domain Bacteria; phylum Bacillota; class Clostridia; order Lachnospirales; family Lachnospiraceae; genus Novisyntrophococcus; species Novisyntrophococcus excrementipullorum. The sequence goes on from DVNN01000268.1 coordinate 2,746, forward strand.
CGGGGTGGGATTATCTTGGCGAGGCTGGTATCGGGACAGTCCGATACAAAAGCTTTAAAAAACCGGGGAATGATGCGCCGATTATTTCCGCCGGCTGCGGTGTTATTGATATCTGTGGGAAAATCCGTCCTGAGGTGCAGTGGAACAAACTTATCTGGGGATTAACGAATACGCCCGGAATCGGTGTGGAGCCATTGACACATGCCGGGGATCTGGGGTCTGTGTCTATGTGGCGTGATACGGATGCCGTGGGAAGCTGGTCATGGAGTGGCTGTGAAGGAAGAAAAACCAAGGTAACAGTTTATTCAAACGGAGCAGAGGCAGAACTGCTTGTCAATGGAAAATCTTACGGAAGAAAAACAACAAAAGAATGCAAGACAGTCTTTAAAAAGGTGCGTTATGAAGAAGGCACGATTACAGCGGTTTCTTATGATGTACAGGGAAAGGAAATTTCCCGAAGCTCATTAAAGACAGCGAAAGGTAAAACGGTTTTGGCTGTTAATGCAGAGAAGACGGAACTGACGGCAGACGGACAGGACTTGTGTTATTTGAACATTGATCTTATAGGTGAAGATGGAATCACGAAATCATCAGAGGATATGCCTATATCGATAGAGGTAAGCGGTGCGGGCACGCTACAGGCGTTTGGTTCTGCCAGACCGAATATGGGAGAAGATTTCCATAGCAGGCAGCATACAACTTACTATGGGAAAGCACAGGCGGTAATCCGTGCAGGTGAAAAGTCAGGAAACATATTAGTAAAAGTAAGCGGAGAGGGACTTGGTACAAAAGAAGTGTCTATTCATGTGAAAGAAAAGTAAGTTTTAGAAGGAGGATGATGAGGATGAAACGTCAAGCATATAATCCCTATCTGCCGGCGTGGGAATATATTCCGGATGGGGAGCCCAGAGTATTTGGGGACAGGTTGTATATTTTTGGAAGTCATGACAGGTTTGGTGCCGAAGGGTATTGTGAAAACGACTATGTGGCATGGTCTGCACCAGTGGAGGACTTGTCAGATTGGAGATATGAAGGCGTAATTTTCCGGAAAGATCAGACACCGTGGAATACACGTAATCAGGCATATTATGCTCCGGATTGTGTGCAGGGACCGGATGGGCGGTATTATCTCTATTACTTTGTAGTGAATTCCAGCATTATTTCGGTGGCAGTTTGTGATAAACCGGCAGGGAAATATGAGTATCTGGGAGATGTGAGCCTGCCGGACGGGCATGCTTACGGAACCAAACCTGAAGAATGGTTTACCTTTGATCCTGCAGTTCTGGTGGATGATGACGGAAGAATATGGCTTTATACAGGTAGCAGCCAGCCGGAGAACGGACAATACGGACATGAGATTAAGGGCTGCTTCGTGATGGAATTAGCTGAAGATATGCTTACGGTGATAAGTAAGCCCCAAATTCTCCTTCCTGCAAAATGGGTATATACAGAACCGAATTTTTTTGAGGGGGCATCCATACGGCATATTGGGGAATGGTATTATCTTGTTTATCCGGCAACAAACATGACGGGGCTGAACTACTCCATGAGCCGTTTCCCAGACAGAGATTTTGTTCATAAGGGGGCAATTCATTGTTCCAGTAATATTGGTTATCAGGGACGCAGTCTTATGCAGGCCTCTTATCCAATGGGAAACAGTCATGGAGGTCTGGTATGCATAAAAGAACAATGGTATATTTTTGATCATCGTGTGACAAATGGAAGCCCTTTTTCCAGACAAGGTGTGGCTGAGAAGATCACCATTCATCCGGATGGAACCATCGATATGGTAGAATCCACAAGCTGCGGTCTTAATGACGGTCCGTTGAAAGGAAGTGGGACTTATCCAGCATATATCGCCTGTGTACTGATGGGGAAACCAGCTGGAGAAATGTTTAACCCGATGGCGATGACAGGTCCATGTGTGACACAGGATGGGCCGGATTATGATCCGCCGGAGCCGGAAGGGGCGGAGATTAATGGGGAGACAGCAAAGGATGCGCCGGTTTCCTATATTACAGGGCTTGAGGATGGCAGCCAGGCAGGTTACAAATATTTTGATATGACCAATACCAGACATCTTTCGGTAGTAACCCGCGGCGCCGGAGGGAAGCTTGAAATCTTAAACGGAGAATCCGGAGAAGCTGTTGCAGAAATACTGCTTTCGCAAAGCGATGACTGGGCGGTATCCGAAACGGATTTTACGCCTGAACGGATTGTTGCGGAGAGGACAGATATTGCAGTTTCGCGTTGTCCACTGTTCCTTCGCTATCAAGGAGAGGGCAGTATTGATATTTTAGAATTTACATTATCATAGGAGAATCGAGAACATGAAAGTAGAAAAAATTGTATTGAATGAAGCAAGAGAAGTGTCATTAACGGCCTATCTTCTGGATACCGGGGGAGAATTCCGGAATATCTGCAAACGCCCGGCAGTTTTAATTCTTCCCGGCGGCGGATATCAGTTCTGCTCTGAAAGAGAGGCTGATCCGGTCGCAATGCCTTATCTCAAAGCAGGATATCAGGCTTTTATCCTTAGATATTCGGTTGGGAAACATTCTGTGTGGCCGAATCCCCTGCAGGATTATGAACAGGCAATGGAAATGATCCGCAAGAGGTCAGAAGAGTGGAAAGTATTTTCCGATAAAGTTGCAGTAATTGGGTTTTCAGCGGGAGGGCATTTGGCGGCAGCAGCGGCGACAATGTCAGAGAATCGTCCTAATGCAGCAATTTTGGGATATCCGGTGACAGGTTCCGATGTGAAAGGCTGCTGTGCTACTGCGCCGGATACAATTTCCTGTGTGGATAAAAATACCTGTCCCTGTTTTATATTTGCAACACGGACAGATGAAATTGTTCCTGTTATGAACAGTATCCGATTTATGGAAGCGTTGGTGCAGGCGGATATTTCGTTTGAAAGCCATATTTATTCCTATGGACCTCATGGATTTTCAACATGCGATACTTCTGTTCAGAGTCGTGATACAGCTATTTCCTCACGTGTTCCTAACTGGATGTCCGATTCTATCGGGTGGTTGAAAGAGGTATTTGGGGATTTTGGAAACGGCGAAATGACAAAGCCCGTATGCAAGGCGCATGTGACGGATAATGATGGAGAGTTTTTATCCGTTGACTGTACCTTTGGTTACGTAATGGGAAATCCGGAAGGGTGGAAGGTTGTGGAAGATTTTCTGGGGGGCGCAGGGAAACAGGAAAAACCGGAAGGGCAGGAAGCTCCGCAGATGACTCCGGAGATGATGTCTATGGCATCAGGAATGAAACTGAGGCAGATATTGGAGTATGCTCATATGCCTGAAGAAGTAATAGAGCAGGTTAACGATCAGCTTTCCATGATTCCCAATCAAAGATGAAGTGATTTGTGATCCATTGACATTCAAAAGACAGAGATAGAACAAGTAAACAAGGAGAGTCTATGATCAAATTAGCAAAAATATTTCAAGATGGCATGACGTTTCAGAGAAATAAGCCATGCAAAGTATGGGGAACCAGTTCAGAAGTGAAGACGGTAACTATTTATATGAATGAAAAGGAAGTTGCTGAAAGAGAACTACCGCAAGGAGATTTTGCTTTTTTTCTTCCCCCACAGGAAGCAGCACAGAATGTAACTGTCCGGATAGGAAATGATGTTGTGCTCAGAAATGTGGATTTTGGGGAGGTATGGTTTGCCGGCGGACAGAGCAATATGGAATTTCCCATGAAGTATGACAGTCAGTTTGAAGAAATGAAAAGCAGCCGGCCGGATGAGCATTTACGTTATTATGAAGTGGCAAAGTATTCCTTTGAAGGGGAGGAAGAAGAGGGGCTGAAAAGTAATCAGGACTGGAACTGCTGGAGATGTCTTACTCCGGAGGCGATTGGAAGTTTTTCGGCGGTAGCAGCATATTTTGCAATGGAGCTGCGGAAGCATTATAACATACCGGTGGCAATAGTCAGCTGTAATTGGGGAGGAACTTCAGCATCAGCATGGATCAGCCGGGAAATGTTAGAGGCGGACGAAGAACTGGCAGTATATCTGCGTGAGTATGAAGAGAATCTTGCACATTTGGATATGGAAACATACTACCAGATAAACTATGCGAAGAGAAAGGGAATGGGAAGCCCTTTCTCTCAAATGATCAACGATTTTATGATGAAAAATACGGTAACGATGGAACAGGTGATGCAGCATGTAGGAAAGCTGGCAGCTGGAGCAGGCATGGAAATGCAGGGGGGAACGGCAGAAAACAGCGGCATGTCACAGGAGAGTTTTATGGTAACAGGCCCGCATGATGAGAATCGCCCCTGCGGGTTGTATGAGTCCATGCTGTCAAAGGCTGCAGGCTTTACCATCAGGGGAGTCATCTGGTATCAGGGAGAAAGTGATGACACGCATCCTGAAATTTATGAAAAACTGTTTACCCGATTGGTGGAGCAGCTTCGGAAGGACTGGGCAGAGGAGCTTCCGGTCATATATGCCCAGCTTGCACCTTTTGAAAGCTGGATGCAGTGCAGGGGGGATAAATTCCCGGAACTCAGGAAACAACAGTTTGATGCATGGGAGCATATTGATAATGTGCATATGATTTCCACTTCAGATTGTGGAAACAGGTTTGATATTCATCCCAAAAATAAGCAGCCAATAGGAATACGCATGGTATTGAGTGCAAGACAGCATGTATATGGGGAAGCGGTGCAGGGGGACGCTCCTATCGCTGTGGAAATGAAAGTACAGGATAAGCAGATATGTATTCGATTTGACAATGCTGTCAGCCTTCATCTGGAAGGGCAGGAATTTCAGGAACTGGAGATTTATACAGGTGAAGAGAAGTGTGAGATTACCGGATGGAGTGTAAACGAAGATACGCTAACAGTTTTCATAAAAGAAGCCATTATATCAAATGAAATTACTGCTGTTTTTGCCCAGACACCTTATTATCAGGTTTCTCTTTTTAATGAAAATGGGCTTCCGGCATTTCCTTTTATTTTACAAAAAAGAAGATAAAGTACATGAAACATTAAACAAAATCAGCAATTTTTAAACAGGGGTAATTTTAGTTTTCTCTATAATAATAGTATGGCAAAAAACTTAAGATATATTGAAGGAGGATTTAATTATGTCTCAAAACAGATCAGGTCAAGGCGGCGCCGATGGGGTGATGTATCGACGCGCAAAATTATGGCAGATTATTATGGTATCTACCAGCGCTTTTATTGGAATGGGGTTTTATTCTCTCATAGGTCTTGCAAACTATACGGCAAGTATCGGTTTTGGTATTTCGACTATGGCAGTAGGAGGGATTCTGACCTTTACCCGTATTTTTGATGCAATTACCGATCCCATGCTTGCGTTCCTTTATGACAGAGTTAATACTCGTTTCGGTAAGGTGCGTATCTTGATGATTAGCGGTTGGGCGATCATGGTTCTTGCATTGCTTATGATGTATAACTGGGCAGCAGGGAAAGGAAGGGGTACTGTAACTTTTATACTCCTGTATGTTCTTTATATCATTGGATATACCTTGTTCAACATGACGGTACAGACATTGTATGCGCTGATGACCAATGACCCAAGGCAGCGTCCTATGATCGGTGTCTACAGTACGATTTTTAATTATCTGGTGCCTATAACCCTGAATCTTGTATTCTATATGAAGCTTATGCCTAAATTTGGCGGATTTAATCTGGAATTTCTGGCAGCTGCCTGTTGGGTGTGTGTAGGGCTTTCTGCAGTAGGTATTGTTCTGACATGTATTGGTATTACGGAGTTTGATAAGCCGGAAAACTTTGTCGGAACGAATATGAAGAAAGAAAAGCTCAAAATAAAGGATATGGTGGATGTACTCAAAGGCAACCGTCC
>DVNN01000269.1 GCA_018714325.1 Candidatus Pelethocola excrementipullorum
TCCATTCCCTGGAGAAGAAATTCTGAATGGTCTGTATGGATTCCTCCACTTTCAAGGAAGCCCCGTCTTGTCCTGCCACCGTCGTAAATGATCCGTTACTTTCTCTTTTTAAGGACATATTTACCGCGGAATGATTGAGTGCAACGCATTGCTCTTCCACCACGGTTCTTACCTTATCGCCATCCACCGCATATTGAAGTTCCAGAACCAGTGGCCCCTTCTCTTCCATGGTGCGTGTTGTTTCAAACCGCTGCAGGACATTTCCCTTTTGACCGACCTCCAGCGCCTGACGGACGATTGTATCATTCGTGTAGTTCAGTCCTAAATCCCCTGCCGTAACCGCGACTCCGGAACCTCCCACATAGAATTCAATATGGCTCTGGGATAATTCCTCTATCTTGCCCTGTATAGCATTGGTGATTTCTTCCTCTGCCATGCCGGATACGTTGATATTTTCAATATAAACGCCTTCCATAGCCCGCTCTTGTCCACCTTCGGCTTCTCCGTAGACGGATACCGCTCCAAGCAACGACAGGCAGGCAGCCAGAATTACACCTGCAATTCCAGTTTTTTTCATCTGTATCTCCTGTTTCTTATGGTGTCAAAAACTCGATGCAGCATTACATCAGATAACCCAGGACCATCGGAACGATCATGGCTACAATCAGCATAACTGCAATTACTCCTGCAACAACTTTTCTCTTTTTAGGATCCATCATAATATTCTTCTACCTCTCTATCCTGCCATGTGTCAGAATGATGTGATCAATCATTCTGGAAGCCTCATTCTTCGTAAGACTTTCTATCTCCATGCTAGATTCTATTTTATGATATTTTACCAAATCATTCAAGTACCGTTTTTGTGCCGGTGTCATGGGATTTTGCCGTTTCACCTTATAAATCAATGGTTTGGCTTCAAACCAGGATGAATTTTTCTCTCCGAACTCTTCCCATAAATATCTATATAGTTCCATGGAAGCTCTTGCATCATCATAGGCACGGTGTGCATGTTCCCTGTCGATGGCATAGTAGGAACACATGGATTCCAAGCTTCTGCTGGGCAATCCTGGGAATGCCCGGCGGGCGACGGCTAATGTATCAACTGCCTGCTTTTCAAATGTTACGGACAGATTGACCGCCTGATGTTTTAGGAAACTATAGTCAAAGAGAATATTGTGTCCGAGCAGCGGCAGATCAGAGCAGAAATCCAGAAAACCTTTCACTGCATCTTCCTGCTGGGGCTGTCCCTCCACCATCTCCTGGGTGATTCCCGTAAGCTCCGTAATCAGCCTGGGGATCTTCATCCTCGGATTCACAAAGGTCTTATAGGTATCCTTCACCTCACCATCCACTACCTTCAATGCTCCGATTTCCAATATTCGGTCATATTTAGGGCGAAGTCCTGTGGTTTCCAGATCCAGCGCCACAAATGTATTCATCATGATTTTGCCTTCTTTCCACCTTTATACTCTGTACAGTATTTTGTGAGGAAACACTCCTCACACTTGGGACTTCTGGCAAAACAAATCTGCCTTCCAAAGGTAATGATCTGTATATTATAAAGAATCCAGTGCTCTTTCGGCAGAGCCTTCATCAGTTCAAACTCAATCTTCTCCGGATCATTTTCTTTCGCAAGGCCCAGTCTTCTGGAAATCCGCTTCACGTGGGTATCCACTACCACACTGGGTTCATGGAAGATGTTGCCCCGGATCACATTGGCCGTCTTACGCCCTACTCCCGGAAGGGAGGTCAGGGCCTCCAGATCTTTGGGCACCTCACCCCCATATTCCGCACAAAGCTTCTGAGCACAGGCGATGATATTCTTGGCCTTGTTGTGGTAAAAGCCGGTGGACTTGATGTCCTGCTCCAGCTCCTTTAAATCCGCATGGGCAAAAGACTCTATATCAGGATATTTTACAAAAAGATCCTTGGTCACAATATTCACCCTGGCATCGGTGCATTGTGCGGAAAGCATGGTGGCAATCAGAAGCTGCCCTGGGTTTTCATGGTTCAGGTAACACTTGTATTCTGTGGTATACTCCTCATCGAGCAGAGCCAGTATCTCTTTTGTTCTTTTTGTCGCCATAAGGCAACGCCTCACTTTCTATCCTTGTGGTCAGTGACTGTGAAACACATCCTTTATCAGTTCCAATCCATGCAATCTGTCACGTCGATTTGACGGGCAGATCCGGTCAATGGATCTCGTACTTTATAATCGAATAAAACTGCCTTCCTCTCTTTAGATACCGCAGAGAGGATTTCCACATGGGTCATCTTCATCATCTGTTTCCAATCGTATCCCTCATAGGAGGGAAGCAATTCTCTCGTTTCCTCTTCCTGCCGGAAGAATTTCCTCCGCCGATCTTTATACTCACCCAGATCAGCCGCAAAAGACGGTCTGCTTTTTGCATTCTCCCTGGCATAGACATCCAATACTGCCAGTTCCCGGTACTTCTGAATTTCCTCGGGGAACTTCTCCTCCAAAAAGCCCAGCAGAATCTCATAACGCCTGATTCTGGTATGTGACAGCTTCAGATAGCCTCTCTCTTCATAATATGCTCCCAAACCTGCAAAGAACTGGAACATATTGGAATAGTTTTCCTCCATTGCCTTCATCAGATTTTGGAACTGTCCACTGTTATAATAGACCTCCACCATCTCCTCCACCAGTTTCAGGCGGAGAACATCTTCGTAGGGCAGCCATCTGGTGGCTAAAATCTCATAAGGTTCCTTATCCTGATAAACGCCTCCGTACTCCTCCAGATGTGCCTCCATGTAAGAACCTTTCAGCACCTTCAGAAATCCCAGCTGCAACTGCTGAGGATGGAGACGGTATACATCCCGAAAAGACTTTGAGAAACTTTCATAATCTTCATAGGGCAGCCCTGCAATCAAGTCCAGATGCTGATGAATATTATGGCTTTTCTGAATCCTTTGGACAATCTCCCCTACTTTCTCAAAATCCATCTTTCTCTTAATAGCTTCCAGTGTCTCTAAATTGGTGGATTGTACTCCAATCTCCAATTGTACCAACCCTGGTCGCATCTTGGCCAGTAAGTCCAATTCTTCCTCGGTAATCAAATCCGCCGCGATTTCAAAATGGAAATTGGTGACTCCATTGTCTGATTCCAGTAGAAACTGCCAGATTTCCATGGCATGCTCCTTCTTACAGTTAAAGGTTCGATCCACGAACTTAACCTGTGGAACCTTCTGATCTATCAAAAACTGTAATTCTTTCTTTACCAATTCGAGGTTACGGAATCTCAGTCTCTTATCTATAGAAGAAAGACAGTAGCTGCAGGAGAAGGGGCACCCTCTGCTGGATTCATAATAGATGATCCTATGTTCGAAATCCTGAAGCTCTTCATAGGGAAATGGAGCCTCACTTAAATCCATAATTTCCCGGTCCGGATTCATCTGTATCTGACCCTGTTCATCCCGATAGGTTATCCCCAGGATCTCCCTGATTTCAGGATGTTTATCCACATTACAGGTACTACTGTCCCCCTCCCTCAACACAAACCAGGCAGCCAGCTCCGCGAAGGTTTTCTCACCCTCGCCACGCATCACACCACTGATTCCGGAATTTTCTTCCAAAACCTTTACCGCATCGTAGGACACCTCCGGCCCTCCCACCCAGATATCGGTGCCGGGCAGTACTTTATGCAGATCAGCAATCAATTCCCTTATAAAAGAGATGTTCCATATGTAGCAGGAAAAACAGAGCACGTCCGGCTTATATTGGAAAATCCCCTTCATGACTTCGTCTTTCGACTGATTGATGGTATACTCGGCCAGTTCCACCGGAAGCCCCCTCTTTCGGGCATAGGCCCGCAGGGAATAGACAGCCAGATTGGAGTGGATATATTTGGCATTAACTGCTGCCAGCAGGATTCGTTTCATCTCATTTTACCTCACTTATTGCCCTATTCTATCACAAACACCTTCTTAG
>DVNN01000270.1 GCA_018714325.1 Candidatus Pelethocola excrementipullorum
ATGGTACTATTAATTATGCGGGCCGGCAGTATACTGGGAATTGGTTTTGAAAAAGTTTATCTGTTACAGAATACACAAAATATTATGTCCAGTGAAATCATTTCTACCTACGTGTATAAAATTGGACTCCAAAATATGCAGTATAGTTTGTCAACGGCAATTGGATTATTCAATACACTGGTTAATGTGATTGTACTTCTACTTATTAATTATTTGTCTAAGAAGACAACAGACACCAGCTTGTTTTAGAGAGGAGATTAAATGAAAAAGAAAACAAAATTGATCTCCCAGGATAAAGTTGTAAATTTAATATTTTACATAATTGCAGTCATTATGATACTTATGGTAATTTATCCATTGTGGTTCATTATTATTGCATCATTTAGTAATCCTGCGGATGTAGCTAGCGGGCAGGTTTGGATCTGGCCAAAGAGCTGGGACATGTCTGGATATAAAGAATTATTCAAGCAGGCGCAGATCTGGAAAAGTTATGGAAATACTATTATTTATACTTTAGTGGGAACACTCATTGCACTGGCAGTGAATATTCCAGCAGGATATGCCATGTCGAGATCAAATCTGGCAGGAAAAAAATGGATTAATATTTTCTATATTATTCCAATGTTCGTCAGCGGAGGATTGATTCCCACTTATTTGGTGGTGCGTTCCTTTGGATTATTAGATAGTTTTTGGGTTATGGTGCTTCCATTTTCTGTATCCACTTACAATATTATCGTAGCGAGAACCTTTTTTAAATCTTCATTGCCAGAATCTTTATGGGAAGCAGCACAAATTGATGGATGTAGTACGATCCGGTACTTTTTCCAATTTGCATTGCCATTATCTAAAGCTGTCATAGCAGTAATTGGTTTGTGGACAGCGGTTGGTCTGTGGAATTCTTGGTTCAATGCTTTGATCTATATCAAAAACGAAGAATTACAGCCATTACAGCTACTTCTTCGTAGAATATTAATCTCAAATCAGTCGCTTCTGGGGGCAGCTACAGGAACGATGGCGCAAGAATTGAGACAGCTGTCAGATATGATGAAATATGCATCTATTGTGATTTCAACACTTCCAATCATGTGTTTATACCCATTTTTACAGAAGTATTTTAATCAGGGTGTTATGATTGGTGCAGTGAAGGAATAAATATTGAGGGAATAGAAGGAGAACTAAAGTATGTGTAAGAAGAAATTATTTAGCATCTTAGCGTTGGCCATAGCCATTGGGGCTTTAGCAGGATGTGGAAACAAGGCATCTGAAAATACAGAAGGCAGTGATAATACATATGAAGTAGCAACTGTCCGCTGGTCAGACTGGGGTGAAGATTATCATGTGGGATTTCCAGATGATGCGGCAAAAGAAGTTGGTATTGATTTAAAATGGGATACGATTTTAAATTCAGACTGGGGAGACCAAAAAGGTGTTGTATTAGCAGGTGGCGATCTTCCAGATGCATATCTGGGTTCCAACTGTTTTTCTGAATCTGATATAACTATGAATGCAGGTACATTTATTGCACTAGATGATTACATTGATGAGTATATGCCAAACTTTAAGGCAATAATGGAATCTGATTCTACGATGAAAGCATTGGCAACTTCTGCAGATGGACATATCTATGGCCTGCCATCCAAGAAGCCATGTCGTCCAACTGTTGCAAACCAGATGTTCATTAATAAGACTTGGCTGGACAATTTAGGACTTGAGATGCCAACAACCTATACAGAATTTGCAGATGTTTTAAAAGCATTTAAAGAGCAGGATGCCAATGGCAACGGAGATCCTAATGATGAAATCCCATATGGACAGGGATATGCAGATATAGTAATGTTCTTCTGCCTGCCATTTGGAACAACATTAGGTGCAGATGGTACCTCCACATTGACAGTAAAAGATGGCAATCCTGTATTTATTCCAACTTCAGACAGCTATAAAGAAGGAATTAAATGGATGAACCAATGTTATAATGAAGGATTAATTGACAGTGAAGTATTCACACAGGATACATCCATGAGAGATGCAAAATTGATGAATGAGACCCCAATAGTAGGTGTGGCTCCAGGATGGACAGCTGATGCAACCTTTGGAGCAAATGCAGATCAGTACGAAGCACTTCCGGCATTAGTGGGACCAGATGGAAATGCATATATTTCTTCCGATCCGGAACACTGGAATTACGCCAGATATGAATTTGTAGTTACTTCGGCTTGCAAAGATCCTGGAAAACTATTATCCTGGATTGATAAGTTTTATACCGACGATGCCTCCATCCAGAACTTCTATGGTTCATTTGGCATCGGAACAGAGAAAGACGGAGATAATTATACCGTACTTGCACCAAAGGATGGAGAGTCAGCAGATACTTATGCATGGATTCATTCACTCCGAGATTTTGGTCCGAAATACGTGGAAGACGGATTCAATGACAGAGTAACTTATGCCGCAGAAAATGGAGATGCAGCAAAGTTAAAATTGGATGAGGAATTAAAACAGTATGCAGGAGAGGCATATCCAAATGTAAGTTATACAGCAGAACAGTTGAGTACCTTAGCTACTCTGTACGCAGATATTTCAGCATATGTAACTTCGACACAGGCTGCATGGGTTACAGAAGGCGGTGTTGATGAACAGTGGGACAGCTATATCGATCAATTAAATCAGATGGGATTTGAAGAATTTATGCAGATTCAGACAGACGCATATAATAAATATATGGCTAGTAAATAATTGGCATCCCGGTTAAAATGAATGAAAAGGCAGCCTGTGATGATAATCACAGGCTGCCTTTTCTAAATGACAGAAAAGAGGAGAAATATGAGAACAGCAGGAATATTAATGCCAGTTGCATCGCTTCCATCAAAGAGTGGTGTAGGAGATTTTGGGGAAAATGCATATCGTTTTGTGGACGAGTTAAGTGAGATGGGAATGGGAATCTGGCAAATATTGCCGCTCAATCCATTGGGATATGGAAATTCACCCTATCAGCCATATTCATCCTTTGCAGGAGATGAGTTATATGTGGATTTGACAGCATTACAAAAGGAAAGCTGGATTACTTCAGAGATAATCAATCTGGAAAGTCAGCCAGAAAAAATCGAATATAATCTGGTCAGAGAATACAAACACAGATATCTTAGAGAAGCTTTTGAAAATTTTCAAATGCAGGAGGAAAAAGAACCGGCGTATATAAAGTTTTTAAAAATGGATTGGGTATATGGCTATGGTGTATTTTATGCATTAAAAAAACAAAACGATATGAAGTGCTGGAATGAATGGCCTAAAGAACAGCAAGATTGGATTCTTGATAAGAAGTATGATATCTCCCATCTGGTGGATGAGATACAGTATCAGATTTTTCTTCAGTTTGAATTTTGGAAACAGTGGAAAAGGCTGAAAGAATATGCAAATCAAAAAAACATACAGATTATGGGGGACGTTCCTTTTTATGTGGGAATTGATTCACTGGATGTATGGACTGGAAGAGAGGACTTTCTCCTGGATGCAGAAGGAAAGCCAAGCTTCATTGCGGGAGTGCCTCCGGATTATTTTAGTGAAACGGGACTGCGTTGGGGAAATCCCATTTACAATTGGGAGAATATGAAAAAGGATCAGTATAAATTTTGGGTAAAAAGATTGGAATACAGCAGCCAGCTGTATGATGTTATAAGGATCGATCATTTCCGCGCATTTGATACTTACTGGAAGATTCCAGCATCCTGCAGGACGGCAGAAGAAGGGGACTGGATCGAAGCACCGGGGTATGAAGTATTAGATACAATTATTAAAAAAATCCCAGGAATTCATATGGTAGCAGAAGATTTGGGAGATTTAAGGCCAGAAGTACTTAAATTAAGGGATCATTTTAATTTGGCAGGAATGAATATTGCAGAATTTTCCGTGCTGAATAAAAAATCGGCAGTGACAAACCAGTTGATTTATACAGGAACCCACGACAATCAGACGGTAAAAGGCTGGTATCATCAGGCAGGCAAATCAGAAAAGAAGAAAATCAGACGCAGGTTATCCCGTCTGGGCGGAAGAAAATGGAGTGTTTCATGGAAAATGATTGCGTATATATGCGGCAGCAGTGCAGATATAGCAATTATTCCAATGGCAGATTTTCTGGAAAGAGATGATAGTGCAAGATTGAATACACCAGGTACAGTGGGAAGTCCAAACTGGGAATGGAAGCTGCAGAGCCTGGATGGAATGAAGGCCTATAGAAAAAGAATACAAAACATTTTGAGCAGGACAAGGAGATGAGTATGGAACAATGGCTGACGAGTGTACACAGTGATGGAACAAGACAATTTGTCAGTAATCCTGAACCAGAATTATTTGAGACAGTGACGATAAGAATTCGGATGTATGAAGATGCTCCGGCAAAACATGTTTTTCTGCGAAGTGTTCCAAATGGTGCAGAAAATCTTGTTGAGATGCGAAAAGAGAACACCAGGCAGGGACTGACTTATTATGCAGCCAGGCTTAAGATGACAGAACCCAGGATGCAGTATCAGTTCTATTTGGCCTGTGAGGATATTATTTACTATTATAATCAAAAAGAAATAACCACCTATATTCCTGATCAGACTTATGATTTTGTATTACTTACAGATTATAGACAGCCGCATTGGGTGAAGAATGCAGTATTCTATCAGATTTTCCCAGATCGTTTCTGTAATGGAAATGCTAAGAATGATGTGGCGGATGGGGAGTATACTTTAAATGGACATCCTACAAGTAAAATTAAGGATTGGAATCAAAAGCCGTTACCGTATAGCAAAGGATTTTGTCTGGATTTCTACGGCGGAGATCTGGAAGGAGTAAAAGAAAAGATAGGATACCTGAAACGTCTGGGTGTTACAGCAGTGTATTTGAATCCGATTTTTCAGGCACCTTCTGTACATAAATACGATTGTATTGATTATTTTCATGTGGATCCTCATTTTGGAGGAGATGATGCTTTGGCTGATTTATCCGCTGCATTGCATGAGGCAGGTATGAAACTGATTTTGGATATTTCCATCAATCATACCGGAACAGCTCACAAATGGTTCAACCGGGACAACTTGTATTTTGATTCCCATAGGGGAGCATATCAGAATCCGGAGTCAAAGGAGCGGGAATATTACTTTTTTAAAGAAAATTCGCAGGACTATAAGGGCTGGTATGAGAATGCAGATCTTCCAACGTTAAATTATACCTCAGAGGAACTTCGGAATATTATTTATAAAGCGAAGGATTCAGTACTTCGTAAATGGCTTAAACCACCTTACTCTATCGATGGCTGGAGGTTTGATGTGGCAGATGTAATGGCGAGAAATAATGAAGTGCAGTTAGCACATGAAGTCTGGCCGCAAATCCGGTCTGCCATAAGAGAGGAGAACCCGGAAGCCTATATTCTCGCAGAAGATTGGGGTGACTGCAGTGACTACCTGCAGGGAGAGGAATGGGATTCTCCCATGAATTATTATGGATGTGGAAGAGTGATTCGTCAGTTCCTTGGAGAGCCGGATCTGTTCAACTCCAGAAATGAAATTTTACGAAATATTGCGTATAAAATGACGGCAGAAGATGCGAAAAACCGGATCATGGAACATTTAGCAAAACTGCCTTATGTGATTTGGCAGAATCAGTTTAATCTGTTCGATAGTCATGATGTATCGAGACTTCATAATAACCCTAAGATTCATCCGTCGGAGTATCGGGGAGCAGTGATGTTCTTATTTACACTAGTAGGTGCAGCATCGATCTACTATGGAGACGAGGCTCAGGCGGCCGGATGGATCGAGGAAGTGGAGGGCTGCCGAGGGACCATGCCGTGGGACAGCAATTTTGAAAGTACCGATAACTTCCGATTATATCAGAAACTGGTATGGTTAAAGAAAGAACACGAAGCATTTTCACAAGGGGGAATGAAATTCCTTTATGCTGAGGACGAAATCCTGGCAATTGCCAGATTTGATGAAAGGGAAGCATATGTAACAATAATTTCTGTAAACGAGGAAGATTGCAAAATTTATCTTCCGCTGGCAGCAGTTGGGGCTAGTGCACCGGAGGAAGACTGTGATCTGTTTGGAAGAAAATTATCTTATCAAGCATTGGATGATAAAGGGATTGAGCTGCAGGTAAAAGCACATGAAGCGTATCTTATCAAATGCAGTATGAAAAAATAGGGAGAAAAAATATGTTTGGAAAAATGCTGGATTTTAAACAGGATGGACAAAGAGTGACTGTAACCTTTGTGGAAAAGGAAGTTATGATATCTGTATACACCAGTACAATATGGAATGTATTTGTGTCTATGGATGGCAGTATTCAGGAATCAAATGCAATTGAGGGAAATAAAATGCTGGATACAGCGGTAAAGGTGGAACAAATTGAAGACCACTTGGAGATTTCTACTGATCAGGTGACAGCAAAAATTTATGATGACTGCAAAATCGATTTTTATGATGGAGCGGGAAATTTAAAATGTGAAGATTACAGAGGTGAGAGAAAGTATCAGTCCATCCTCTCACAGGAGATGATAGATCTTGCAAAACAGGAAGGTCATGATCTGGGCATGCGGGAGGATTTTCACTACAAAATTGAAGTTGTAAAATCTGTTTGTGCCGATGAATGCTTCTATGGTTTGGGAGACAAGACAGGTTTCTTAAACAAACGTGGATACGATTATGAGATGTGGAATACGGATAATCCAATGCCTCATGAGGATAACTTTAAGGTGTTATACAAGTCTATTCCATTTTTCATGAGCCAGAGCAGCCGCGGAACCTATGGTATTTTTTTCGATAACAGTTATCACAGCTACTTCGATATGGCTAAAGAAAACGATGCCTATTGTTTCTTCGGAGCAGATGAAGGAAATCTGGATTACTATTATTTTGGAGCAGATGGTTTCAAAGAAATTATTAAGGATTATACCTATCTGACAGGAAGAACACCGCTGCCACAGCTTTGGACCTTGGGATATCAGCAGTCCAGATGGGGCTACGTGACAGAGAATGATGTTAGAGAAGTTGCAAGTAAAATGAGAGAGTTTCGGATACCTTGTGATGTCATTCATTTGGATATCGACTATATGCAGGGATATCGTGTATTTACCTGGAACAAAGACCGTTATAAGGATCCTAAGCAGACAATTTCAGACTTGGCAAAAGACGGATTTAAGATTGTTACCATTATTGATCCGGGAGTAAAAAAGGATGAGGATTATTACATATACCAGGAAGGTGTGGAACATGATTACTTTGCAAAGACACCAAAGGGAGAAATCTACGAGAATGTTGTATGGCCAGGAACTTCTGTATATCCTGATTTTGGACAACGCAGAGTGCAGGAATGGTGGAGTGATAAGCACAAATTCTTAGTGGATATGGGCGTTCGTGGTATATGGAACGACATGAACGAGCCGGCAAGCTTCGAAGGTGAGCTACCGCCGGAAGTGGTATTCCACGACCATGATAAAGAAACGACACATGCTAAAATTCATAACGTATATGGACACTTGATGTGCCAGGCAACCTACGAAGGGATGAGAAAATATGACAAGCGCCGTCCATTTGTTATTACTCGTGCATGTTATAGCGGAACGCAGAAATATTCTACCGCATGGACAGGGGATAACCATAGTCTCTGGTCTCATCTTAGAATGGCAATTCCCCAACTGTGTAACCTGGGGTTATCCGGTATGAACTATGTGGGAACAGATATTGGCGGATTTGGTTCCGATACAACAAAGGAATTGTTATGCCGCTGGATTCAGGTAGGCATTTTCTCCCCCCTGTGCCGCAATCATGCAGCAGCTGTAAGAAAGCAGGAGCCATGGCAGTTCGATACAGAGACGGCAGATATTTATCGTAAATATGTAGAACTTCGCTATCAACTGATTCCATATCTCTATGATTTATTTAAGGAAACACAGAGCACCGGGCTTCCTATGATACGTCCACTAATTTTAGAGTATCCAGAAGATGCAGCAGCCAGACAGCTGAATGATGAGTTCATGTTTGGAAGTTCCATTTTAGCAGCTCCAGTGGTGGAACAGGGACAGACGGCTCGAATGGTTTATTTGCCGGAAGGAACCTGGGTGGATTATCACACGGGAGAGACAATCTTAGGTCCTATTCGCTTTATCAAAGATGCACCGCTTGATATCTGTCCAATTTATCTCAAGGCAGGAAGTATCATACCAAATTATACAGTGCAGAATTATATTGGTGAAAAAGAACAGAGCACCCTGATTCTTCAAGTGATAAAAGGAAATGGAACTTATTATCATTACCAGGATGATGGGGAAAGTTTCGCTTATGAAAATGGAGTTTATAACGAATATAAATTTACCATTACAGATCAAGGTCTATTTACAGCAGAGATGACAGCTAGTGGATACAAAAACAGATACAAGAAACTAAAAGTTGTATATGAGAACAGAGAAGTATTGATTGATATTTTAGAAGGGGATCATTGGAGCGTATTACTGTAATTCAACGGCCAATGCTTGCCAATTGTTTCTAATCACATCTGGACAGGGATGGAATGAGCGGCTGCAAAATTCTTCTCTGATGGCTTTTGGTGTGACTGAAGTGCTAATATTCCACTTTATCTATATTGTCTGCGGTATCCGGTTGGTGTAGTCTGTGTAAAATCCTTAAATGCTTTTGTAAACTTCCCTTGTGTCTCATAGCCGACCTTTGCGGAGATTTCCGCAATACTTTCGTCTGTGTGACGCAACAGTTCCATACCCTTGCGGATTCTGTATTCCTTCATATAGGTCGCGATGGGAAGCCCATACACGCCCTTGAAGATTTCTTTTAAAGATGAGGTATTGATTAAATGCTGCCTGGATAATTCTTCTATCGTATAGCGTTGATTCAGATGTTCCGTCAATTGATGATGGATTTCTTTAATCAGAGCTGTCTGCTGGGAACAGTATTGTGTTAATCCGGATTTTTCAGGATCAAAGCTGCTCAAATACAGGAGCAGTTCCTGAACTTTTAGTTTGAAGTAAGGTATGCGAAGGTGCTCCGGCACCTTATAAAGTGGTTTGAAAATACAGTCAATATCCGGATTGAAAGGAATGGAAATGGATTTTTCGGGCACGCAGAAATTCCTGTATAGTTGTTTGACATCTACGGATGCCTCCTGTAAAATATCCGGGAAATTTTTAGAAAACTCTGTCAGATTGATGGAAAGAGTGATTCCTTCGCAATATCCCAGAGGAAACATCATGACAGAATCCGCACAGCGGTCCATACTGTGAAGGGATATATCGCCGGTTCCGAGATAAACAGAAGTGCCGCCTTTTAAGTTCCAGCCAATCCTCCCAGTCTGACAATGATTGATTTCCAGGATATGATCATGGGCTTCATGTTGGAAAGATATCTGATCTGCCAGAAAAGTGTTAAGGGAAAGCTGCACACCAGGAAGAACCTGATAGGCAATCGATGTCCCTTTTCCATTTGTCTGAGTTTTGAAATAGTCAGTAAAAAGGTTTGTTTCTGCATATCCAGCCAGATGGCGTTCTACTTTAAGCGTCTGGCTGGGAACACCGTGTAACATTTTTTCGATTTTTTCAATCGTTATAGTTTGTTCCTTTTTCATGTCATGATTTCTCCCTTTTTGTTCCTTAAATGGAAGGACAGGCAATTTTTACTGCCTGCTCGATGATAAGGTGCAAAAACTGTGCCTGTTCTGTATCGGCAGCTTTATAATAAACCTCTTTTCCCTCCCGGCGGCTGATAATCAGTCCCCCGGATTTTAACTGTTTTAAATGATGAGATACCGCAGGGCTGCTCATTTCAATTAAGGAAGAAATGTTAATGACACACTCTTCACAATGGCAGAGAAGCCAGAAGATTCGGAGGCGGTTACCGTCTCCGAGCTGCTTAAAAATGTCAGCGGTAGTCTGAAAATCTTCCGGGCTGGGCATCTGCATTAATGCAGACACTGCTTTTTGACCATGGTCGTGAGGTAACTTACTATCTTTCATGGGAATGACCTCCTTCAGAGGTTATTTTATCATAGGATGAGTTAAAAATCGATGGTTCCTGGACAATAGCCGGAAATTCCTTACAGTGCAGGGGTATGTCTGACACATCTATCAGTCACAACTGGGTGTTAATTTTAGCAACATCTTGACAGAGACACAAGATGCTGTTAATATATAAATTACAACAAATGGGTGGATATTGAGGGCCTATCATTGCTTTATATTTGGAAAGTTTAAAATGCCACGATGGCAAGGAACGATATTAACAATCAGATGGAAATGCGGGGATTTCTGAGTATGTAAAATTCCCGTCGATGGAGGAATTAGGATGAAGACAAACAGGGCTTTTCAGGAAATGCTGGCAGCGGCAAGAGCGCGTTTGTACCACCGGCAGCCGGTAGATATTGCAGAGAAAGCAGGAGCAGTGTTTGATTCCGGAAATTCGGCATTTAAAATACAAAGCATGGGACAGGAAATAGAGATTCTATTTCCGTCGTGTGAATGCCGGCAGGTCTTAGATGAATGGCATCATCTAATCATTTTACATTATCTGGACTTGGCCGACGGCATGCCGGTTGCCTCACAGCTGGTTTCTTTCGGCAGTTTAAAAGACGGAATGATCAGGGGAACGAAATTTGACCATACATCCGAATCTGAGCTGAGCCGTTTTCTTCAAGACAAAGAGACCAAGCAGATTCAGGCAGTATGTGCGGCGTTGGGAGCCAAAATTGTGGAATCTAAGGCGGATTTATGTGTTGTGTTCCCTCTTTTACCGCATTATCCTGTAACCATGAACGTATGGTATGCTGATGATGAATTTCCTTCATCCGGTAAGTTGCTGCTTGATAAAAATGCAGACCATTACCTTACAATCGAAGATGCGGTGACTGCAGGAGAATTTATTTTGAAAGCGTTGACTAATAAGTATAGAAAGATATTTGCAACAGATTAAAGTTAGTCCTGTTCATCTTTAGTCTAAAGATGAACAGGGCTCTTCACTGACTTACTCTAATATATATCTATATGTTTAATACGTGCGTGATAGGAATCAATAATATCCTGCAAGGAGATTTCCTTCATTTTTTCTTCGGCTGTTTTCTGTATTTCATTATAATAATCCCGTAATGCCAACTGAATATTCACTCCGACACCGCAGTCCGGGTTTGTATGAGTATCAAGATGCAAAAGCGGTTTATCTCCCTCAACCGCTTTATAAATATCAAACAGAGTGATTAAGGCAGCATCTTTTGTTAAAGAGGGTTTTGCATGTCCGGTTACACTGACCATCAATCCGGCTTTTCGCAGTTTCATCATAATCTGCCGTACAAATCCGGGATTGGTATGGATGCTGGTTGCAATTGCCGAGCTGCTTAAATCAGAATTTGGATTAATGGCAATAAAGATCATGATGTGTATTGCATTGCTTAACTTGGTGGAATATTTCATATGTGCCTCCCTTGGTGTTATTTTATTTATAACAATGACTTGACTTGCTTATAAGTTTATGCTATGTTTTTCCTGAGTGTTATTTTAATAATAACAAAAAGGCTATATGAAGTCAACCAGGAAGGAGCATTTTATTATGCGGGAATCAGCTGAAAAAATCATCTGGGCAGATGCAGTCGTCATAGGAGCTGGTTCAGGGCTATCCAGTGCGACAGGATAAATTTTAATATTTACAAGGAGAAAGTTAATCGTGAAGATACAATCTACTGCTGCTTCAGCAGCGATTCATCAAAAGAATCTAGAAATTCTATTGGAACAAATTGAGAAGGCGGAGGCAATCTGTGTGGGCGGGGCATCAGGAATGTCCGCCGCTGCCGGTTATATCTGGTATAAGGACGACGAGATGTTCCAACGTTATTTTGGCAATTTTGCAAATAAATATGGGATTAACAGTATATTTAACGGGTTCTACTACCGTTTCCAAACACGGGAGGAACGCTGGGCCTATATTGCCACTTTGATGCATTATGTTCAGGACTGTCCTGTCGGGCAGCCTTATCAGGATCTGCACAGGCTGCTGGCGCATAAAAATTACAGCATTGTTACAACCAACCAGGACACCCAGTTTTCACAGGAATTCGGAGATGAGAAAACAGCAATTATTCAGGGAGACTGGCGCTATTTTCAGTGTTCTACCCCTTGCCATGACGGGGTTTATCCCGGCATGGAAGTGGCTGAAGAACTCTATCAGGCGACAAAAAATTGCCGTGTGCCTGGGGAACTGATTCCAAAGTGCCCGAAATGCGGCCGGGATATGGAACCCTGGGTGCGTGGCTATACCTTTCTGGAAGGAATCAAGTACCGTGAGCAATATGATAAATGGAATCGTTTTCTGGAAGAAAACCGGCATAAGAAAATCCTTTTCCTCGAGCTGGGCATAGGGCGCATGACACCCATGTTTATTCAGGAACCTTTCTGGAACCTGACCTATAACCTCCCTCAGGCATCTTACATTACGATCAATCCCACAGATGCCCTGCTGCCCAAACAACTGGTGAATAAAGGCTGGGCAATTCAGGAAGATATCGCCAGGATATTTCAGGATGCCGTTCATCAAAAAGAGAGTGGAGATGTAATAGTAAATATGAAAAAGGAAAAAGAAAGCCATGGATGAGCTGAAGCAGATCGCAAAGAAAATCAAAGATTCCGACGCTGTTCTGATTGGAGCGAGTAATGGATTATCCATTACAGAGGGACTTCACCTCTTTGCGGATAACCAGGCGTTTGAGGATTTGTTTGGAGATATAAAGAAAAAGTATGGTTTGCGTTGTATTTTACAGGGAATGAGCGCCCAATGGCCGACTGAGGAAGAAAAGTGGGGATTCTGGAGCCGGCTGATTCATCACTACTGCGGGAAGTATCAGGAAAGTCCGGTGATGTCTGACCTGAAAGAGATTGTGGACGGCAAAGACTATTTTATAATTACTACAAATGGCGAGTGTCATTTTGAGTTGAGCGGATTTTCACCGGAAAAAGTTTATGAAGTGGAAGGCAATTGGCTGACTATGCAGTGTGCCTGTGCCTGCCATGACACACTCTATCCCAGCCTGGATCCGGCAGAAAAAATGGCTGGTGCAGAAAAGGATGGTAGAGTTCTGTCTGCGATGGTACCCCGCTGCCCTAAGTGTGGAGGTCCGATGCAGATCCACATGGAGACAGATCAAAACTTTATTCCGGAAACCAAAGGACGACAGCGGTTTGAAGCATTTCTGGAGCAATATCACGGGGAAAAACTGGTGGTGCTGGAACTCGGTATCGGCTGGCGTAACCAATTGATCAAAGCGCCGCTGATGCGCCTTGTAGAGCGGGAGCCAAACGCAGCATATGTGACAATCAACCTTGGCGAAGTCTACATCACGGATAATATTAAGGAAAAGTCGTTCGGTCTGGACGGATATCTGGGAGAGATCCTATCCGAACTCAAAAAGGAGTGTGAAAATTATAATACCAGATCAAGTAGGTATCAGGAGAAGGTTACCTCCTGCATAAAGAAACAGACGAAAAAGCGGTGCTGCATCCCGTTTTCTCGTCTGTTTCTTAAGTTTCAGATGCTTTTTGACCCATATAGAAGTACATTTTGCCGGTTTGGAAGGATGTGAAGAGAACCTATTGACCGGAGAAGAGAAGATGAATATGATATAGATAACAATTAAGCATCTGTTTAATTGAAAGAAAAAATAATAAAGGGGAAAGGATTTAAGAAAATGAAAAAAACCTATAAGATTGATGTGGACTGCGCAAACTGTGCCAACAAAATGGAGGATGCCGCAAAGCATACAGCAGGTGTAAAAGACGCCAGCGTAAACTTTATGTTGCTGAAGATGAATGTGGAATTTGAGGAGGGCCAGAATCCTAAAGATGTGATGCAGGAGGTTCGGAAAAATTGTAAGAAAGTAGAAGATGACTGCGAGGTTTATATTTAATCGTCTGTGTTCATCTTAAGAAAGCACCCCGACTGCGAGAAAAAAATCTGGCGGGGTGCTTTCTTTGAAAAGGATGGATGAGCAGGTGGACATATATGAGTTTAAAAAGGAGAATCATCATGAGTAAGAAGCAAAAAACAATGTTAGTCCGTATTCTCGCTTCAGTAGTTTTACTGGTTTCCTTTGATTTTGTGCCGGTGGAGGGATGGCCCAGATTTGTGCTGTATCTGATTCCGTATCTGGTTATTGGGTATGATATTTTGTTAAAAGCACTGAAAGGTATCAAAAACCGCCAGATGTTTGATGAGAGTTTTCTGATGGCAGTGGCTACTGTAGGTGCAATTGCTTTGGCCCTATATGCAAAAACCGGGGATTACCTAGAAGCCATTGCGGTTATGCTGTTCTATCAGATTGGGGAATGGTTCCAGAGCTATGCGGTTGGAAAGAGCCGCCGGAACATCAGTGACCTGATGGACATCCGGCCGGACTATGCCAATGTTGAGAAAAATGGAAGCCTGAAGAAGGTAGACCCGGATGAGGTAGGCATCGGCAGTGTGATTGTAGTACAGCCGGGGGAAAAGGTTCCCATTGACGGCATAATTGTGGAAGGAGCTTCCAGCCTGAATACTAGTGCGTTGACGGGAGAGAGCCTCCCAAGAGAGGCGAAAACGGGAGACGATATTATTAGTGGATGTATCAACATGACAGGAGTGCTGAAGATCCAGACCACAAAAGAGTTTGGGGAATCCACGGTTTCCAAGATCCTGGATCTTGTGGAAAACGCCAGCTCCCGAAAGTCAAAATCAGAAGATTTTATTTCCAAATTTGCCCGTATTTATACTCCGGCTGTCTGCTATGCGGCGCTTGCGCTGGCGTTTCTGCCTCCATTGGTGCGGATGCTGGGCTTAGGGCTCCCGGCAGACTGGGGAACATGGATTTACAGGGCTCTTACCTTCCTGGTAATCAGTTGTCCCTGCGCGCTGGTAATCAGTATTCCTCTGAGCTTTTTTGCCGGAATCGGCGGGGCCAGCAAGGCCGGCGTTCTCGTAAAAGGCTCCAATTACCTGGAAACCCTTTCTCAAACGAAGGTCGCTGTCTTTGATAAAACTGGTACATTGACTCAGGGGGTATTTGAAGTAAACGGCATCCACCACAATGAAATGGAAGATGCAAAACTGATTGAATATGCGGCGCTTGCGGAAAGTGCCTCTTCCCATCCTATCAGTAAAAGTCTTCAGAAATCCTACGGTAAAGATATAGACCGCTCCCGTGTCACAGATATTCAGGAGATCAGCGGCAATGGTGTTGTTGCCAAGGTAGATGGGACAGAAGTAGCAGCGGGAAATGACAAACTGATGGATCATCTGGGAATTCCCTACAAGAACTGCCATGCAGTGGGGACCATTATTCATATGGCAATTGACGGTAAATATGCAGGGCATATCGTGATTTCTGATATTGTGAAACCTCATTCTAAGGAGGCGATACGTGCCTTGAAAAAAGCCGGTGTCCACAAAATCGTCATGCTGACCGGAGATGCAAAAAAGGTGGCAAGCCAGGTGGCGGATGCGCTGGGGCTGGATGATGTATATAGCGAACTGCTTCCGGCGGATAAGGTAAATAAGGTGGAAGATCTGCTGAGAATCAAGCCTGTTAAAGCGAAACTGGCATTTGTGGGAGATGGAATTAACGATGCCCCTGTACTGCGTCGTGCGGATATCGGAATAGCCATGGGTGCTATGGGGTCTGATGCAGCCATAGAGGCGGCTGATGTGGTGCTGATGGATGATGATCCAATGCAGATTTCCAAGGCTATTAATATATCGCGGAAATGTCTGCGGATTGTTTATCAGAATATCGTATTTGCGATCGGTATCAAACTCATCTGTCTGGCTTTGGGAGCAGTAGGTATAGCGGATATGTGGCTGGCGATCTTTGCCGATGTGGGAGTTATGATTATTGCTGTACTAAATGCAATCCGGGCGCTTTTTGTGAAGAATTTATAGAATTGGAGGAGGTCTATGGAGAAGAATCTTAATGTGATCAGGCTTCTAAGTGAAAAAAGGTCGGAGGAATTGGCGCATTTTTTTAAGGTTATGGGGGATTCTACCCGCGTGAAGATTCTTTTCCTGATTTCTGATTCTGAAATGTGTGTCAGCCAGATAGCAAATGCACTGGGTATGACAGAAGCGGCAATTTCTCATCAATTTCAGACTTTGCGGATGAATGGGCTGGTGAGGCGTCAAAGAAGAGGAAGGACTATATGCTACAAGCTGGATGATCATCATATCAATGCCATTATGGCGCTGGGATGTGAACATATTTGTGAAAAAGGCAGACATTAAAGGAGGATATTATGGGACATATTATTGCGGTATCAGGAAAAGGCGGCGTTGGGAAAACAACACTGTGTGGTTTGTTGATTCAATATCTTTGTGAGACCGGAAAAAAACCGGTGTTGGCTGTGGATGCAGATGCCAATGCGAATTTGAATGAAGTTTTGGGAGTGGAAGTGGGTGCAACCCTTGGGGAACTTCGGGAAGAGATTGAACGAGCAGGCGTAGACCCTAAATATAAAATTCCGGCAGGAATCACAAAAGCCGCTTATCTGGAAAGCCGTCTGGCAAATGCTTTGACAGAGGAGGATGACTATGATCTGATGGTTATGGGAAGATCTCAGGGTCAGGGATGTTATTGCTTTGTCAATGGGATTGTGCAGAGCCAAGTGCAGAAGCTACAGAGCCATTATCCATACATTGTGGTGGATAATGAAGCTGGTATGGAGCACATTAGCAGAGGATTACTCCCCACCATGGATAGCGCCATTTTAGTAAGCGACTGTTCCAGAAGAGGGGTTCAGGCCGCCGGAAGGATTGCAAGACTGATGGAGGAACTGAATTTTCACCCCAAAAAGACCGGATTGATTGTGAACCGTGCTCCACAAGGGAAGCTGGATGAGGGAACGCTTGAGGAAATTAAAAATCAAAAGCTGGATTTGCTCGGTGTGGTTCCACAGGATGACGCTGTATATCGTTTTGACTGCGAGGGACGTCCAACCGTGCAGCTTCCAGAAGATTCCCCAGTAAGAGAAGCATTAAAAGGGATTATAGAAAAACTGGAGTTATAAAATTTACAGAAGAATTTCGATTACTAAACAGGAGAAGGAGAGAAGTCATGAAGATTGCAGTGACAGGAAAAGGCGGTGTTGGGAAGACGACAATTTCTGCTGTATTGGCCAGATTATATGCAAAAGAAGGAAAAAAGGTATACGCAGTAGATGTGGATCCAGATGCAAATCTGGGACTCGCCCTTGGTATTTCGGAAGAAGAATTAGAAGCAATCACACCCATCAGCAAAATGAGAAAGCTAGTCGAGGAACGGACAGGGGCAGATAAAAGCAATACCTATTATAAAGTGAACCCGAAAGTCGATGATATACCAGATACTTATGGAAAAGAGTGCAATGGAGTAACACTGTTAACACTGGGTACGGTGGAAACTGCCGGGGGAGGATGTGTATGTCCAGAAAACGTAATGCTGAAGCGGATTATCAACAATCTGGTACTACACAGGGACGATATTGTGATCCTGGATATGGAAGCAGGTCTGGAACATCTGGGAAGAGGAACTACGGAAGGAATGGATCAGTTCCTTGTTGTCATTGAGCCCGGTTCCAGAAGTGTTCAGACATACCGTAATGTAAAGCGGCTGGCAGAGGGGCTGGGTGTAAAAGATGTAAAGGTTGTTGCGAATAAGGTTAGGAACGAGGAAGATGAAAAGTTTGTCAGATCCAAAATTCCGGCGGAAGATTTCCTTGGGTGTATTCATTATAATACGAAGGTCATAGAGGCTGACAGAGAGGGAATATCACCATACGAATCTAATGAAACAGCAACAAATGAAATTATACAGATAAAAGAAAAGTTTGATGCATTATTGTAATGTTTATTTAGAATTACATAAAAAATTTATGAGAAAGGCGAAGATATGATTTCATTTGCAGGATGCCATGATTTAAGAGACATGTCGATCATAAAAGAAATTGATTGCCCACGATGCGGCAAAAAGGAAGGTATTGAAGTAATTGAACGGGATAATCAAACTGTAGGGGAAAGTATCTGTGACAAATGTGGGTACACAATTCCGGAAGGAGTTGTCCTGATGAATTATTTAGAGCAGGAGGATATGTGATGAAAATAACAGTGTGCGGAAAAGGTGGATGCGGGAAAAGTACAGTGACATCCTTGCTGGCAAAAAGCCTTGCGGAACATGGGAAAGAAGTTCTGGTCATTGATTCGGATGAATCCAATTTCGGTTTGCATCGTCAGCTTGGCATGGAACTTCCGGGAGATTTTACCGGGTATTTCGGAGGAAAGGAACATGTGTTGAATGATATGATGCTGTCACAATTTTCCCATCAATTTTTCCAGGAGACCTGGGAATTAAAGGATATACCGGAAGCCTATTATAGCTTTAAGGATGGGGTGAAACTGATGGTCAGCGGGAAGATCCACCAGGCCAACGAGGGATGTTCCTGCGCCATGGGAACCGTCATGAGCCAGTTTGTCCAGAATCTGAGGATGAAAGAGAATCAGTTTGCCCTGCTTGACATGGAGGCAGGTGTAGAACATTTTGGCCGGGGGATTGATAATAGCGTGGATCTAGTGCTGATGATTGTAGATCCTTCTTATGAATCGCTGCAGTTATCGAAAAAGATCGGAGAACTTGCTGAAAGCATTGGAAAGCCATTTTACTATGTTTTCAATAAGGTGACAGAAGAAAATCAGGACATGATGCGTGAGGCCGTATGGAAACCTGAAAGGATTGCAACATATCTTCCCCATGATAATACAATCTTGAATGCAGGACTGGCAGGTACAGAACTACAGAAAAAAACAGAAACAATCGAAAAGCTGGCAGATTTTTTAATTTCTTTTTCCGGAGCAGAGGAGGCGGAACATGTTAAGTGAACAATATGAAAAGCATAATCTGGAAATGCAGCCTTATCACCATTATCTTTCGGAATATCAGAACATGCAGCCAGAATATATTAGTACGCACCTGGAATTGCCTTTTGACGAAAACAGCAGAAGTTTTTGCCTGAAATTCATGGAAAAAAATTATACGGTCAGCCATCCGGGTTTTGAGATTCATTGTCAGGATGGAGAAAATGGTAAAGCAACCCTATGTACAGATATTCATGCGAAAATTTTGTTGCTTCGCTATCTGACGGAAGGTGATTATTTGAAAGCGTCGGGAAATCTGCTGTCATATCGTGATCTGCCCTGGGGGGAAGTGTACTACCGCCAGTTTTATGGCCGCTGTATCTGCAGGCTTGCCAGAATGTTTGGAAATAAACAGGAAAGATTTAAGGTAATTATGGAAGGACTGAAAGGGATTCCCAGGGAATATGGGGATATTTCCTATGAATTTGAATTACTGGAAGGATTAAGGCTGTGCTTTGTACTTTGGGGAGGAGATGAAGAATTCCAACCAACCGCACAGATCCTTTTTTCTGATAATTTTCCCGTTGCCTATGCAGCTGAAGATGTTGCTTATATTGGCGATGTGGTCTTGAATTATATGAAATCAACCGATATAAAAAACTAAAACGATGTATTTCGAATTACAGTGGCGGAGATGCTTGCATCTTCGCCACTGTAATTATTCAAATATCTTCTAGATGATGACACTCTGGATAATGTGTAGTAGAATAAAAACTAGAATACCAGTTTGCCGGAGGTGGGAATAATTACAGAGAAAGAATTGATAGGGGCGGTACAGAATTCCATGTATCAGCAATGGGAAAAGCGAGGATTTGTAACGCCGGTGGATACCTTGATGGATTTAAGTCGCAAAACCAGAGATTACTGATAAAACTGGAAGACCAATTTATCATTTTCAAGCTTCGCTGGGAATAAAGGGATATGATCACATTTTTAAGGAAATGGAACGATTAAAATCTGGTGATATCCTCTATCCAGAATCATTTCAGGGGAATAAAATATTAGTTCGTAATCAGGAACGACAATCTCTTGGACACTTATCGTTTGAAGAGGACTGTCTGTATGTTTGCATGATTCCGTTGCTGAAAAAGAAATTAGCGCGGATTAAAATGATTGTAAATGAGGTAGAGATTAACAGGAGAATGCGTCCGTACAGAATAAAGGTGGACATTGACTTTTATTTCCGCCTGGAAAAAGACGCAGATCAATATAAAAGCAGTGATCAGAACCTGCGGATAGCAGAGTTGTTGGCTAAATATGAGAAATATCTGTTAAGTAATCGATGATTGGAGAGTGTTATGAGAATTTTGATGTTAGGAAACAGTTTTACTTTCTATAATGACATGCCGGACATGCTGGCAAAGCTTACTGGTGCAGAAGTTATTGCACACACAAGAGGCGGTGCCAGACTTGCAGAGCAGCTCAATCCGGATACAAAGATGGGGGCATCTACCCGGGAAGCTCTGGAGAATGAAAAATGGGATTATGTGGTTCTCCAGGAAATGAGCAATGGTCCGATAGTATCAAAAGAAAGTTTTTTGAAAAGTGTAGCCAGATTATGCGAAAAAATTCGGTCTGCCGGAGCAGTGCCGGTGTTATACGCCACATGGGCATATAAAAAAGGCAGTGATAAGATGGTGGCTATGGATATGAGCTATGAGGAAATGTATCATGCTATGTATATAGCTTATCATGAGGCGGCAGAAAGTAATCAGGTACTGATCGCTGATGTAGGGAAAGCATTTTACGAACGGTCCAGGAAACAGAATCTTTATGCTGAAGATGGGTATCATCCGAATGAAGATGGATCTAGAATTGCAGCGGGGGTACTGGCGGACATTATTATGGGTTGAAAATACATGGGGTATTTATAGCAAATGGAGATCAAAAGATGGATGGGCGATCAGGAATTACAATAAAGAAAAAGATATTTCGAGCAATATATTCACTGATTTTATTATTGACGTTGGTTGTGGATGGTCTGGTTTTTTATACCTATAAAAATGATATCGAGAATAAGATTCTCTATTTTGGAAATCAGACCATAGATGAAATGTCTATGAACATGGCAAAGAACATTTTAAGCGCAGAAGAGAGTATTACTTTTAAAATTGATTCCTGTAATCTGTTTTCAGCAGGAGGTGAACGTAGTAAATATGAGGAAAACAGTAAAGAGATAAAAGTTTTTGTATCATTGATTGGAAATTCAGGGATGAAGGTACAATCTTGTTATCTGGAGCGTGTGGATGAGACGAAAGTGTTTTGGACAAACGGAACGGTAAAAAAAGAAGATTTTACTAATTCGAAGGCAGGAAAGTATTTGGAAGAAAATAAAGATGGATGGAATCAGAACCGTGGAACAGTTCTGTGGAGAAGATTTTCAGACGCACCAGACAGTATCTACATCATAAAAAATGTGATTAATCCTGATACCTTAAAAAAGGAAGGGGTTTTATGTCTGGAAATAGATGAATCTTATTTTCAGTCTATGGAAAGCAGCAGGGACCTTTCTATCGTAATCTGTGATGAAAAGGGTGATCTGCTCTACAATTCTGAGGAAATAGATCCTATCATAAGGAAGATAATACATAAGGATAATCAGGATTATCTTACCATGAATACGAAAATATCAAAGAAAAACTGGGCACTGACAGGGTTGATCAGTAAACATCAGGCCTTAAATAATCTACAGCATCTGATGTTTGTTTTGCTTTTGATTGAAGTCATATTCTTTTTTATCAGCTTCTTTATATCCAACTATGTTTCGGAAAATATGACAACCAATATTAAGTCTCTGATTATGAATATGAAACGGATGGAACAAGGACAACCACCAGAAAGAATTAAGGCGAAAAGTGAGGATGAAACAGCTTATCTGGTCGAGGCATTTAATAATATGAATCAGAAACTGCAGGATACGATTGATCAGCTGATCATAAATCAGACACAGAAGGAAAAGGCAGAGTATAATGCGTTGATTGCACAGTTAAATCCACATTTTCTCTATAATTCACTGGAATCGATAAGTTCCATGGCGAAATTGAGTGATCAAAGAGATATCGTAGATGCAATAGGAAATCTTTCAAAGCTACTACGAGTCTGTCTTTCAGAACATGATGCAGAGATAAGCCTGAAAAAGGAATTGGATTACATCACACAGTATTTATCCTTAGAGAAGTTGATCACGGGTGGTCAGATGGAGTGGGATATCGATTGTGGAGAAAACTTACTTGATTGTCGGGTACCAAAACTGATTCTACAGCCGCTGGTCGAAAACAGTATTGTTCATGGCTTTCATGGATTTGCTGATCCTGCGATTATTATTATTGTTGTGCGTGAAGAACATAATGATCTTGTAATAGAAGTATCGGACAATGGGAATGGAATGCCGCAGGCATATGCGGATAAAATACTTGCAAGCAAAGAAGTGAGAAAACCGGAATCAGATAGAAGACATATTGGAATCAAAAGTATTCAACAGAGAATTACTTATCTTTATGGAGAAACATATGGTTTGGAGATACGAACCATGGAACAGGCAGGAACGACGATTAAGCTAAGACTTCCAATTAACAGGGGGATAGAGGATGTATCGGGTATTTATAGCAGATGACAATGAATTGGCCAGACAGGCATTGAAGAAGTCAATTTGTTGGGAAGCGTTAAATTGTGAATTTTGCGGAGAAGCAACAAATGGAAATGAGGCCATGGAGTTAATCAGGCGCGAATTGCCAGATATTGTTTTAATGGATATCAAAATGCCTGGGATGTTTGGAATGGATGTAATCGCTTCACTGCAGGATCTGTCTTATCATACAATTTATATTATGGTCACGGCATATAATGATTTTGAATTTATGCGAAAAGGAATGCAGATAGGCGTATTTGATTATGTATTAAAGCCTGTATCGGATCAGGAACTTCATACTGTGCTTCAAAAAGCAGTCAAGCATATAGGAGAACTACGGAAAAAGGAACGGGATACGCAGGAAATAAAAAAGAGGAATGAGATCTATCAAACCGCATTGAAGGAGAATGAGAAAGAATTAGAGGAAAAATTATTCCATGATGCAATTAATGGATTGGAACATTCTGCGGATCGATTGGCGGATTTATTAAGAAAGAAATATCATATTCATGATTACCTTCTGATGTTGGTCATACCGGAAACGGATATGGACTCAGGGAAAATTCATCAATTCCTGAAGAATCAAAATGAGATTAATGAAGAATGCAGTAAAACATATCCGGTATATGTGAAAGGTATCTGGAGGAAAGAGGGATATGTTTTATTCATGAGCTTTAAACAATCTATGTTTATGAAGGAGTATAATATCCTTTCGATTCGTATCGCACAGATGATACAAAAGAAAAATGAAGAATGGGGTTGTCAGGTTTATGTAACAATCAGTCATACGTCTTCTTCAATTGTTAATATTGGTCATTTATTTGGTCAGACCTTGTTCTGTAAAAATGGGAGATTCTTTTTAGAAAACAAAAATATCATACATTATGATAGTATATGCAGTGCCAGTGTCAGTGGTGAGTATATAAAGATGAAGAAGCTGGAGGAATTGTATGCGGCATGCAGAGATAAGCAGGAAAATATTGTTGTCTGTATGGAAGGCTTTTTGGAGCAGTTTGTGTCAAATGAAATATATAATATCAGTTATGTGAAGAATATTATGATACAGGCTGTCATGATGATGATCTATTTTCTGCGGGAGTCTCATCCGGACAATAATGATTTTGATGATGTCAATAGATATGTTCAGGAACTTACAAAGATGGATTCTCTTCAGAATACGTATAGTTGGATGATGGAATTTGCACGTAGAATACAGCAAGTCACCAGCATTGATCGTTATATATCATCACAGACAAGAAAGATGTTAGATTATCTGATGATACATTACAGCGAACCGGTAACCCTGCAGGAGCTGGCGGATTATATGGGGTTGTCAGGCACACATGTCAGTCGTTTACTGAAGAAAGAGATAGGGGAAACCTTTATTACATGTCTCAATAAAATCAGAATCAAAGAGTCGGTCCGTTTACTAAAGATGGGGCAGTACAAGGTGTATGAAATAGCAGAAATGGTTGGGTACAGCAATTATGCTTATTTTTACCAGATTTTTAAGAAGAGTATGGGTGTATCACCAAAAGATTATGTTTGATTTGTGATATAAAAGGTAGAAATATCTATTGAAACATTACTATAAAATGTGGGTTTTACCGTATTTGTTTCTCCCGGAATTTAGGGTTTAATTAATGTGTAGCCAATCATAGAAAGTATTTATCTGGGAGGAAACTATGAAACGAAAAGTATTGAGTTTGATTTTATGCGGAACAATGGCAATGACAATGTTAGCTGGGTGCACAGGTACATCAAAACAATCTGATACAACATCAGAATCAGATGCGAAAGAGTCATCTACGGCAGAGAAAGAATCAGGGGATATTAGCGGCGAATTAAATATTGTACATTATTTATCAGAGCCCCAGAAAATTGCAGCCTTAGATGAATTAGTTGCCGGTTTTGAGAAAGAATATCCGGATGTTAAAGTGAATCAGGAATCTACGACATTGGAAAATTATCAGGATGTTTTGAAATTGAAATTTTCCACAGGTGATGTTCCGGATGTACTCTTTGGAGGTCCAAAAACATATTCGTCTTTCGTAGAATCCGGGAATATTCAGGATCTTACGGGTGAAGATTATGTGAGTCGTGTACAGGAAAATACCCTGCAGAATGTTGAAATTGATGGGAAGGTATATGGAATTCCACTGGATGTCATGGCAAATGTAGTTTTATATAACAAAGATATTTTTGAAGAGGTTGGTCTGGAGATTCCAACAACATATTCGGAATATATAGAGTGCTGTAAAAAGCTGGATGAGGCAGGATATACAGCAAGTGCGGCAGGATATCAGGATGGTATTTCTGTAGGAGCTAATTTCTATACTATTTTTTATGGGACACCTTATTCAAAGATGAGCAGTTTTGAAGACGAAATGATTGCAGGTGAAAAGGTGGCAGAGGATTATCCGGAGCTTGCAAAATCACTGGATGAGTGGCGTGAGATTATGCAGTATCAGAATGACGATCAGAGGTCGATCAACACAGACCGTGCAGAGCAGATGTTTGCCAACGGGGAAGCAGGTATGCTTATTATCGGAACATGGGGAATTGGCGCAGTTGCCAATTACAATCCGGATGGTAATTATGGTGCGTTCATGTTCCCGTCTGAGGATAAGGCTGAAGATAACTTGATTCCAATCACAGCAGGCGATTCCTGGATGATGGTTAAAGATTCACCAAATCATGATGCGGCAGAGGCATTCTTTGAATATATGACAAGGCCAGAGGTCAATGCAAAATGGTGTAAGACAACACAGGAAATGACAATATTAAATGATGTGGAGATGGATAGTCTTCCACAGGCAATGCAGGATACAGCAGCTATTATTGCGACTGGAAAAGTATGCAATTATGCGGCGGGAACAGTATTCTCAGGCCAGTATTTTTCATCATGGGGTGAAACACTTCTGGAATATGCGGTGACACCGGATATGACAGCTCAGGATTTCTGCTCAGAGTTGAATAATAAATTCGCAGCAGCAGGCAAGTAACGCAGTTAATTGATATGTGAAATAGAGAAGCAAGCTCCTGGGAATGTATAGTAAATGTTTCTGGTGGCTGCTTCTTTTATTTCTAAAAGGAGAGCGTGATGAAAAATAAAAAAGTAAAGATAAAAAATGAATTGATTGATTTATCATTTCTGCTGCCAGCTTTTCTTGTTTTTGTTTTTATGATTCTGATTCCACTTGTTATGGGAATTCGATTTGTATTTACAGATTGGGATGGTATATCAGCAGTTCAGAATTTTGTTGGATTTAAGAACTTTAATACCGTGTTCCACGATAAAGATTTGTTGATTCCAATTCGTAATACAGCTTTTTTTACCGTAGTTACTATGGTGTGCGTAAATGCAATTGGATTGGGTCTTGCAATGCTTGTTAACAAAGAATTCAAAGGCATCAATATATTTAAGAGTATTATTTTTATCCCATTGGTTATCAGTCTTGTTCTGGTATCGCAGATGTGGATGTATGTTTATAATGACTTCTTTACCGTTGTCGGGTTAGAGAATCCACTGGTCAGTAAAAAATATGTTATGCTTGGATTATGTGGTATGTGTATCTGGAAGGAATCCGGTCTTGCAATGATGGTATATCTTGCCGGTTTGAAAGGAATTCCATCGGATGTCATGGAGGCAGCAGTTGTAGATGGGGCTAATGCATGGCAGAGATTTCGTAATGTCACGATTCCATTTTTAGCTCCGGCATTTACCTATTGTATTCCTTTGTGGCTGGCAGGCGGTCTGCGTATGTTCGATTATTCAACAGTTGCAACCAGCGGTGGTCCTGGAAATGCATCTACGACAATGGCGTATTATATCTACAAATATCTTTTCCCTTATAATAAAGTTGGTTATGGACAAACGGTGGCAATCATCTATCTTGTGGTGTGCATCATAATTTCCACGTTTGTCACAAAAAAACTTAGAAAGAGGGAGATTGACCTATGAGAAAAAAGAGAATACATATAGGAAATATTATGGCTTTAGTTGTCATTAGTATTATGATCCTTTCACCATTTTATGTAGCAGTTTGCTATGCCTTTAAGTCAAGAACCGATTTTGCGAAAACCAAGCTGGCATTTCCAACCTCTTTATATTTAAAGAACTTTACTGAGGCAATTGCCGTGCCTAATTATTTTACTGCATTTAAGAACAGTGTTATTGTTGCTGTATTTATGGTATTGATTATTATATTGGTATCATCTACAGGTGCTTATATTATTACCAGGAAAAACAACAAGTTTTACGGTATGTTTTACTATATATTCCAGCTGGTTATATTGATTCCATTTCAGACGTTGATGTTTCCTTTATATCAGGAATTGAATACCATCCATGCACTCAATACACTTTGGGGTCTTGTGCTCGCACAGGTCGGAATGAATGTTGGATATGTAGTTTTTCTATATGCAGGTTTTATAAAAGGAATACCGGTTTCGCTAGAAGAAGCGGCAAGACTGGATGGGTGTAATAAATATCAGGTGTTTTTCCATGTTGTATTTCCGCTTTTGAAGCCAATCAACATGACGGTCTTTGTATTGTCATTTCTAAATTCATGGAATGATTTTGCAATTTCTATGATTATTTGTCAAAAGCAGGAAATGAGGACAATACCGATGATGCAATATACATTTTTTGGTGAGTATTCGTCAAACGTCAGTGTAGCGTTTGCAGGAGCTCTTCTGGCTATGGTACCCACAGTATTAGTCTATTTTCTGGCACAAAAATATATTATTGCCGGAATGACGGCAGGTGCTGTTAAAAGTTAGGTGTTAATCTGGAAAGGAAATAAGATGAAAGAGTTGTTATTGACAATTGATGTTCTTTTGGATGAAGTATATGAAGTAAATGGAAAACACGGCGAAGTGATCATGATATTATTTCACGGCAGTTGTACGGGCGATTATTTTGAAGGTACCATTCTGTCGGGAGGAGTAGACACTCAGATTCAGAAACAAGGGAAAGATAAGTGTTTATCTGCCCGCTATATGCTTGAGGGAAAGGATTACACCGGACATCCCTGTCGCATATACATAGAGAATAATGGTACTGTAAAAGGACAAGAGGATATCACCGCATATCCGGTGATCTATACGGATAGTGAGTCTCTGCAGTGGATAGAAGAAATTCCTTTGGTTTCCACGGTGGAAGGAAAGGGTGATTCCCGTGTGGAAATTCGTATTTATGGGGAGAGGTAGAAGATGGACATAGAGTTAAAAAGAGATGGGCTATACCTGCGTGGTCGTGTTGAGAAAGGTGACGAGGAGAAAAGAATGCCTGCAGTTATTATCTTTCATGGTTTTGCAGGAAATCTGGGATATGAGGAAAATGATCTGTATCATCGGATTGCCAGACAAATTATTGCAAATGAGATGATAAGTGTACGATTTGACTTTGACGGGCATGGAAACAGTGATGGTGAGTTCTCAGATATGGATGTGCTTCGGGAACTTTTGGATGCAATAACAATTCTGAAATATGTGATGGAACGTAAGGATGTATCTGAAGTATATATCTTGGGGCACTCCCAGGGAGGTGTTATCGGCACATTACTTTCTGGTCTTTATCCGGACGTGATAAAGAAATTAATACTGCTTGCACCCGCATTTACACTGAAAACGGATGCTTTGCTTGGAACTTGTATGGGGACTAAGTATGATACGGATCATATTCCGGATAGCGTGTTAGTGGACCAGAGACATAATGTGGGAGGACATTATTTCCGGATTGCCAAAAACCTTCCAATTGAGGAATTGGCTTCTAAATACACAGGGGAGACTTTGATTATCCATGGAAGAAAAGATACCTATGTAGATTATCATATCTCAGAAAAATACTGTAAGTTAATGCAGAAAGGTAAATTAATATTGTATGATTTACTGGATCATGGCATCGAAGGGGAAAATCAGCAAGAGGCATTGGATGCTATTCAACATTTTTTAAAGAGATAAA
Source organism: Candidatus Pelethocola excrementipullorum (assembly GCA_018714325.1). Lineage (GTDB taxonomy): Bacteria > Bacillota > Clostridia > Lachnospirales > Lachnospiraceae > Novisyntrophococcus > Novisyntrophococcus excrementipullorum. Next base: position 28,532 of record DVNN01000270.1, read on the forward strand.
GTAAAAGAATTTCAATCAAGGCATCTATTTTCAAATAAAGGCAGAGAAACAAGAATTAGAAGGAGATTTCTATTCTTGTCTTTTTTGTGTTATAAAGCGAGAGGAACATGTATGAAGAATATATTTTGCTATTGGCATGATTCTTGTTGAGTATACTGAGATAAAGCGATATACTCTATATGTGTGAAACAGTGAAATAAGAATTGACAATGTAATGAGATTTACTAATTATGTTCTAATTTACACGTGTGCAACTTGAAGTTGACAATGTGCATTTCAAAAAATATAGAAAAAGACATTTTAATTTGATAGCATTGAGACATCAAATTGCAGGAGGTATTGCTCAATGAATTTAGGAGAGAAAATTTTAAAATTGAGAAAAGAGAAAGGCTTGTCACAAGAAGCTCTGGCTGAACAAATAGGAACAACACGGCAGGCAGTTAGTAAATGGGAAAACAATCAGGGATTTCCGGAAACTGAGAAACTTTTACAGTTGTCTAATATTTTTGAAGTATCAACAGATTTTCTGTTAAAGGATGATAAATCTGTAAAGGGAACAGAGGAAAGAGGATATTATGTAAGTAAGGAAATGGCCAAGGGATATATAGCCAGTGAAAAAAGAGTAAACAAATATGTTGGTTTTGCATTTTTGTTTTGGGCATTAGCAGGGATTCCATATGTAATGTTTTCGACTGATGCTGTGTGGCGTTTCTTGGGAATGGCAATTTTTGTTGTACTAGGTGTTGGATCTGTGGTACTTGGAATGTTTGCTGAACAAGATGGGTATAAGGTTTTGGGACAGGAACCGTTATTATTTGATTATGAGCATTTGAAAGAGTTATCAAACGAATATAATTCAGCTAAGAAAAAATATGTAGCAATCGCTATCCCATGTACAATTTTATTTATTATCGGGATCTTAGCACTTGCTTTTACAATAAGAGGATATATCCCATGGTCTGAATATCATTCATTTGTGTTTCTTGGTTTTGGGGTGGGTCTTTTGGGCTTTGTTTATTCTGTTGGTACTATGGAGGCTTACGAATTATTAGTAAAAAACGAACAATATTCTACAGGTCTTATGTTTAAAGTAAGAAGAAAAATGAGAGAAAAAATTGGAAATCTGTAAA
>DVNN01000271.1 GCA_018714325.1 Candidatus Pelethocola excrementipullorum
CATATCATGTTCAAGAAAATGTTCAGAACCTGCAAATCTGCAGGGTATCTGGAATAAGGAAAAACGACCATATTGGAGCTGCAATTATACAACAAATATAAACCTCGAAATGAATTATTGGGCGGCAGAGCAATGTAATCTTTCAGAATGCACTGAGCCACTATTAAATATGATAGAGCAATTGAGCGTAGATGGAAAAAAAGCTGCAAAAGCCTATTATGGGTGCAAGGGATGGACTGCGCATCATAATGTTGATCTATGGCGGCAGGCGATTCCGGCCGGCACAGATGTACCGGCATATGGCATGAGTACATCAATATTTTGGTGTATGGCAGGAGCATGGCTTTGCAGGCACTTATGGGATCACTATCTATATACGGGGAATAAAATCTTTTTGTCTGAACAGTGTAAGCCGTTACTTGAAGGAACTGTAGATTTTCTTTTAGACTGGATAGTGAAAGATGATCGGGGAAGGTACACGACCATTCCGGCATTTTCGCCGGAAAACAGCTATTCAAATGGAGTAAATGGAAGATGCAGTGTGTCTGAAGGAAGTGCAATGGATCAAGAAATAATAACGGATGTGTTTTCCATTTATCTGAAAATGATGAATGAGATTAGGTGCGGTTCAGATGTGCGGATAAATGAAATAGAACACTATCTTAAGAATCTTAAAAGAATTGAATGCGATGCCGAAGGAAAAATCATGGAGTGGGAAAAAGAAAGAACTCCAATTGAGCCAGGCCACCGGCATCATTCCCCACTTTATGGTCTGTATCCGGGAGAAATGATTACTGAAGAGAATATAGAACTGTTTCACGGAGCGAAACAATTTTTAGATTGGAAAATAGCGAATCATAGTAGTGATTTTGGTTGGAGTCTGTCCTGGACTATATGTCTATATGCAAGATTGAAAGACAAACAAAAAGTTCAACAGGAAATTGAAAAATATATGAAAGGTTCTCTTTATCCTAACTTATTCTCTATCCATCCGCCACTATCGGAAAAAGAAAGAGAAGTATTTCAGATAGATGCATTATTTGGCTTTACGGCAGCAGTCGCAGAATGCCTGTTGCAAAGCCAAAATGATAAAATACACATATTGCCGTGTCTGCCTGATAACTGGAAGAATGGTAGTATCTTTGGAATGAAAGCCAGAGGAGGCCATGTAATTGATATATTTTGGAAAGATGGAATATTGGAAAGGTTGATAATAAAATTTGGATTTAAGACAAAGATCGAATTACATTATTCAGGAATAGTGAAAAGGGTTACAGCGAAAACCAATGAAGTGTTGGTGTTTGACAGGAGTTTAACTTATTGAATCGAATCTTTCTGATGATAAAAATCAGATATACTCTTGGTGATATGAGAAATTACAAAGGCAAAGACCACGGATGTAACTCCGTGGCCTTTGCTTTTTATAATGGTTACTGCGGCGAGCTATTCCACAACAACCATATTCTTATGTTTATTCAATATATAGCTCCTTCCACTATGTGCAAAGGAAACAGACTCCCCTTCTTCCAAAGTATAGGTGGTTTTGCCACGTGATACCAGTATTCTCAACACACTGTCATGGTAAGTGACTTTAAAAGAATATGAATTCCAGTTCTTGGGCAGATAAGGATTAAAATGCAGGTTCCCATCCGTGGTATTCATCCCTGCCAGGCCATAGGTGAGTGTCATCCAGGTTCCGGCCATATTGGCCCCGTGGATTCCGGCGTATACATTGTTATGGCAGTCATCCAGATCCATGCGGGCACTGGTGATAAAATTCTGGTATGCAGAGTCATATTTCCCCAGACGGCTTTCAATAATGGCGAAAATACTATGGGACAGGGAAGAGTGGTGAATGGTCCTGGGATAATAGAACTCATAATTCTTCCTCATCTCTTCATCCGTAAACAAATGGTTGAACAGCAGCATAGCCAGAGGTGTGTCTGCCTGTTTGCACATCTGATGCCGAAAAACATACAGAGGATGGAAATTTACATAAAGCAGTGAGCCCTTCTTCTCTTTGTCTGTTATGGCATCCCAGGGCTTTTTCTGCAGGAACGTGTCATCCTGTACGTAAACATTCAGTTTTTCATCATATCCCAGATACATCTTATCAATCACCCTGCGCCATAGGTCAAATTCATCCTGATGCAGATTCAGCTTTTCCAGAAACCTGTTGTACCGTACAATATCATCATTTTTCAGTGCATCCAGCCAGAAAAACGTATTCTTTATGGCTTCCCGTGCACCCAGATTTGTATAAAAATTATTGTCAACAACAGCATTGTACTCATCCGGCCCGGTGACACAGCTTATGACATACTGCCCGTCCTTCCAGTCACTGAAATGGCCCACATCGGCAAAGACCCTGGATATTTCACAGAGCATCTCTAACCCATAGCAGTACATGAAGTCCTTATTCCCAGTAATCCGTCCATACTGGTTCACAGCGTAGGCAATATCCCCATTGATATGATACTGTGCGGAGCCCAGAGGGTAGTAGGCGGAGGCCTCATTTCCATTGATCGTACGCCATGGATACAGGGCGCCTGTTCCGTGACCAAGTTCCCTGGCATGGTTTCGGGCCGCATCCAGGGTGTGGTAACGATAGAGCAACAGGTTTTTGGAAAGTTCAGGGAATGTATGGGTATACATAGGAATAATATACATTTCCGTATCCCAGAAATAATGTCCTTCATACCCTTCGCCTGACAGTCCCTTGGCACCCACACTGGTAAATCCGTCGCGGCCGGTGGACTGGAGAATATGGAAGAGGTTAAAGCGCAGCCCCTGCTGAACCCTTTCATCCCCGTCAATGGACACATCCGTTTTGTCCCAGAATACATCCAGGAATACCCGCTGTTCCTTTTTCAACATTTCAAAGGAATACGCTTCCGCTTCCAGAAGCAGACGGTTTCCTTCAGTCCGGCAGACATCCCTGACCGAGTCATGAGTATTATATACAATATGTTTTGTAAGGGAGATTCCCCGGTTTTGCTCTGCCATGACATCAAATACAATCTCCGGCAAATGACCACTGTCCCGTGTGGAAACGACAGAGGGCACATACACTTCGTCTGTTCCGGGAACTGAAGTGGAGGGAACCGTGAAACTGTGACAGCACCCTGTATACAGGAAAAAACCATTATTCTTCACACGGGAAAGTGTTGTCAGCGTTGCGTCCGCTATTTTTGTCTCTTCCAATAAAAGAGAAGAGCCATAAGGGCCATAATCAATCAAAGGATTATTTTCACTTGTATGATTACAGACATCTGTCTCTATCTCTGAAAGGATGCGGATAGTTCCGTCAAAATTCAGCGGTTCTACACTAAGACGGATGGATAGCAGACGCTCATGGGAGAAAGAAGCCAGACGTTCAAAGGTTATCCGCATTTTTTTGTGCGTATGAGTCTCCCAGATACAGCTTCGTGTCAGGACTCCATTCTGTAGAGAAAGATTCCTTTCATATTCTGTTACCTTGCCTTCATATAAATGGAACTCCTCATGATCCACAACTATGCGGAGGATCTTAGCATTCGTCACATTCAGCATACTCTGGCTCTTTTTGGGAAATCCATAGTTAAATTCCCCGTAACGGATGGGCTCACTTTCGTAAAAGCCGTTCAGGAAGTTTCCTTCCATTCCATTTCCCTTTCCAAAGTCATAATTCTCCTCAAAGGTTCCTCTGGTTCCCAGATATCCGTTTCCAATAGAAAAAATGGTTTCATTTCTATAATTATGTTCCCGGGAAGACTCCGTTTCCGTAATATCCCATGGACGGCATAACAAATCAGTATGTTCCATATCCTTTTCCCTCCATATCTTTTTCCCTATTGTAATCAAAGAAAAAATAGCTTTCATTATACTTTTTTGTCATTTGTTTAAGAATAAAAAAGGGTTTCCCGGCAGGAAAATAAAAAAATAAAAAATGTCATGAAACTTTAAGAAATCAAAAAATATAATAAAAAAGCCAAAACAAATGCCATAAATAAATAGCATGAAACTGTAATGAAAAGCAATTCTTTGCAGGATACAATAACTACAGCGTCAGGGAACGAGAAGAAATTCAAAACAAAGAGATACAGGAGGGTATCAATATGAAAATGAGAACAAAAAGAATTTTTGCATTAGGCCTTGCAGCCACAATGGCCATGACCATGCTGGCAGGATGCGGAAATGACAAAGGGGCAATTGCAGCCTCAGGTGAAAAGGAAACTTCCAAAAGCGACGGTGTTCTGACCGTTGGATTCTGGGGTTCTTCAGGGGAAGACGAAGCAGTCAAAGCATCTCTGGAAGGTGTGGAGGATGAGGTAGAGGGAGTAAAAGAAGTAAAGCTGGAGCAGTATTCAACTGTAAACGACTTCTATGACAAGCTCCCGGGTCAGATTGCAGCAGGCACAGCACCGGATATTATTATAGCCACCAACGAGCAGCACCTCCAGCTAATCGCCGACGGTGCCCTGGCGGAACTGGACGATTACAACTTTGATCTGTCAGGCTACGCCTCCAATGCGGTTGAGGCATGGCAGTACGAGGGAAAACAGTATGGTATCCCCATCACAGCAGCGGCATCCACCTTTGCGGTCAACACAGATATGTGGCAGGAGGCAGGCCTTGGAGATACTTACCCATCCACATGGGATGAGGTATATGAGGCAGCGAAAAAGCTGACAAAAGATGGTGTTTCCGGGATCTGTATTGACATAGGAAACATTTTCCACCCCACACAGTACATGAATTCCTTCGGCGGCGGCTGGAAAGATGGAGCTGGTATCAATTCGGATGAAAATATTGCGGGACTGGAATATATCTTCAAAATGTTTGACGAGGGTCTGGCAGTGACGGCAAAAGACGCTGGAATGACTTGGGACGGAGAAGTGTTTGCCGGTGAGAAATGTGCAATGTCCACAGGCGGAACCTGGTATGTGAACACCATGAGAGAATCTGCACCTGATGTAAACTATGCCTTTATTCCAATGCCGGGCGGCAACCAAAAGGAGGGTTCCACCCTTCACTCCTATGGCATCGCAGTGGTAAGCAAAACAGAGGATGAAGAGATGGCGGCAAATGTTGCATACTATATGTCCAGACAGGATGCACAGGAAAAACGTGCGGAGCTGATTGGTGACAGACCATCCATCGAGGCGGCGCTTCCCGCATTCAGAGAGGCAAATCCGATACTTAATGTAATGGACGACTACATTGACAAGGCTTCCAGCTTCGGATATCCCGCAAACCAGGAATTCAAGACAGACTTTACCACAGCACTTGAAAACCACATCTACAACGGTGACACAACAAGTGCAAAAGAAATCCTGGATACACTTGCCGACAACTATGGCACAAAATAAAGAAAATATCTCTGGGTGAGGAGATAAGGAGTCATGAAGATGAAAAAGATGAAAGTTAAGGAGGCCGTATCTTTTGATGAGAAGAGGGCCGGTCTCCTCCTCATGCTCCCGGCGGCAATCTGCTGGGTATTATGGTTTTTCATACCGTTTGTGCAGTCTGTTTATCTGAGCTTTTTTGATTATTCCTACTTAAAACCAGATGCAAAACAGTTTATAGGGCTGCAGAATTATATACATATGTTTCAGGACCCCAAGTTCCTTCTGGCTCTGAAAAATACACTGCTGTTTGTTGTGATCACAGTGCCGGTCATGACACTGATATCCCTGGGACTTGCCATTATCCTGAATACAAAATTCAGGGGCAGAGGCATCTTCCGTACCATATATTTTATACCGTACACCATCGCCGGAGTGGCAGTGGCGACCATGTTCATGTACTTGTTTGTCAAGGGCGGAATTATGCAGTCTTTTCTGGCGAAAATCGGTTTTCCAGATGTGACCTGGTATGCCAATGTGAAACTGACCATGCCGTTTATCGGAATCCTGTTTATCTGGCAGCTTGTGGGATTCTACATGATTTACTATCTCTCAGGGATGCAGACCATCTCAGAAAATGTATACGAAGCTTCCAGGATAGACGGTGCCGGTAAGTGGCAGACTTTCCGCTATGTGACACTTCCTCTGCTGAAGCCAACCACTTATCTGGTTATTGTATATTCTATTATACAGGCATTCCAGCTCTTTGACCAGATTGCAGCGGTTACCAGTGCCAGCGGAGGACTGGGGTCACCGGCGGGTGCCACCAACACACTGTTGACATATTTCTATCTGAACAGCTTTAAATATTATAAAGTCGGCTACGGCTGTGCGATTGCAGTGGTGCTGTTCCTGATTATTCTGCTGGTGTCACTGATACAGAAGAAATTAAGCGGCTCCGGTGAGTTTGATTAGAGAGGGAGAGGATATGAGTAAGAAAATATGGAAAGGGCTTTTCTGGGTTCTCCTGATAGCCCTGGCGCTGGTGTTTCTGGTGCCAATGATTTATGCAGTCTATAACTCCCTGCTTCCACTGGACAAGGTAAATAAAATCGTATCACCGTCCTACTTTACCTTTCAGAACTATGTGGATCTGTTTACAGGGTATCCGATTGTCACCTGGTTTAAGAATACGGTGATTGTGGCAGTTCTAACCCTTGTATTCCAGCTCCTGACAGCCCTCACGGCAGGGTATGCCCTTGCAAAGCTACGCTTTCCGGGTAAAAACTTTTCTTTTATGATTGTGTTGATTACCCTCATGATTCCATTCCAGGTACTTCTGACACCTCTGTACATCATGATTTCAAAGCTGGGTTGGAATGATACACTGATAGGGCTGATTGTGCCGTTTATGCTGAACATGCTGTATGTGTTTATGTCACGCCAGTATTTCCTCACCATTCCCAATGATTTGATTGAGGCTGCGCGCATTGATGGACTGGGGTATCTGGGCAGCTTTTTCAAAATCGTATTTCCGCTGTCAAAGCCCATTATGGCTACGATTACCATATTCAACTTTGTACAGTCCTGGAATGCATACCTGGTGCCATCCACATTTGTGAGCAGTAAGGAGAAGTTTACTCTGGTAGTAGGGCTGAATACACTGAAGGATACCTATTTTAACCGGCTGAATCTGACGATGGCCGGGGTCGTCGTCATCTGTATCCCCATTCTGATACTTTTCCTGCTTCTGCAGAAACAGCTCATCCGGGGAATTGCATCGGATGGTATCAAAGGATAGGAGAGGAACATGGAGATTAAGGCATTTATATTTGATTTAGATGGTGTGCTCACCGACACGGCTGAGTATCACTATCAGGCATGGAAAAGACTGGCAGGCCGCCTGGGCATGAAGTTTGACCGCAAAGAGAATGAGCGTCTGAAAGGGGTGAGCAGGATGCAGTCACTGGAGATCATCCTGGAGCTGAATAAAAGGCAGGATGAATTCTCAGAGGAGGAGAAAGCCCGCCTGGCAGATGAGAAAAATGAGGAGTACGTCAGGCTGATACAGAAGGTAAGTCCTGATGACGTGCTTGGCGGCGTCATGCCCTTTCTGAGGGAAGCGCGGGAAAACGGAATGAAGCTTGCGGTGGCCTCAGCCAGCAAGAATGCCAGGACAGTGCTTGGCGGTCTTAACATTGCGTGGATCTTTGACTATATTGCAGATGCAGCCAGAATAAAAAACACAAAGCCCGACCCGGAGGTGTTCCTGAACTGTGCAAAACATCTGGGAGTTCCTCCTGGATCCTGTATAGGGTTTGAGGATGCACAGGCCGGTATCGAGGCCATCCATGCAGCAGGAATGTTTGCTGTGGGGATACATGTGGATGTGACAGGGGATGCCCCGGACCTGATACTATCCTCCACAGAGGAGCTGGATTACAGGACAGTCATGGATGCGGCAGTGAGAAAGAAATGATTGGTTTTTCTATATGTCAAGGGGCTGCAAAACTGTATATACTTTTCGAAAACCGATGGATTTCTTTCATCGGTTTTTGTGGTATAGTAATATGGATGATACCAGGGTCAAAAGGTCATGCATTTCATGCTTGCATGAAAAAGCATGATTTTGGGACC
>DVNN01000272.1 GCA_018714325.1 Candidatus Pelethocola excrementipullorum
ATAAACACACGGCGGTACGGTTCTGTACAAGTTGGGCTACCAGGAAAGAATCTGTGGATACGCTGATACAAAAGCTTTGATGCTTCCATAAGATGATGTTGGGGTCAAAAGATATTTTGCCCCCATGATACCTACGTATTGCTACGCACTTTGTGCTCTCGCAATACTAAAAACATTCGAAATTCGCCCTATTCGGGCTACTTTCTCATGTTTTGCGGGTCCCAAACTCATAAACAAAGATGGCATGCCTCCTGGGCATGCCATTTTTGTCATCTTTAAAGAATTTTACGCTTCCCGATCATTGGTCAGATGTAGTTTATCCAGAATAAAGAAGATCAGAGAAAGTCCCATACCAACCACACATGCCAGAACCATACCTGTCAGGGATACACTTCCGATATTAATGGCGATTCCTGACAGACCGATTACAAAAATAACAGAGGTCAAAGTCAGGTTTCTGGATTTGCCGTAATCTACTTGTGCATCCACAAGGATACGTAATCCTGAGGTTCCAATCATACCGTATAATAGGATGGAGATACCGCCAATAACCGGACCTGGGATGGTACTGATCATCATAGCCAGCTTTCCACAACAGGATGCCAGGATTGAGAGCACAGCCGCTCCTCCGATAACCTGAACACTGTATACACCTGTAATTGCCATAACACCGATGTTCTCACCGTAAGTAGTGGTCGGCACAGATCCAACCAGACCTGATAAGGCAGTTGAGAAATAATCTCCAAAAATGGTTTTGTGAAGTCCCGGAGATTTAATCAAATCTCTGCCCACAATCTTACTGGTGACAACCTGATGGCCGATATGTTCTGAAGTGACAACCAGAATTACCGGCAGGATTGTTACGATAGCACTGGCATTGAATTTCGCCAACTGGAATTTAGGCAGGGCGAACCAGGATGCCTCTAAAACCTCTTTAAAATCCAGGATTCCGCATAACGCCGCCGCCACATAGCCGGCAATAATTGCAATCAGAATAGGAATAACCGAGAGAAATCCACGGAATAAAATCTGACCGAAAACAGCAACACCTAAGGTCACAAGAAATACAATTACATTTCTCATATCTATTTTGTCAACACCCACCAGACCTGCATTGCCAGCAGCCGATCCGGCCAATTCCAGACCTATCAGGGCAACAACCGGACCCATGGCCGCCGGGGGAAGCACGATATCAATCCATTTTGTGCCGAATTTATATATTACGAATGCCAGAATACATCCGACGATACCTACTACTACAAAACCACCCTGGGCATATTCATATCCGTACTTGGCAATTACGATGCCGGCGGGCGCCAGAAAAGCAAAGCTAGATCCCAGATAAGCCGGTGCCTTTCCTTTTGTTACCCCGATAAAGATGAGTGTGCCGATACCATTCATGAACAACACGATGGCCGGATTGATTCCCAGAATAAATGGTACCAGAACCGATGCCCCAAACATGGCAAACATATGTTGAATACTCAACGGGAGCAATAGTTTTGCCGGTACCTTTTCTTCCACCTGAATTACTCTTTTTTCCACTCTTTTGTCCTCCTGCTCACATTCATTTGTTTTATTTATGCCTTTGCAAAAGATAATCTCTTTCTTTTGCGTTAAAAAAGGGAGTTAGATGACCTCCGCCATCATAACATCCCTATTTTATCGATTAACGCTTCAATGATGCCACCATCATCCGGATATATTCCGGATCGGTTCCACAACATCCGCCAATCACATGAGCACCGGCTTCCACCAGCGTCACCATGTGCTTCGCGAATTCAGAAGCACCCATATTATAGATTGCCTCTCCCCTTTCATTGATCACCGGCATGCCCGCATTGGGCTTGGCTATCACTGGGATCCTGGCAACCTTATTCATGGAAGCCACCACGGCCTCCATCTGATCCGGCCCCATGGAACAATTGATTCCCACAGCTGCCGCACCCATCTCCTGGAGACTTTCCATGGCCTCTATGGCATTGCCGCCGAAGAAACCAGAACCATCGGCTTCCACGGTCATGGAACACATCATCGGAAGATCACATACGGACTGAGCCGCATCCAAAGCAACCATCATTTCATCAACAGACATCATGGTCTCGGCCACCAACAAGTCCACACCTGCATTAGCCAAAGCCGTAATCTGCTCTTTATAAGCATCAAGAAGCTCCTCATAAGAGAGTTCACCACTTGGTTCCATCATCTTACCGGTAGTGGTCACGTCTCCTGCGATGTAGGCCCGGCCTCCCACCGCTTTTCTGGAGATATCCACTAATCTTGTATTTAACTCTTCCACCCTGTCGGCCATGTTGAAGTTGACCAGGCTGATTCTATTAGCGGCAAAGGTAGGTGCGTAGACAATCTGAGTCCCCGCCTCCACATAAGCCTTCTGCAAGTTCATCAGAATATCCGCGTGCTCAAGAACCCAACACTCTGTGCTGACTCCCTTAGGCATTCCCGCCTTGGTCAGGTTGGAACCTGTTGCTCCATCCAATATTACAAGGCTCTGTTGTGTTAACTGTGCGAATTCCCGATTATTCATCCGTTCCCTCCTGTGATGAACTGCTTGTGCTACTGCTGTCTGAGGATGAACTTACCGAACTACTGCTATCAGTAGAGGAGCTGCTTGTACTTCCGGTGTTACTATCTGTTCCGTTAGTATCTGTAGACTCTGCCTGCTTAAAGGTGTAGACATCTTTATCCGTTACCTTTAACTGATCCCAGGCTTTTGTGGTTTTCTTCTCAGCATCTTTCAGCCATCCATCCAATATTTCATTATATTTCTCTTGTTTTCTTGTGTTTACAATCTCTGTTTTCTTCTGCTCGGTCTTTTCCTCATCAAAGGTCTTATCCAGACGAAGAACATAATATCCGTCACCATCTGTACCTTCCACTACTTTGGCATTCAGCTCACCGTCTTTCAGCTCGCCGGCTGCCTTCTTCAGAACATCATCGGTTGTGGTATCATCGCTGCCATAGCTACGTGTGGTGGCTGTCAGATTTTCATCCACTTCTTTTGCCAATGCACTCATGTCCGCATTCGCCACATCATCACTGGCCTGTACCTTTTCCAGAACCTTCTTGGCCAGCTCTTCTTTCTCTGCCCTCTCTTTATCGGTCAGATCGATGGTTTTTCCAGCGCTATCCGTCTCTGTCCCGGTAGTGGATACCTTTACATATGTGATGCTGGTCTGAGCAGCCTCATCATCACTTACTTCGGTGTTCGTATCCGCGGTCATGAGCTCAGCCATCTTATTCTGATAAGCATACAGCTGCAATACCTCTGAGATATCTTCTTTGGTCACACCTAATTTCTTAAGCACTTCCTTATCATTGGCAGAAATAAATGTGTCAGCCGCAGCATCTGCCTTGGCGATATCATCTTCGCTTAGAGAAACATTGTACTCCTCTGCATGAGACTTCAGAAGATACATCTTTTCAATATTTTCCAGCATATCATCTTTGAATTGCTCTCCATAAGTACCACCCTCTGTGGCAGTACTCCAGAGCGCGCTGGTATTCTGGCCGAACATGGCATAGTAATTCATCATTGTGGCCTGCTGAAAACGCAGCAGGAAATTGGCCTTTCCCACGTTGACAGACTCTCCATCTATAACAAAAGCTTCTTCTGTTCCATCAAAAGCAGTTTCCTTTCCGCAACCGGACATGGATGCCGTAACCAAGGATACTGCCAATAATGCACATGCTATCTTAGCAGATAAGTTTCTCATAAGTTCCTCCTATATGATCTGAAAATATTCTTAATATAACAATAAGTACTTTTAATGTTTCATTATATCTGTTTTCACAGTTAAGAGCAACAATTTTTTAATATTTTAACAACTTCCAAACATCGGTCCAGATATGAAATACTCTCTCCACGTCTCTTGATTCTAGGCTCAAACAAGAAATATGGGCGACTTCCCATCTTAAAGTTCAATTCACCCTGGAACTGTTTCAGAACATCTGGAATTCCCTGGGGATTCAATTTGGCCCGTTCATGCAACGTCATCTTCACCGCTTTTCCTGTCTGCTTCAGCTCCACAAGAAATGCCTGATGGGCAGCCGCCTTCAGTCTGGCTACGGCCAGCAGGTTCTGCACCGATTTCGGCGGTTCTCCGAAGCGGTCCATCAGCTCTTCTAACATATCCTCGTATTCCTCATCATTTTCAATGCCCGCAATACGCTTATAGATATCCAGTTTTTGGAACTCGTTCGTAATATACTTCTCGGGAATGTAACCATCCAGTTCCAGATCCACGGTGGTCTCGAAGTCCTCATCATGAGGAATTCCCTTGGCCTCTTTTACGGCTTCACTGAGCATCTTACAATAAAGATCATACCCCACCGCTTCCATATGACCATGCTGCTCCGCTCCCAGCAGATTTCCCGCTCCCCGGAGCTCCAGATCACGCATCGCAATCTTGAAGCCGCTGCCCAGTTCCGTGAACTCACGGATAGCGTGAAGGCGCTTCTCAGCGATTTCCTTCAACATCTTATCCCTTTTATACATGAGAAATGCATAGGCTGTACGATTGGATCGTCCCACACGGCCTCTCAGCTGATATAACTGGGACAGGCCCATCTTATCTGCATCGTGGATAATCATGGTATTTACATTGGAGATATCCAGCCCGGTCTCGATGATGGTGGTGGTGACAAGGACATCGATCTCCCCGTTGATAAATCCGTACATGATCTTCTCCAGCTCCCGCTCCTTCATCTGTCCATGGGCGAATCCCACGTTTGCCTCCGGAACCAGTGCAGCGATACGGTTGGTCAGTTCCATAATATCATTGACCCGGTTATAGACGTAGTAAACCTGACCTCCCCTGGCCAATTCCCTGCTGATGGCTTCCCTCACCATCTCCTCGTTGAATTCCAGAACATAGGTCTGGATGGGGATACGATCCTGGGGCGGCTCTTCCAGAACACTCATGTCCCGGATGCCGATCAGACTCATATGCAAGGTTCTTGGAATAGGGGTTGCCGTCAAGGTCAGTACATCCACATCCTTCTTCAGCTCTTTAATTTTTTCCTTATGTGTGACACCAAAACGCTGTTCCTCATCCACAATCAGCAGACCCAGATCTTTGAATTCCACATCCTTTGACAACACCCTGTGGGTTCCGATCAAGATGTCCACAAATCCCTTTTTCAGGTCTTGAATGGTCTTCCTTTGCTCGGCGGCGGTCCGGAATCTGCAAAGCAGATCCACCCGCACAGGAAAATCCTTCATCCGCTGGAGGAAGGTATTATAATGCTGCTGTGCAAGAATTGTGGTTGGGACCAGAAACACAACCTGCTTGCTGTCCTGAACAGCCTTAAATGCCGCCCTAATCGCGATCTCCGTCTTGCCGTAACCCACGTCTCCGCAGACAAGGCGATCCATGATCTTACGGCTTTCCATATCATGTTTTACCGCATCGATAGCCGTCAGCTGATCGTCCGTCTCTTCAAATGGAAACATTTCTTCGAATTCCCTCTGCCACACCGTATCCCCGCAGAATGGATATCCATCGGTCTGCTGACGTGTGGCATACAAAGCCACCAATTCCTTCGCTATGTTCTTGACCGCTCCCCGGACACGGGTCTTGGTCTTATTCCACTCCTGTCCGCCCAGCTTATTAAGCTTAGGCTTCTTGGCATCGGCTCCGGCGTATTTCTGAAGGGCATCCAGCTGTGTGGCCTGTATATACAGATTACTGCCGCCCGAATACTCGATCTTCATGTAATCCTTTATCACATGGTCGATTTCCACCTTCTCGATTCCCCGGTAGATCCCCAGACCATGATTTTCATGGACCACAAAATCGCCAACCGACAACTCGGCAAAATCCTGAATCTTCTTGCCGTTATACTGTTTCTTTTTCTTTCGCTTTTTGGCCTCTTTTCCGAAAATATCCGTCTCGGTAATCAGCACAAATTTCTGCATGGGGTATTCAAACCCCCGGCGGGCATTGCCGTGAATGACCATCACTTCCCCTGATTCCAGAGTCCGGTCTTCATCCGCGCTATAAAATGCAGGTATTCCTTCATTTTGTATTTCTTCTGCAAGTCTACTTGCACGAGTCCTGGAAGGGCAAAGCAAAACCATCCGATAACCAGTCCGCTTCCAGTTCTGCAAATCCTTAATCAGCAGCGGAAATTGATTATTATATGCATTGACGGACTTAACCGTAGCCGAAAATGACCCTCTGATATCCCAGCCATTTTTCCTGGGCTCCATCAGGCTGACCCCCACGGTATTCCGACGGTTTAACTCATAAACCAGTTGTTCAGGCGTGTGCAGCTCAGGGATTTCCCTGGCATCCACTAAATTTTTCTCCATCCTCTGCTTCATGCATTCACAAAACTCATCGGAGATAGCCTTTGCACTCTCTATCATCCGGTTTGGCTCATCAATAAAGATCACGGTTCCTTCCGGCAGATAGTCCAAAAATGTATCCATCAGGATCTTTCTTGGATCCTCTTCCTCTTTTACAATCAATTCTGTTGCAGGATAAAGGATTATTTCTTCCAGATTCTCTATGGAACGCTGGCTTTCCACATCAAAGCTTCGTATGGAATCCACCTCGTCCCCCCATAACTCAATCCGGTAGGGATAATCTTCGGTCAGTGTGTAAATATCAATGATTCCTCCACGAATGGAGAACTGTCCCGGACCTTCTACCTGGCCGCAACGTTCGTACCCCATCAAAACCAGCTCTTCTTTCCACTTCTCCAGATCCAGGGATGAATCATTCTGCAGATGGAGCATATGTTTTTTGAGCACGCGAAGTGGCAGAAGATAGTCCATACACCCCCCTGTACTGGTGACGATGGTAACTTCCTTCCGCTCTAATATAGCCTGTATTACCCGCATCCTCTGTTGAGTCAGCAGGTTCCCCTGTATGTCCGCCTGATAAAAAATCAGATCCTTGGCCGGATACAAGAGGACCTCCGGATCATATAACCGGTAATCCTCATATAATTCCTTGGCCTTAAGCTCATTTTCCGCAATGATCAGCCGGCACTGGATATCCTTCGATAATCCTGCAATCATATGGGCCTTCTGGGATTCCAGACATCCGCTGACCTCAAAGAGCCCATGATTGCCTTTTAAACTTTGCTTTAGCTCTGGAAAACCTGCGATGTCTTCCAAAGTCTGCATCAATGCTTTCATATTACATTATTCCTTTTCTGCATCATTCTCCTCGTCCTGCACGGGTACTTTTCGGTTATATTTGTTCATGGCACCATCCAAATCATCCTGCAGAATCAATTCCAATGCATCGCCGGCATAACGGATTGCCTCATCCACCAGCCCCCGTTCCTCTTTTGAAAAGGGGCTTAATACGTAATCGGCAAGATCCCAGTTTTTCGGCTTTTCACCCACGCCTACACGGATTCTCTTAAACTTGTCTGTCCCCAGCTGAGCGATGATACTCTTGATTCCATTATGACCTCCGGCACTGCCTTTCTTCCGCACCCGGATATAACCCGGGGCCAGACTCACATCATCATAGATCACAATCAATTCCTCTTCCGGGTCCACCTTATAATAATTCACCAGCTCAGACACCGACTCGCCGCTCAGATTCATATATGTCAAGGGCTTTGCCAGTATCGCCTTCTGTCCGGCAATCACACCTTTGCCATACATGGCCTTGTGCTTCAATCCGGAAGACGGCACCCGGTACTCATCCACCAGATAGTCAATCGTATCAAAACCCACGTTGTGTCTGGTACCTTCATACTGTTTGGTGGGATTACCCAGTCCTACTACAATATACATACTGTTCTCCTATTTTATGATTCCTGATAAAAGTGCTAAACGAGTGCCACTGGCACTCAGCACCCTGATATCCAATGATACCTACGTATTGCTACGCACTTTGTGCTCTCGCAGCCACAAGACGCACGTTCCGAGCTTCTTGTGGTTCACGGGCGGCGGCAAATAAAAATGCAAGCATGAAACGCATGACCTTTTGACCCTGGTATCAATTAAAATATACCATTTCCGATTCTGGCGGGTTGCAGGGCTTAATTTCCTGGGCATACAGAACCGGACCTTCTTCATGATAAACATCCATATATTCCCAACCCACCTTGGCTGTGACAGTAACCCATTGACCCATCACCAGCTTTTTGGCTTCCGGACTCTTGCATACATAACCGATAAATGTGGTATCATCCGCACAACAAGTCATAGCCATACGGCCGGGCACAAAGAACTCGGCTCCCACATCCTTGCTCTTGAGGACAATCCCC
>DVNN01000273.1 GCA_018714325.1 Candidatus Pelethocola excrementipullorum
CAAGAGCCCGTTGTGGAAGAAGATCATTGCAAATGTTCTGGGAATCAAGGTGGATGTGATTGAGTCCGAAGAAGGACCAGGATATGGAGGCGCTATGCTGGCCGCTGTGGCCTGCGGGGAATATACATCTGTGGAAGTGGCTGCAGAAAAACTAGTTAAAGTGGTGGATACGATTGAACCAGAGGAAGAACTTGTGGTAAAATATAACAAAAGATATGCACAGTTCGCTAAAATTTATCCGACCGTTAAAGAATTATTTAATGAGATAGTCTAAGTTGGCAAAAAGCTGCTGCAGATTCTGCGGCAGCTTTTGTTATATTATAGAAAAGTTCTTTCTTATTGATATAACAACCCTCCGGAGGATACGCAAGAAACGCAGTCACAGCCGTGCATCATGAGGAAGAATTGGGGGAATAGGATGAAAAAACGTCTGAAAGGGAATTTTATCATCAACATATTGGGGCTCCTTTTAGTGGCTTGTATTACGGTTCTGGCGGCGGTTCAGATCGGATATAAAGACCTTATGAAAGATCAGGATTTAAGCCAAGAAGCCGGACATATTAAGGAGTTTCGTTATCACTGCGCATTCATTGCCCAGTCATATGAGGATCCTTTTTGGGATTCTATCTATGAGGGGGCCAGGAATGCAGGAGAGGTTCAAGGGATATACGTGGAGAATTATGGGGAGAAACTGTCCTTGAACTACTCTCTGGATCAGCGGATTGAGATGGCGATTGCGGCTTCTGTGGATGCGATTATTGTGGAAGGTGATGACCAGGTGAGCACTACGGAACTGATTGACGAAGCCATAGATCAGGGAATTGTGGTGGTTACAGTATACCAGGATCAGGTACAGAGCAGAAGAAGGACTTTCGTGGGCTCCAACAAATTCAACATGGGATATAACCTCTGTTCCAAAGCGTATCAGTGCCTGGATGATGATTCGGATGAAATAATGGTCCTTTTTGATGCCAGCCTTGACCAGAATTCAGAGAACACCATATTGAATTCCGGCATGCAGAAATTCCTGGAGGAACGCTCCAGTAAGGCGGTAGTAAATGCCCAGTTGATAGACAGCAGTGAAACTTATAATACAGAAGAACAAATCAGACAGCTTTTGCGCAATGTATCAAAGCGTCCGAAGGTAATCGTGTGCACAAATCTGATTCAAACACAGTGTGCTTATCAGACCGTGGTGGATTTGAATTGTGTGGGTGAAGTAAAGATATTGGGATTTTATTACTCAAAAGCAATATTAGAGGGCATCGATAAAGGGGTTATAGAGGCCACCATGACCGTGGATACACGGCAGATGGGAATAGAGGCAGTGGACAGTATTAACGAATACCTGGGAGTGGGCTATGTCAGTGACTATATACCGGTGAAATCCCATATCGTGGATCAGGAGGAGGCCAGAAAGCTTCTGGAGGAGATGGGGGAAGAGGAAAAACCCGGTGAGATGCTGTTGGGGAGGGCCGAACCATGATGAAACGTATGAAGACCTTCTTTTATAATTTAAACCTGCAGAATAAGCTGATACTTATTTTTTTGCTCACCTCTGTCATCTCCCAGGCAGCAACCACTTATATGAATGGGAATATCAACCAGTCACTGGCATCGATTGACCGGGTCTACACCAGCAATGCCCAGCTAAACGATCTGGCATCGGTTTTAAACAACCTGCAAAACAGCATGAAAGACTACCTGGACACAAAGACTTCATATTCGCTGACCTCTTATTATGAATATGAGCAAAAATACAGGGCTCACATGGATGCACTGAATCAAAAGATTCTGGATAATGATTCGGCCATCATGGAGAAGAATATTTATTCCATTTCAGGCAGTTATCTGGAACAGACAGGCCTTGCAGTAGAGGCCAGGCGGGCAAGAAACATCAGCCAGTACAAGGTGTATTATGATGAATCCAGCCGTCTCTTTGATTATCTGAACGCAAACATATTTAGCCTGAACAACGAACAGTTCATGACGAATTCGTCCAATTATGTGTCACTGGCGGCATCTCTTCGCATGTTGGAGCGGATGACCGGTGTCTTAAGCATCAGCGTTTCTGTGTTCAACATTCTCTTGCTGGTGCTCCTCATCGGCCGAATAACAAAACCTTTGCGCAGCCTGGCCGAGAAGGCCGACGAAGTCGCAACCGGAAATTTTGAGGTTGAGGAAGAAGAAGTCAGAGGAAAGGATGAGATCGGTGTAGTAACGAATGCATTTAACAAGATGGTGGTCAGCATCCGTCAATATATTGTCAGGCTTACCGAAAGCATTGAAGCGGAAAATGCGGCGAATGAGCGTGAACTGCTTATGAAGGCCCACCTGAAGGATGCTCAGTTAAAGTACTATCAGGCGCAGATACATCCCCATTTTCTGTTCAATACCCTGAATGCAGGGGCCCAGATGGCCATGATGGAAGAGGCTGAAAAAACCTATTTATTTATACAGAGAATGTCTGAATTCTTCCGTTATAGCATGAATGGGCTGGATGCCGATGTATTGCTGGAAGAGGAGCTGACTCTTGTGGAAAATTACATCTATATCATGAGTGTACGTTTTTCGGAAGAGATTCATTATGAACAAAATATTCAGTGCGACATCTCTGATATCCGTGTGCCCAGTATGATTCTTCAGCCGGTGGTGGAGAATTCCATTCAATATGGTATCCGCGACATTGACTGGGAAGGGAAAATTCTTCTTTCCATTGAGGAAAAGGAGTCCTGTTATATCATCGAGGTAAAGGATAATGGAATCGGAATTCCGAAGGAACGGCTGAAAGAAATTCATGACGGCCATAGAATATCCAATGACCGGGAAGAGGATTCTAATGGAATCGGCCTGGGTAACCTGATGGAGAGGTTGAAGATTTATTATAATAGTGAAAATCTTTTCAGGATTGAAAGTGAAGGTCTGAATCAGGGTACCAGGGTTACGATAGAACTGCCAAAGAAAGAGGAGAAACAACATGTATAAAGTATTGTTGGCTGACGATGAAGGGATCGTGCTGGACTCTCTCCGCTATATTCTGGAGAAGAATTTTGGAGAGTCCTGTGAGATACGTACGGCGAAATCCGGACGCATGGTGATTGAAACAGCCCAGGAATTCGTTCCCGATATCGGAATCCTGGATATTCAGATGCCGGGAATTAATGGGATAGAGGCCATGAAGGAGATCCGTACCTTTAACAATCGTATGGTGTTCGTGGTGATTTCAGCCTATGACAAGTTCGTCTTCGCCCAAGAAGCTATGAACCTGGGGGCAATGGACTATATCACCAAGCCATTTTCCAAGGAGAAAGTGGTGGAAACCATGCAAAAAGCGATGAAATTGATTGATGAGGCCAGACAGAAACGCTCCAATGATTTGGAAGTAAAGGAGAAGCTTCAGGCCGTAGTGCCTGTAATCGAAAATGGGTTTATCAATCTGATTTTATTCCAGGAAGATTTCACCGCAGAGATGGATAGTTATCGGAACCTGCTGGGAATAACGGCTCAATACGGAATGATGGTCACCCTGCAATTCGGGGAGAGGTCGGAGGATGGAGAGTTTCAGAATCCTGTGGGAACCAGTGTACAGATTCAGTCGTATCAGCCGGCCATGCGGGAAATCATCAAGGAATTTTTTGCCAGTGCGGTGGTGGGGGCGATTATGGCCAATAAGGTGGCAATTTTTGTACCCTGGGAAAATTATAACATGGAATTTGAAGAGCGCTCAGCCGTTGTGGAACGCGCCAGGAATATGGTACATAAACTGAACCGGCAGACTCATCTGTATTTCCGGGCAGGAATCGGCGGTGTGCGCAAGTTTGTACAGCTTCATGCCTCTTATGAGGAGTCTAAAAAGGCTTTGCGCATGGGAAAGGGTTCTGTTGCCCATACACAGGATTTGATGTTGGGATGTGATTATGAAAAAGATTACCCCGTGGATCTGGAAGTGAAACTGTTTCAGTATGTGAGGGCTGGTAATGTGGAAGGCAGCCGGGATATGACAAATCAGTTCTTTGACTGGATGGAGGAGAATTATGGCGATCATCCCCAGGATATTAAGACAAAGGTGTTGGAGTTTGTTATTAATGCGGAACGAGAGGCATTTCTTCAGGGAGGGATGAGATATGGTCTCTTATATCGAAAAGACTATTTGGATACGGTGATGGACTGTAGCAGTTATCAGGAGCTGCGGAGATGGTTCGTGCAAAAGGTGGTGGAGGCCGCCTGGAATGTGGTCGAGAAGAAGAAGGAACAAAATAATAGCGTTGTGGGAAAGGCCAAAGAATATATCAAGGAGCATTTTAACAAAGATATTTCCCTGGAAGAGGTGGCAAAATATGTGGATATCAGTCCGTATTATTTCAGTAAATTATTCAAGGAAGAAGAGGGGCAAAATTTCATTGAATATCTGACATCCCTGCGAATTGCAAAGGCCAAGAAATTGCTGCAGGAGTCGGAGGCCAGCATCAAGGAGGTCTGTTGTGAGGTGGGATATTCGGATCCCAACTATTTCAGCAGAATATTTAAAAAGGTTGTGGGATATACACCAACGGAATACAGGGAAGGGGTAGTACTATGATCCGAAGATGCAGAAAAGTTCTGGCTGCTATAGGCATCGTGGCGCTTTTGTTAAGTGGTTGTGAGCAGGAACAGATCCTGCAGGAGTCCTCTCACCGAGGCGAAGAAGAGAAGTTGCAGATTGGCCTGTCCTGGGATACCTTTGTGCTGGAGCGGTGGCTGAGGGACAGGGATGTGTTCGTATCAACGGCGACTGAACTGGGTGCGGAGGTGAATGTGCAAAATGCCAATGGAGATCTGGAACAGCAATTGTCACAGATTCAATATCTGATAGATAAAAATATGGATGTGATAGTAATCGTGGCGGTGGATTGTAATAATCAGGACCTGGTGGAGCTTGTGAAGAAGGCTAAAAGGAAGGGAATTAAAGTTATTTCCTATGACCGGCTGATCTGTGATGCCGATACGGATCTGTACCTGTCCTTTGATAATGTGATGGTAGGAGAAATGGTCGCCCAGGCTGCTCTGGATCAGATACCCGAGGGCGGTAAGATTGCGGCAATCTTTGGCTCCCCAACGGATCATAATGTAAAAGAGGTGGAAGAGGGGGTTAATAAGGTGCTGAAAGCCAACAATCAGGAACTGGTATACAAAAAGTATGCCGTGAACTGGGAGGCGGAGTACGCCCGCTATTATACCAATGAATGTCTGGATGAAGGGCCTGTGGATGCGGTGATTTGCGGAAATGATGGTCTGGCGGCCGCAGCATACAACGTGCTGGCGGAAAGACAGCTGGCTGGAAAGGTCTGCCTGACCGGTCAGGATGCTGATATTGATGCCTGCCAGAGGATTGTGGAAGGCGGGCAGTATATGACCGTATATAAGGCCATCACAGATCTGGCAAAACAGGCAGCCCAATATGCGGTGGCCCTTGGAAGCGGGAAGGAGATTAACCCGGGACAAACCATGAATGATGGCACTTATGAGGTTCCGTTCTACAAACTGGAACCGGTGGCGGTGACAAAGGACAATATAGATGAGGTGATTATCGGATCTCAGTTTCATTTCCGTGAAGAGGTATATCTGCATGTGCAGGAATAATTACTATGCAACAGGACATTTTTGACAACAAAAATGTCCTGTTTTTTTGCTCCTGGCGGCGTATGGTTAAAAATGTGAAGGAACTGGCAAGTTATTCCAGACCCTTCCGTGATATATTCAACTTGTCAAAAGAAATCCTGGTAACAGGGATTTGATAAAAATTATAAATGGAGGGATTTAAGATGAAAAAGAAAATGATTAGTGCACTTTTGTGCACAGCAATGGCTTTATCCATGTTGACGGCATGCGGCAGCAATCCGGAAGCTTCTTCGGGAAGCTCAGGCGATTCAAAACCTGCGTCTGCGTCAGCAGAATCCGAAAGCTCCAGCTCTTCTGCATCATCCACTGGTGAAGGAAAGGGAAGGGTTGGTGTCGCAATGCCTACCAAGGACCTGCAGCGGTGGAACCAGGACGGTGAAAACATGAAATCCGAACTGGAAAAAGCCGGATATACTGTGGATCTGCAGTATGCCAACAACGATATCGGAACCCAGGTATCTCAGATTGAGACCCTGATTTCCAATGGCGCTGAAGTGTTGGTTATCGCCTCCATCGATGGAGAATCATTGGGAGATCCCCTTTCTAAAGCAAAAGAAGCAGGAATTCCGGTCATCGCCTATGACAGGCTTTTGATGAACTCCGATGCGGTAACATACTATGCTACATTTGATAATTATATGGTAGGAACAAAGCAGGGTGAATATATCAGAGACCAGTTGGATCTGGACAATGCGGCAGGCCCCTTTAATATGGAGATTTTCACAGGCGATCCTGGTGACAATAATGCCAACTTCTTCTATGGCGGTGCTATGGATGTCCTGAAACCCTATATCGAAGCAGGAAAACTAGTGGTGAAATCCGGATCCGTAGATTTTGCCGATGTGGCAACTGCAGCCTGGTCCACAGAGACAGCCCAGTCCAGAATGGATGCTATCATAGCCTCCAACTATGCCGATGGCACTAAATTGGATGCGGTTCTTTGCTCCAATGACTCCACGGCTCTCGGAGTTGAGAATGCTCTTTCGGCTTACACAGGAGAATGGCCGATTATAACCGGTCAGGACTGTGATATGGCCAACGTAAAGAATATCGTAGCAGGCAAACAATCCATGTCCATATTCAAGGATACCCGTCTGCTGGCTCAGCAGACCGTAAAGATGGTGGATGCCATTCTTTCCGGACAGGAAGCAGAAGTTAATGATACAGAGTCCTATGACAATGGCACTGGTGTGATTCCTACCTACCTCTGCGAGCCACAATACGTGGATAGCGGCAATTACCAAGAGATGTTAATTGACTCTGGCTACTATACAGCAGATCAGATCAGCTAATAATCAAAATTAGATTTAACACAGGCGGGTTAGCTATTAGCCCGCCTATATTAAAGCCGAGATGTAATTGAAAACTGCTTGAGGCATTGAGAGAGGCAGTTGTGTGGTGAAGGAAGGGAGGGATACCGGTTGTCAAAGATACTTCTGGAAATGAAAAATATAACGAAGACTTTTCCGGGCGTGAAAGCACTGGATCATGTGAATCTGCAGGTGGCTGAGGGTGAGATTCATGCGCTCTGTGGAGAGAATGGTGCGGGGAAATCCACCCTGATGAATGTCTTAAGCGGGATATATCCCCATGGATCTTATGAAGGTGAAATCTGTTTCAATGGGAAGGTATGTAATTTCCATGGAATTAAGGATAGTGAGAATGATGGTATCGTAATCATTCACCAGGAACTGGCGCTGATCCCCTATATGACTATTGGGGAAAACATGTACCTGGGAAATGAGCGTGGAAGCAAGCTGGCAATCAACTGGGATGATACATATGGAGAAGCCGATAAATATCTGCGTATGGTGGGGCTCAGCGAGTCCTCCAGAACTCTAATCAAGGATATCGGAACCGGAAAGCAGCAGTTGGTGGAGATTGCAAAGGCGCTGGCAAAAAACGCAAAATTATTGATTCTGGATGAGCCGACCTCATCTTTAAATGAGAGTGATTCCAAGGCTTTGTTGGATTTGATGTTGAAATTTAAGGAGCAGGGGCTAACCATGATCATCATATCCCATAAATTAAATGAAATCGCCTATGTGGCGGATAAAATCACGGTCATCCGGGATGGAGCCACCATCGAGACTTTGGATAAGAAACAGGATTCCATCTCGGAGGAGCGGATTATCAAAGGTATGGTGGGCCGTGAAATCGTGGACCGCTTCCCAAAACGTACCGATGTGCGTATTGGGGATGTGGGAATGGAAGTTAAAAACTGGTCGGTGTATCATCCTGTTTATGCTGGACGGAAGGTGGTGGATGATGTCTCCCTGAAGGTACATAAAGGGGAGGTGGTCGGAATCGCGGGACTGATGGGGGCCGGCCGAACGGAGCTGACCATGAGCGTCTTTGGAAAGAGTTATGGCAGTAATATCAGCGGTCATCTGTTCATCAACGGGGAAGAGGTGCAGTTGAAAAATGTACATGATGCCATCCGACACGGCCTTGCCTATGCCACAGAGGACAGAAAAGACAATGGTCTGATTCT
>DVNN01000274.1 GCA_018714325.1 Candidatus Pelethocola excrementipullorum
GATGAAGATATTAATCGTAGTTGATATGCAGAATGATTTTATAACAGGGTCTTTGGGAACTCCCGAGGCTCAGTTGGTGGTCCCGGAAGTGAAAAAATATGTGGAACAGTGGCTGGAAGAAAAGAAGGGAAGCATCTATTTCACCAGGGACACCCATCATGAAGATTACAAGGAGACACAGGAAGGCCGCAATCTGCCGGTTCCACACTGTATCGAAGGTAGCGAAGGCTGGGAAATCTGTAGTGAACTTCAGGAATATGCCATGGATGAACCGGTCTTTGACAAGCCAACCTTTGGCAGCCAGGATCTTGGGGAATATCTTCAGGAATCACAGGCCGAGCCCGATGAGATTGTTCTGGTAGGGCTTTGTACGGATATCTGCGTGATATCCAATGCCATGCTTTTGAAGGCCTTCTTTCCTGAAACCACGATTTCCGTTGTTGAGCGTTGCTGTGCGGGCGTGAGTCCCAAAAGCCACAGACAGGCGCTGGAGGCCATGAAGGTCTGCCAGATTCAGATTGTCTGAGGGCTTTAGATGGAGCGGAAAATCCTAATTGAGATAACCATTGAAATGGAAGGTTCCACCATTCAGCAGATATTATTGCACAAAGGATTCACCAGCCATCAGATCCGAACCTTAAAATTCCGGGAGCGGGGAATCTGCCTCAATGGCATGAGACAGCGTGTGAATTGTAAGGTATCTTCGGGGGATAGGCTGGAACTGCTGGTAGAGCACGGTAACCTCAAGGAGAAACCGCCAATTAAGCAGGTTAGAGCCGGTAACGAGGGACTCGAAGATGACAATAATACCTTGAAAATCTTGTATGAAGATCAAGATCTGCTGATTATCAACAAACCTGCTGGTATGCCTTCACATGCTGGAAGAGGTCATTATAAAGATACCGCTGCGGATTTGGTAGACGATATGTTACAAAGACGCGGTGAGCGGTTTCAACCCAGGGTGATTGGGCGGCTCGACAAGGAGACCTCAGGGGTATTGGTTTTTGCCAGAAATCAGATGGCCGCTGCCAGGTTGTCCCGGCAAAGAGAAGAAGGGCGGCTGAAAAAGACGTATGTGGCAATGGTGCAGGGTGTACCATTGCCTTTATCAGGCTGTGTGGAGTTCCCCATAGGGAAGGCAGCAGGGGCTCTGAACCGCATGGAAGTGCGGGTAACTGGCAAGAAGGCTGTTACTTGGTATGAAGTCATTAGACAGGAAGTGGACAGTTCTTTGGTTCGCTTCAGGCTGGGGACGGGCAGAACTCATCAGATTAGGGTGCATATGGCCGCATTGGGACATCCATTGCTGTATGATTCCCTCTATGGAAGTCCTGTTAAAGACCGGATGACCGCCCTTCATGCGTGCAGGGTGGAGTTCTATCAGCCATTTACCGGAGAGAAGATTGAGGTGGCCGCACCGGCCACACGTATAGAGTTTAAGGAGTATGGATATGAATTATAAGATGGTCATGCAATATGACGGAACAAGATATGACGGATGGCAGAAGCAGGGGAATACCGGCAACACCATACAAGGACGGCTGGAAGCGGTATTGAGCCGTTTTGCCGGGGAACCGGTGGAAGTTCAAGGAGCGGGAAGGACGGATGCAGGGGTCCATGCCTATGGGCAGACCGCTAATTTCCGGCTTCAGACCGATGCAAAAGAGGAGGAAGTCCTGGTTTATCTCAACAGGTACCTTTCCGAAGATATAGAGGTCTTAAGTGTGGAGCGGGTTCATGATCGTTTTCATGCCAGACTCTCCGCGGTGCAGAAAACCTATCTGTACCGGGTTGGAATGGGAAGTGGCAAGCATGTTTTCGATAGAAAATATCTTTATCACTTTGATGGAAGCTTGGATGTAAAGGCCATGGAAGAGGCCGCCGGTTACCTCAGGGGCACCCATGACTTTAAAAGTTTTTGCTCCAACAGGCGGATGAAGAAATCCACAACCCGTACACTGCACATGGTGAAAATCGATGTGGATAAGAAGGAAGATGTAATTCGGTTTATATTGATTGGCGACGGATTCTTGTACCATATGGTAAGAATCATAGTGGGAACTTTACTGGAAATCGGTCAGGGGAAGCGTGAGCCCAAGGATATCATAGGGATTCTTGAGGAGAAAGACCGGGCCAAGGCAGGGTTTACAGCACCTCCTCAGGGACTGACCATGGTTTCTGTGGAATATGAATAGGAGAAAGATAGAATGCGGACTTACAAAGGAGCAATATTTGACCTGGATGGGACTCTTTTGGATTCCATGAATGTATGGCGGCAGATCGATGTGGAATTTCTGGCTAAGAGAGGATTTGAAGTTCCCCAGGATTATCTGGAGTCCATCACTCCTCTGGGAGTGAAAGCTGCTGCAGATTATACCATCGCACGGTTCGGGCTGCATGAGCAGCCGGAGGATCTGATTGCGGAGTGGCTGTCCATGGCAAGGGATGCTTATGCTCATACGGTGCCATTGAAGCCACTGGTGAAGGAATATCTGGAGCAGCTTAAGCGGCTGGGAATCGGGGTGGCAGCCGCCACTTCATCTGAGCGGGAACTGATGATACCGGCCTTGAAGCGGACCGGGATTTATGAATACTTCGACGCTATTGTAACGGTAAGTGAAGTAGCCCGTGGGAAGAAATTCCCCGATATTTATGAGGAGGCAGCGGCCCGAATCAATCAGAAGGCCGACGCTTGTGTGGTATACGAGGATATCATAGAGGGAATACGCAGTGCCAATGTGGGAGGATTCTTAACGGTGGGTGTATATGACCCGGAATCTGAGTTCCAAAGGAAGGCAATTATCCAGGAGTCAGACGTATATATACGTGGATATGAGGAGCTGCTGGATCAACATCGCAAAGCATACTGCTTCTAAAAAGTCTCTTCTATTTCTATTATTTCCCAGTGAAATTGAAAAAATATTTGCCAGACCATAATTAAGGGTGTTATAATGACCGGGGGCATTGTATGCCCTTGTTTTGGTCTGCGCTTTATTATTAACGCAGAGATCTTAAAGCAATAGAATCTTCAAACAGTAGAATCTTCAAACAGATAAAATGAGATTGAGAGTAAAGGTGAGAGTATGGCAAAAGAAACTTATGATGCCAGTAGCATATCCGTACTGGAAGGGCTGGAAGCGGTCCGGAAACGACCAGGTATGTATATTGGCAGTACAACAAGAAAAGGTCTGAACCATCTGATATATGAAATCGTAGATAATGCGGTGGATGAGCATCTGGCAGGGTACTGTGATAAGGTTCAGGTAACCCTGGAAGCGGATGGCTCCTGCACCGTTAGTGATAATGGCCGAGGAATTCCGGTGGGGATGCATGAGAAGGGAATATCGGCGGAGCGTCTGGTGTTCACCACCCTGCATGCCGGCGGAAAATTCGATAATAATGCATATAAGACCAGCGGAGGCCTTCATGGTGTAGGTTCTTCGGTGGTTAATGCCCTATCCGCATATCTGGATATTAAGGTCAAGGTGGATGGCAATATTCACCATGACTACTATGAGCGGGGAGTTCCAAAGTTGGAGTTGGAGAACGAATTGCTGCCGAAGTTGGGCAGAACCCGGGAGACTGGTACCTGTGTGAATTTCCTTCCCGATTCGGAGATCTTTGAGAAGATTCGCTTTTCTGCCTCTGATGTGAAATCCCGTCTCCATGAGACTGCCTATCTGAATCCTAATCTGGTGATTGAATTTGAAGATAAGCGGGATGGCAGCCAGGAGCAGATAACCTTCCATGAACCGGATGGTATTGTAGGGTTTGTTAAGGATCTGAATAAGAAGAAAGAAGCAATCCATGACACGGTTTATTTTAAAGGCGAGAGCGAAGGTATCACCGTGGAGGTAGCTTTTCAATATATCAATGAATTCCAGGAGAATGTGCTGGGATTCTGTAATAACATCTACAATGCGGAGGGTGGCGCCCATCTTACGGGATTCAAGACCCAGTTCACCACCATCATGAATAACTATGCCCGGGAACTTGGCGTGTTGAAAGAGAAGGATGCCAATTTTACAGGTGCTGATATCCGTAATGGTATGACAGCGGTGGTTTCCATCAAGCATCCGGATCCCAGAT
>DVNN01000275.1 GCA_018714325.1 Candidatus Pelethocola excrementipullorum
CGTTGATTTCAAATCTCCTCGTTCTTCTCGGCGTCGATCCCAAGGTTGCAGCAGAGGATGCCTGCAGAATTGAACATGTAATCAGTACCGAAAGTTTTGAGGCTTTGAAGACACATGCGAAAAAGCATGTATAGGAATATACATTTATTTCAATTTTTGTTCATACATTTGTGATTTCTCATCATACATGCATATCAAACGTTGCAAGACAAGAATCATAGTTTTATTCTAAGCACATAGCCACTGGAAATCTCCGTGGCATTCAGCCTTTTGTATTATCACTGTTAACCCAGGGTGAAATTTTCTTCACCCTCACTTTGCAATTGAAACCAAAGAGTTCATTCACGCTGTTAAATGGCGCCCTGACACTCTTTTCTTTTGATTACATTTCAAATATAGGAGAATCTGTTTGAATCAAAAATTAAAAGAAAAAACTATAGAATCCTTAACAGCGGTCCTTCCCATAACTGGTATCGTAATTCTTCTTTGTGTCACGATTACCCCCTTGCCCCTGGCTCCTCTGATGCTTTTTCTGGCTGGTGCGGCGCTTTTGATTATCGGAATGGGTATCTTTACCCTTGGTGTAGATATGGCCATGATGCCAATCGGTGAATACGTAGGAAATAAAATCGCCCAATCTCGTTATCTTATCATTATCGTACTGGGCTGCTTTTTGATCGGAACGATCGTTACGGTGGCTGAGCCAGATCTGCAGGTGCTCGCCAGTCAGACGCCGGCCGTACCCGATTTGATCTTGATACTTTCTGTCGCCATGGGTGTAGGCGCATTTTTGGTGGTCGCATTCTTAAGAAGCCTTTTTGGATGGCAGATAAAGAATATTCTATTAATATGCTATGCACTTTTATTTGTCCTGGCATTCTTTATCCCGAAAGAGTTCCTGGCCGTGGCATTTGATTCCGGTGGTGTGACGACTGGTCCAATTACCGTACCATTTATCATGGCTTTAGGTACCGGACTTTCTTCCATCGGCAAAGGTGAGGATAATGACTCCAACAGTTTTGGACTTCTGGCTCTTTGCTCCATCGGTCCTATTATATCGGTTATGATTCTGGGGACGCTATATAGCTCATCGGCCGGAAGTTATGTTCCGTTTACCATTCCATCCATCGAGACTACCAGGGAATTGTCCGCCACATTCGCCCAGAAACTTCCTGTTTATGCGAAGGAAGTCTTCACGGCTTTGTTGCCCATCGTTCTCTTTTTCTTCGTTTTCCAGATTTTTTGGTTGAAAATTAACAAGAGAAAAATCATCAAAATTCTAGTTGGTATCGTGTACTCCTTCGTTGGACTGACCCTCTTTCTTACAGGTGTAAACGTGGGCTTCATGCCCGCCGGTAAGTATATCGGGCAGGAACTGGCTTCACTTCCATACAATTGGGTAATGATACCGATTTCCATGGTTATCGGTTACTATATCGTTAAGGCTGAGCCAGCGGTTCAGGTTTTGAACAAACAGGTTGAGGAGGTAACCGGTGGAGCCATCTCAGAACATACCATGATGCGTGGACTTTCCATCGGAATGGCTCTTTCCCTGGCCTTGTCCATCATGCGTGTGTTTTATGGAATCCCCCTTCTGGCCTTTTTATTGCCTGGCTATGCCATCGCCCTGGGACTCTCTTTCGTGGTCCCTCCCATCTTTACCTCCATCGCCTTTGACTCCGGCGGAGTGGCTTCCGGAACCATGACCGCGGCCTTCCTTTTGCCGCTGGCAATGGGGGCCTGTGAGGTGACAGGCGGCAATATCCTCACAGATGCATTTGGAATTATAGCGATGGTTGCCATGGCTCCCCTGATCATCATCCAGATGATCGGACTGCTCTATCAATGGAAAACAAGACATGTCATCTCCGATGAAGTTATGGTCATAGATGAAGATGAAATCATAGAACTTGTTCAGGAGGCTTAAACATATGAAGGTAAATACAACAATTAACTGGATTATCACCATCGTGGAGCGAGGTAAAGGCGACCGGGTTGCACGCTTCTTAGAAAGCGAACAGATACCTATCATGTTGATGACCCATGGCCATGGAACCGCCAGCTCAAAGATGATGGACTATCTGGGCCTGGATGAGCCTGAGAAAGACATCCTAATAGGCATGGCTACCGGTACCAGAAGTGCCGATATCTTAGCCCAGCTGAATCATCTGATAAAGTTCTGCCATCCGGGGCATGGAATCGCATTCACCCTGCCGCTATCCAGCATCAGTAAAGCGGCCGCCAGCCGGATCCAGCACGACATTCAGCTTACCCCTCAAAACAATCCAGAAAAGGAGAATGATGTAATGTCAGAATCTAAGAAAAATAACGATGTCAAAGGCTCTTCGATGGATGAATCCAATCCTGCAACTCCCCCATACGACGACTCCACAAAATTCGAACTTATCGTCACCGTAATTAACAGTGGTAATTCGGATATGGTTATGGATGCGGCAAAATCCGCCGGATGCTCCGGTGGTACCATCCTCAAAGGCCGCAGTGCTCATTCTGAAGAAATCAAAAAAGTATTTGGTCTCAACATGCCACAGGAGAAGGAAATCATCACGATACTGGCATCCTCCGAGCAAAAAATGCCGATTATGAAGGCAATTTGTAATACTGTCCTTCAGAAAACAGGAGAACACGCAACGGTCTTCTCACTGCCGGTATCCGATGCCAAAGGTATTTCTACCACACTATGATTATATTAAGATGACTTAAATAGACGAATCCCCCGGGAAAATCACCTTTTCCGGGGGATTATTCTACCCCCTCCCCTTTCCAGTTTCTGACTATTTCTTTACAAACTATCTTCTCTATTTTCAAAGTTCTATAAGCATGGTAAAATATCTTTAAGCTTCATTATCAAGACATCTAAATGTATTAGCTTCACTTAATGGAGGTGTTTTTATGCTTGGTAAATTCAGGAACTCAGTCTTCATCACCACAAAGCTAAATGATTTTGTGAAAGCCCGGAACCTACTAGAGACACATAACATACAGTATAAATATCGCACCACCGACCACAGCGGAAAAATGCTGGCTCCGGGTCGTGGAACTACCCGCAGTATCAGCGGAACAGCCGGCATGAATCTGGAATCAAATCTTCTTTACGAGATCTTCGTCAGTAAACAAGATTATGAAGAAGCATCTTTTTACTTGAAATCCATACATCAAGATTAAATTTAAACTTCATTCGTCAGGAGGAAAATTATGGGAGAATTATCAACCTTACCCAATATCGGTAAAGTGGTGGAAGAACAGCTGAACCAAGCTGGCATTCATACCATTCAGCAATTGAAAGACACCGGTGCGGAAAGTGCCTGGCTGATGATACAGGCATTTGACTCATCAGCTTGCATGAATAGGCTTCTGGGGCTGGAAGGAGGCATTCAGGGCATAAAGAAAACCCTGCTTTCCGACACACGGAAAGCCGAGTTAAAAGACTTTTACAGAGCCCATAAACTGTAGGTATAAAAACAACTCTAGAAGAAATCATGCTTCATGGACATTTTGATTTTCTTTTAGAGTTGTTTTTTATGTATTTATTACTGGATTCTATAGTCTATCATGTTAGTACATATTTCTGCAAGTTGTGATGGTGTTTCCCTGGCACCATTTTCAACCCAAGTGTATAGGAAGGACCAGAATACTCCCGCAGTATATGCATTTATGTAGGTTGAAGTAATTTTATCATGATTTTGAAAATCTATAATTTTATTATTCAATAATGAACAGTGTATCTGATACTGTTTGTATATATAAAACATTAAATTATTCTTGTACATCATCATTAAAAAATCAATGTGATTTTCCCAAAATGAAAAATGATTATATATTAATACACTCATTTTCTTTGAATAAAAGTTTTCTATGTATGATGAGTAATCCAGATATAGGTGTTCAATATGTTTTTCTAAAACTTCGTTTTTATTTTTGAAATATCGATAGAATGTTTTTCGCCCTATCTTTGCCTCCTGCGAAATCTGAGTTATTGTTATAAGTGAATACTCATATGTATTCATTACCGAAAGTAATCCTTGGATAATTTCTGTCTCTTTACTCATTTTTAAAACACTGACACATATTTGGCAAATGTGTTTCCTTTCACTAATTAATATTGACCCAATAGCTAGTTGTAAGTATACTTTACTCAAACAACGTAGATCTGTCAATGTTAGATGACAATATAAGGAGACTAGTGAATGGGATCAGTAGACACTGGAAAATACATTAATATAAATGGAGTTAAGCAGTATATACATATATTATCAAAAAATATATCAAATCCCATTTTAGTATATTTACATGGAGGACCTGGAGATGCAGCTCTTCCTCTTGTAAAACATTTTAATTCACCATTGAGCGAACATTATACACTTGTGATTTGGGAACAGAGGGGAAGCGGAAAGTCTTATTATCCTTTTAGTGAAAAGGAAAACATAACACTTGAAACATTCATTGAAGATTTAAAATCCCTCATTGAATATCTTCTTTTAAAGTTTCGTAAAGAAAATGTGTATTTGCTTGGACATTCTTGGGGGAGCATTATCGGTCTCAATTTCACTATACGTTATCCTGAACTAATTAAGGCATATATTGGATGTGGGCAGGTTACAAATGGTCAAAGGGTACTTGAGGAGTGTAAGGAATTTGTGCTCAAACATACAAATAGTAAAAGTAAGAAGGAAAAAATCATATCAATCAATACTTCCTTCAAACAAGATAATTGGTATAAGGAATTAATATATCTGATGAATCGGGTGGTTAAATATGGTGGTTCACTGTATGGCAGATCCTCATATAACTCCTTATATCCCTATTTTCTATTTTCAAAAGATTATAGTTTAACTAACTGCATCAATAGACTAAAAGGGTCTGAACAATCTTTGAAATATTTATGGAGTGAAGTATGTAACACGAATTTTCATGAGTTTACTTATTTTGAAACACCGGTTATTTTTATTGAAGGAACAAAAGATTGTCATTGTTCATCAAAGATTGTAGATGAATTTTATTCGAAGATTGAAAGTCAAAAGAAATTATTTTGGATTGAAAACTCTGCACATTTTCCTCAATGGAGTAATGCTGATAAATTTAATAATATATTAGCAATAATAAAACATGAATATGGGGATTAGTGATGCTCATCTCGTGGGAGTGTAAGATAGATAAACCTCTCATCCTTTTACAGTCATCTCCAGCTGTGTTAAAATAGTAAAAACAAAAGTCTTTTATCGCCATGCATCGCTTTCATACATGACACCAATACCGTTATTTAAGATAAAGAAAGGAAAACGTCATGAATCTATTAATCAGCGCCTGCCTTTTAGGCATCAACTGCCGGTATGACGGTACCGGTAAACTTCTTGATGATATTCAGCAGTTAAAGGAAAAGCATCATCTGATTCCCATCTGTCCTGAAATCCTGGGAGGTCTGCCAACTCCCCGTACTCCAGCGGAACGCTTAAACTCCAGGGTGATTACAAAAACCGGTGATGATGTCACCGAAGAATACCTCAAAGGTGCTCAGGAAGTCCTGAAACTTGCCAAGCTTTTCGACTGTTCCTATGCGGTATTAAAAGAGCGAAGTCCTTCCTGTGGTTATGGACAAATCTATGATGGTTCCTTTACCGGCCGTATGATTCCCGGAAATGGCGTGCTCGCCGCTCTCCTATCCTGTCACGGCATCACCATACTGGGAGAATCTCAAATCAAAGATCTTGCCAATGGGGGAATATAAACAGAACGCTTACATCTGCTTTTATCGATGTAAGCGTTCTATTTTTATACATTTCTCGATCACTACTCTGCTAAAAGCTTTTCCTGATAATGGTATGTCTTTTCCAACATCATGTCTTTGACCTTTAAGAGCCGAATCTGGGAGCTTCTCTCGTTCTCATCCAGTTTCATGGTGATATACCTGATGTTTTCCTGTGTCTCAGGAATTATTACATGCTCCAGGGCATTTACCCGCCTTCTGGTCTTCTCAATCTCGGCCGCCATCAACTGGCAGTCTTTCTCTTTTTCCGCCAACTCCAGCATCTGGGGCAGCACATCTGACAGCGACTTCACCGCATCATCCAGATCTCCCGAGGTAAATGCAAAACCATAGGAGTAGATATCGTTGGTGTCCGCGGTGCGGGTCCGGTATTGAAAGACCGGTAGGTCCACGCTCATGACATTCTTCTTTTCCGCCTCCAGATAAACCTCCTGCTTGGGCGCCATCAGCGCCGTGTGCAAGGTCTCTTCCGACATCGCCGCCCTGGCGATCACGAAGTTGGTATTGGCGGCCTTGATTCCCGCTTCCACCTGCTTTCTAAGTTCCATATTCTCTCTGACCAGATTCAAAAACTGACGCATCAGCTCATCGCGTTTATCTTTCAGCAGTTTATGTCCTCGGGTGGCAGTGACCAGCTTTTTCTTCAGCCTGGTCAATTCCATTCGGGTTGGATTCACCTGTGCTTTTGCCACGTAACCTCACCCCTTTCCATCACTTCTGCTCTTCAGCCGGCACGTAGTACTGTTCCAGGAACTTATCATCGATACGCTTCAGCTCGCTCTTCGGCAGGATTCCCAGCAGCTTCCATCCAATGGCCAGAGTCTCTTCGATACTTCTGTCCGTTGTATATCCCTGATTTACATATTCCTTCTCAAATGCATCTGCAAACTTGGCGTATAGTAAGTCCGTATCGGAAAGGGCAGCCTCGCCCAGAATCACCATCAGCTCTTTTGCATCCTTACCACGGGCATAGGCCGCAAATAACTGATTCATGGTGTTGGAGTGATCCGCTCTTGTCTTCCCTTCGCCGATTCCCTTATCCTTCAGACGGGACAGAGACGGCAGCACATCGATGGGTGGTGTAACACCCTTATGATATAATTCCCGGCTCAAGATGATCTGCCCTTCGGTGATATATCCGGTAAGGTCGGGAATCGGATGGGTTTTATCATCCTCGGGCATGGTCAGGATTGGAATCATGGTAATAGAACCATCTTTCCCTTTCTGACGCCCTGCACGTTCATACAGAGAAGCCAGATCGGTATACATGTATCCCGGATAGCCACGTCGTCCCGGTACCTCTTTACGGGCCGCAGAAACCTCACGCAGGGCATCCGC
>DVNN01000276.1 GCA_018714325.1 Candidatus Pelethocola excrementipullorum
GCCTCCGGCTGGCGGCACTCATGCTCTTCTACAACTATTTTCCCCTTCTCATAGAAAACTGCTGCCTTCATATTCATTCCTCCATACATGGTTTTGTTTTCTTTATTATATCTTCTGTTCCTTTTTAATACAATGTAATATTCTATACTTATAAAAGATAGCGAAAAAAATGCCACTGTGAAGGTGTTCCTCACAGTAGCATTCTAAACTTAAAGTACTCCACAAATATTCCTGACCATGCTATGAGCCAGCTCTGGCTTCTTCTTCCATAGTCCTGCCACTTCCAGTAAGCATGGGTGGAAAGAGAGTTTCATCAATGTTCTGGCAAATGAGAATGCTGCGATTTCGCCAGCACTTGATGGGGATATCCTTCGATTGAGAAAAGGTAGAATCTGTACTTTTAATTTTAAGCTGTCTAGTTCAAGTTCAGAATCTTCCTCTTCATAATAATGATAGAGCTCATGGCTTAGAAGGATGTTAAATACCTTCTGTTCGTCCAAATCGATTTCACACATCCGCAATCCTTTTGCAATTGCTTTCACCATGTCTTTTGAAACCATAATCTCTTTATTACAGTACTGGGCAAAATGTATTCCCTTAGCAGCCGCAAACTGCTCATCTGAAACCAATTGAACTTTCACGCCCAGATCTTCTGTGAATTCTTTTAGGTTATCTCCGGAAAATCCGGAATTTCCCAAGATAAACTCTGCTTTCCTCCTGCCTCTTGCTTCACCGTCATCGACGATAGCATCACACTGATTTTTGTCATAACGATGATAATACAAGTCCTGCTTTAACAGGTAATTCATCCATGATTCATCCGATAATGACAGGCATTTTGCCATGGTCTCTCTCATCTCTCTCTCTGACATATATCACCCTACTCTCTTTTCATGGACTATCTTACATTTTTAACACCTATAATCACGATGGTATTTCCCGGATTCATGCCACTTAGTTCTGCATGAATGATTCCTTTGGCCTGTTCTATGTTGGAAACGCCTACTACTTCCACAATACGCCCGCCTACAACGATAAACAAATCAGGACATACAATCACATCCCCCTTGTAGGTGCTTAAATCATCCCATACCTTCTTGAAATCCACATCCACACTGCCTACAGTTCCATTTCTAACCTTGCCGCTGCTCTGCTGCTGCTTGATGAATCCCTTTCTATCCAGAACCCGAATGGCATAGGTGACTATTTGTTTATTTAATAACCCTTTTGTTATCTTTTCCGTAGTATATACGAACATGGAATCCGTGCTTCCCGCTAATTTCACCTTGTCCTTACCGACGCCGAAGGAATCCGCTGCGATTTCTTTGGCCTCCTCTTCGGTACAGGCCTTCATCATGTCGGTTGTACGAACCTCCGTGGAGCCCAATGCAGTCACCTGCACCTTTTGCGTCTGATTGTCGATTTCCACCACAGTCTCAATACTGTCCGGATTCGCCCCCAGCCTGATGGCCGACTCTACAGCCTCTCTGCGGATGGACACAATGTCCGCCTCCGTTGGATTTGGTATAATTCTCTCCACACTCTCCCGGACCATGGCAAGCGCTACCCCAATCGAGGAAATGACATCCGCGTGTTTGGGAATCTGATACTTTATGTTCATCAGCTGCCCCATAAATGGGATTAAGGCCGCAGCGCCTCCACCGCATCCAACCAAAACAGATTGGTCCTCATCCAACTTATATTCTTCAATCAACTCCCTCACCACCGGCACTAATTTGCTGCAAGCAGTGTTCAAAATCTGCCTTGCCGTCTCTTCCACAGACAGATTCAGATAAT
Source organism: Candidatus Pelethocola excrementipullorum (assembly GCA_018714325.1). Lineage (GTDB taxonomy): Bacteria > Bacillota > Clostridia > Lachnospirales > Lachnospiraceae > Novisyntrophococcus > Novisyntrophococcus excrementipullorum. The sequence continues at coordinate 1,798 of DVNN01000276.1, forward strand.
CTGCCAGGGGCTTCATAGCCCTTTTAGCCGCTTCCTGATTCCCGTGAGCATAGAATTCCTCACTGGTTAATCCCAATACATTGGCCGCACAAGTATTTGTAATCGTAAACTTTTTACCATTCTTACATTTAATAGCAACGTAATCGGAAGGATCACCTTTCTTAGGGGTTACGAAATACAGTTCCGGATCCACGATATCTTCGGGGTTCTCAAATGCACTATAGGAAAGACCTGCGATATGAGCACTTCTTGGTCCCACATCCACAATCTTATGATGGCTGGCCCGAATCATGCTTCCTCCCGCAACACCTAATACACGCACGTCCAAAGAATTCACATAGGTTCTATAGCCACCCAGTTCAGAATATCGGATAGTTGGCCGGCCATTCTTGATGACACCGATATTTGTACTGGTTCCGCCCACTTCAAAGTAAATACCCACAGAGGCTCTTAAATACATCAGTGCTCCGATTACGCTGGCTGTAGGTCCTGACATCATGGATAAGATAGGTCGCTTCCGCATCTCATCTATGCTCATTACACCCCCGTCCCCGCGCATAATCATCAGCGGCGCCTTAATTCCTGTTTTCTCCACACTGCTTTGAGTAGAATTAGCTGTTTCCAACATCTTTGGCAGAATACTTGCATTGACGGCCGCAGTTCGGGTGCGCACCGTCAGCCCATACAACTTGCTGATTTCCGATGCCTTAGTGGCCTGAAGGCCCATGGACTCCGCAATCTTACCAATATAGGATTCACTCTCACCGTCGTCTACTCCAAATGTCTCAGATGCGACTAAAATCTGTGCACCCTCCTTTAACAAAGAATCAATCGTTTCCTTAACCACGCTCTTTGATAGTTTCCTGGAATCTATAAACCTATGATAAGTATTGATATACCTTCCCGTTACCAACGGAAGATTTCCTAATTTTGTATGTTTTTTAGCAATGGAATTGAGCATATTCCCGTGGCCAGTCCCGATGATTCCCACATTGGCCACATCACCTTCTAATAATGCATTGGTGGCCTGTGTCGTACTATGCGCCAGGAAAATAACATCATCCGGCTCTATCTTATTATCCGTCATACACTTTTGAAAACATTCTACAACTCCTTTGGCTACGCCTTCTTCGGCATCATGGGTGGTATGTACCTGGACTTTCCCAATAATTTCATAGGTCTCATTGTCTACAGCGACCGCTTTCGTATGGGTTCCTCCAACATCGATGCCCATACGTACTTTTCTTCTTTCCATATCTGCTCCCATCCGCCCCTAAGGGCACTATGACTGATTCTCCACAACAAAATGATATACACAAGTCATTCACCTTCTCATAATCTTTTATCCATGCATAAAGTATAGTGTTGCAATTATACAGATTCCAAAAATCCAGTTTATAGGCAATACCATCTTGATAAATGTCGTGGGTTTTACCTTTGTATAGGAACAAGACCATACATTACAAGAGGCGGTCGGATCAAGAGCATAGTGAATACCCGATACAGTATAAGCCATCATCCAGATGAACGAACTTGGTATTGCCCCAACTGCTGCGATGGTTGCAAAAAATGCTGCTCCGGCGCCTCCTATTGCCAATGGCCCACGATAGAGCAGAAGTGGAACTCCCAGGGCGATTAAGAGACATAGACCGAGTGTCGTCTGAGGAAAAAACCTTCCAAAAGACTCTTGTATGATTGGAGTTGCCGCCCTGGCCCCCGCTGCCAGAACGTATGTACATATCATGTACATTACCATTCCGGATGCTTCCGAGAATCCACATTGGAAAGTCTTACTTATCATAGGGAACACTCTAATCTTCCTATGCATAATCTTTGTCGTCCCTATGGCATAGATCGCACCGATGATAAACGCAACAAAGATATTAACTTTAAATAGTATGACTAAAAGCACTGGGATAAATGGAGCAATACATGCATATGCTGGCGCAAATTTTGCCTCTTCTCCATCAAAACCATCTTCTTTTACAGCCCAGGATTTTACCTTTTTCTTGGAATTGGTCAGATGCATCGCAACTAATACTCCGACAATGTTCACCAAAAGCCCAATACCAAAGGCGATAAAAGCATATGGTGTCCACGGTGAACCAAATTCCTCGGGAACATCACAAAATGGAACTAATCCTCTTAGCACCTGATATTGTGATACGTTAACCAAACTGCCTATTCCTATAGATATAACATAGGCCACAGTGGCTATGACCGGCTTGACGCCAATGGAAATCATGACAGGTAGTACGATAACACCTACCGCAATAACAGGTCCAATACTAAAGAGCGATGTAAACAAAAAGCTTACCACGACCATAATCAACACAACCACTAATTTAGGACTATCGCCACCAAGCTCAACAGCAGTTCTAATAATCGTAGGAACAATCCCTGTTTTAAGCAGAACCTGAGCAAACCATGCCCCAAATAAAATCGTCATAAGCGCTGCACCGTTATTGCTGATCTGTGCACCAATCAAGTCGTTTACTACTCCATTTACTCCAAGTCCACCAAGAACTGCCCATAAAATCCCCGTTCCTATCAAAATGATCGTAGGATTCCCACCGCGAATCAGCAAGACAATCATTAAAATATAGGACATAACAAATATAATACCTAATATAGTATTCACCATCTATTTCCCTACCCTTTCCAAAATTATTCTATAATTAGAATTTTAACATGATCTTAAGCATCGCCCCCGCATTCCGGCTGAAATCTTCGAAGGCATCTTTTACTTTTTCATAATCATACAGATTGGTAATCATGCGATCTATGTTCTCCACCTTGTTCTCTGTGAGCATTTGAATTAC
>DVNN01000277.1 GCA_018714325.1 Candidatus Pelethocola excrementipullorum
ATGGTTTCAGTTTGAGGAGGTAAGATAGATGAGACTAATGATAGTGGAGGATGAACAAAGAGCCAGAAGGGGGCTGAAAAACATCATATTGTCCCTGGAACAGGATCATGAAATCGTGGCGGAGGCCGCCAATGGGCAGAATGCTTTGGAACTGATTAAAGCATTGAAACCAGAGGTGGTATTCACGGATATTAAGATGCCTTATATGGATGGACTAACCCTGATTAAAGAGGTTAGAAGCCTGGGGTTTGATACCAAGTTTGTGGTTATCAGCGCCTATGAAGAATTCGAGTACGCCAGACAGTCGATATCACTTGGCGTTACGGAATATCTTGTAAAGCCTATTATCGTAGAAGATGTAATAGGGGCTCTGGAGGCCGTCACCAGTAAGAAGAAAGAACACTTACCTGTCCAAAGTCTGGCAGAAGTCTATCCCGATGTACATCCGGTAATCCTAAGGGCCTTGAAGAAGATTGAGAATAAGTATGGGGAACCACTTAATCTAAAGGATATGGCGGATGAACTGGGGGTGAGTCCTGAATACTTCTCCAGCCTTTTTTCCAAGAATGTAGGGGAGTCCTTTGTGCGTTTTTTACGCAATTACCGTGTGAAAATTGCCAAAACACTCTATCTCCATGGAAATATCCAAAAGGAAGAGGTTCCTTATAAAGTTGGTTTTTCCGATGAGAAGTACTTTAACCGAATCTTTAAAGAGACTACTGGCATGAGTGTGAGTCAATTTCTCCTTGAAAATAAAAGCAATTGTTAAAAATGAGCAAAAATCTTAAAATCGTATCTTAATAATGTCCTAATTTTCGAATAACGTATCTTAAAATATCAATCTTTTCTTAAAGATGTCAGTTATCTTTTCCTTTTCCTTTGTTTATAATGAATCCATGAATCAAGTAGCACGATATAAAAGTTCAGCGGCAACACCTGCCGCTGAGGAATTGGAGGCAATATGAAAAGAAATTGGAGAAAATTAGTGGCTGCCGTATCAGCAGGTATGGTTATGACCGGCATGTTGGCGGGGTGTGGTAGTGAGAAACCAGCGGTTGGAGAATCCTCTTCCGTGGACGGTAATTCAGATGACGGCAATGGTTCGAAGAAAGAAGTTACTTTATGGCATTACTTTTTTGATGAAGAGGGAAAGGCCATAGAGAGGGTGGTAGAATTATATAATAATTCTCAGGATAAGATTCATATTACAAGTACCTATATCTCCAGAGATGAGTTGATGAACCAGTATACCATCGGTGCTGTTTCGGGAGAGCTTCCCGATATTGGAATGGTGGACTCGCCGGATATGGCTTCCTATATTTCATTGGGGGTTTTTGAAGATATCGATGATGAGCTGCAGGAGTGGGGAGAATTGGACAAGTTCTATGAAGGACCGCTCAATAGCTGCAGGGACAGCGAGGGAAGACTTCACGGCATTCCGAATAACTCCAACTGTCTGGCACTGGTCTGCAACATGGATCTGTTAAATGCGGCTGGATTTGACGAGCCTCCCACAACCTGGGATGAATTTCGTGAGGTGGCAAGGGCATGTACCGATCCTGGGAATTCGGTATATGGATATGCTATGTGTGCCATTGGCAACGAGGAGGGAACCTTTCAGTACATTCCCTGGCTCTATGCTTCAGGCGCAGATGTCACAACTCTGGACTCCCCTGAGGCTGTGAAATCCATGGAATTCCTGGGTGATCTGGTAAGTGATGGTTATATGAGTAAAGAGGTTATCAACTGGACTCAGGCAGATGCTCTAAATGCATTTGCGGCAGGAAAAGCGGCCATGTTGGAATCCGGAACCTGGCATATTGCTTTGCTGGATTCTGACAGCATGAACGTGGATTTCAATTATAAATATGCACTTCTTCCCAAAGGAGAGCAGAATGCCTCCGTAATAGGAGGAGAGAATTTCGGTGTCTGTGCAGGTTCAGAGGCAAAAGAAGAATGTATAGATTTCCTGAAATTCATGATGCAGCCACAGAATAATGCCGACTGGTGTGAAATCGGAGGAAAACTTCCCGTACGTTCAGATGCCATGGAGCTAAAGGATTTCTGGACGGAAGATGAACGATATGCGGTATTTAGCGAAACTATGAATTTTGCGGTTGCAAGGGGACCTCATGAGTCCTGGCCCACCATCTCGGAAGCCATATATAATGCTGAGCAGTCTGTCCTTTTAGGAGAGAAGTCGGCGGCGGATGCCATGAAGGAAGCCGCATCTGTGGTGGATCCTATCCTGAAAGAAGTACCGATAGCTGAGTAGAAGATTGCAGCGGTGCTTCACATGCACAGAAAGTGAAAGGAGTGGGATGCTTTGAAGAATAAATTATCAATGGCTTCCAAGAAACGGTTGGAGGGATATGGATTTATTATGCCGGGCTTTTTGTATATCCTGTTGATATTAGGATATCCGCTGGTGTACAACGTCATCTTGAGTTTTAAGGATACGAATGTGAAAAACTTCGCCAAAGGTACTTCTACATTTATCGGGGTGGAGAACTATGTGAAGTTATTTCAGGATCCAACCTTTCAACTCGTATTAAAGAATACGATAGTTTTTACCCTGGCATGTCTGGTGGTTCAATTTACGGTTGGGTTTCTGTTTGCCATATTTTTCTCCCAGAAGTTTACACTTTCCGGACCCATACGGGGATTGATTCTGGTTGGATATATGATGCCCATGTCCGTGACCGCCATGATTGGTAAAAATATCTTTGGCGTGTCAGAGGGGGTCATCAATGATCTGCTGTTGAAGATTGGTTTCATCCATGAACCAATCGAATGGCTGGTGAATGGCGGAACGGCGTTGATTGCAGTAATTGCAGTAAACTGTTGGGTGGGGATTCCATTTAATATGCTTCTCTTGACCTCGGGTCTGACTGGGATATCGGAAGATGTATATGAAAGTGCATCTCTGGACGGGGCCAATAAGGTACAGCGTTTTTTCTATATCACGCTGCCCCTGATGAAATCCTCTATTTTGGCAGTCCTGATGTTGGGATTTATCTACACCTTTAAAGCCTTTGACCTGATGTTTATCATGACCAGCGGAGGGCCTTTGAATGCCACGGATGTATTGGGGACTTATGCTTATACGTTGTCATTTACCAAGTATGAATTTTCTCAGGGTTCAGCGGCGGCAATCGTGTTATTCTGTTGTCTGTTCGTCGTAGGATTATTCTACCTACGGCTGATCTCAAAGGAGGATGATTGATATGGAGAAGGCCATGACTCGTTTAAACACCAAAGCAGGCAGGAAGAATTTATTGAACTGTATCCTTGCACTGGTGATAGCAACCGCATTCCTCTTCCCAATCTACTGGCTGATCTCCATGTCATTTAAGACGGATGTGGAGTCCTTTGGAAAGATAGTTACTTATTATCCCCATGAGTTTACGGTGGATCCGTGGATTATGAATTTTTCAGATCCGGATTTCCTTAAGTCACTGAAAAACAGCGGAGTCATAGCACTCTTAGCGATGACGGTTTCCATCTGCTTCGGGGTGCCCACCGCTTATGGGATGGGACGGTATAAGGTTCCGGGTGGAAAAGGATTTTTACTATCCTTCCTGGTATCTCAGATGCTTCCTGCATCTTTGATGCTGACACCGATGTATCTGATTTTCGGGAAAATCGGATTGCTTGGGACCTATCTGGGGCCTGCGATAGCCATCGCATCGGGCTCCATCCCCTTTATCGTAATCACCTTACGACCCTATTTCAAGGGGATACCGGTATCTTTGGATGATGCGGCAAGGATTGATGGCTGTGGTGTGATTCGCTCCTTCTTTTCCATCATGATTCCTGCAATTAAAACAGGAATCATCACGGTAGTGGTCATCTCTTTTCTAAATGGATGGAATGATCTGGTATATTCCATGACCTTCAATGTGAAGCCGGAGATGAGGCCGTTAACTGCAAATATCTATAAGTTTCAGAATAAATATGGAACGAAGTGGAACTGTATCATGGCCTATGGTGCCATATTGGTATTACCCGTTGTGCTGTTGTTTGTATTTCTCCAAAAATACATCGTCGGAGGACTGACGGCGGGAGCAGTGAAGGAATAGGTGTGAGAAAATCTTAGAGAATGATCTACAGAAAGGAGGGAATCGATTGAATTTATTTACCTATGGAGGAAAATTCTCCTATTATATGGAAAAAACATTTGATATGATCGCCCTTAGTATTCTGTGGCTGATCTGTTGTATCCCTCTGGTGACAGTAGGTGCATCCACCACAGCTTTATATTATGCGGTGAATAAATCGTGGAAACAAGATAACGGCTACATAGCAAGAGCGTTTTTTCACGGATTTCGGATGAGTTTCAAGCCAGCCCTTGGATTATGGATCCTAATAGGCACTATGACCTTTGTTTTTCAGCTGAATAT
>DVNN01000278.1 GCA_018714325.1 Candidatus Pelethocola excrementipullorum
ATCACATACTAAGTGATGTTAGTATATAAGTATGAACATAAAAACCTTAACATGATGCACTGAAATTAAAGAAAGATGTTTGCTAAATAATGTCCAGAATAACGTCCCTGAATAAGAAAAAAACACAATAAAAGATTATGGAAAAACAAAAAAAGAGCAAGAACTGGAAATGATATTTTTTTAAAAAGCTACTGCTATCTTCGCACAGATATGATAGAAAAAACATATCATTGTTTCAAAATACAAATTCTTTATCCCCTTAATTATATGACTGATGGTAAACAAACGTAGGTGAAACCTATTCATTATGAGCATCAATTTTTCTGTATTTTTACTTTATAGATTTAACTTTACCTGTCAATTCATATATGCTATAATCGAATATATGTTCGATTATACTGGGAGGAAATCTTATGAATTATACTAAAATTTATAAAGCTATTTTGAACATCTATCAGGAATGTAATATCAATTCATTTCCTCTGGATTGCCGGGAACTTCTTGCACATTACGGATATCAATGCCTTCCCTACAGCAAGCTTTCTTTGGTGAAAAGGGAGATGTGCATGAATTTTAGTGAAGATGCTTTTTTGTTTCGTAATGTATTGTACTATAATGATAGCATTCTTCCAAATCGCCAACGTTTTTCTTTTATGCATGAACTTGGGCATATTGCATTGAAACATGTAGAATACCCTGTCCTATACCAGGAACAGGAGGCCAATGCCTTTGCCAGCCACATCCTGGCACCCAGAACGGTAATTCATCATTCCGGTTGCCAAAATGAATATGACATCTCCTGCATGTTTCAGCTAACCGCCGAAGCGTCTCACTATGCCTATGAGGATTATAAACGCTGGCTGCGCTGTAGAGCTTATTATGAATCACTGGAAGAGGCTATATTCAGGCACTTTTATGATTCCGCTTTGGACTGCTTTGTATGGAATCGAAAGACCTGTGTACATACCGGGGAGCTTTGCATCAATAGACTGGGAGATTGTACTAAATGTGAACATGATCAAACGCACTCCCCACAAAAAAACACCTCATCGAAAAGGCCGGGTGCCAGAATTTCCAGGAAATACATGGATCCTATATTTCTTCCTGAAGGATTTTCCAGGGCTGAGAATTTTTATTTGTATGGAGATATTTATTAAACTTGTTTCAAAGTTTATTATCTTACAGGTTAATATAGTGAATCAAATATAACTCTTATATCTAAAGATTGATCAGAGTTCTACTGTCCTACATAATATTCAACCTATTCAAGTATTTAGTTGCCTGGCACTTTGATGTAACATTAAAAATTCTATGTGGAAAGAATTTGACGCTTGAACAGAAACAGGAGTTAATACGTACACTGTTATCCTAAAAATATTATTATTACAAAATATAGTAAAGCCAGTCAGAACCTCTATAGGATGACTGGCTTTTTAATCAAACCCACAAGAACTTTTGTTCGATTTTATCTTGCATTATTCTTCCATCTATGGTATCATTTATCCAGAACATACATTCGAGGTTTTTGCCATGGAAATATTATCAGAAGGATTAACATTACAGGAAAAATTGAATATTTTGGCAGATGCTGCAAAGTACGACGTCGCCTGCACTTCCAGTGGAGTGGACCGCAGAGGGCAGAAAGGGAGTCTGGGCAATTCCTGCGCTGCGGGAATTTGCCATAGTTTTGCCTCTGACGGAAGGTGTATCTCGCTTTTGAAGATCCTTCAGAGCAACGAGTGCGTCTATGACTGCAAGTACTGTCTGAATAGGGCAAGTAATGACCGGGTTAGAGCAACCTTCACTCCCGAAGAGATCTGCCAGCTGGTAATAGAATTCTATCGGCGTAACTACATCGAAGGTTTGTTTTTGAGCTCCGGTGTTTGCAAGAATCCCACTTATACCATGGAATTGATGTACCGCACGGTTTATCTGCTGCGTACACAATACCATTTCAATGGTTATATTCATATTAAGGCTATTCCAAGTGCTCCCCCGGAGTTACTGGAACAGATGGGATATCTGGCTGACCGTATGAGCATCAATCTGGAACTTCCCACTGCGGAAGGATTGAAACAATTGGCACCACATAAGACGCAGGCAGCTATTTTGAGACCCATGGGGCAGATCCAGCATCGTATTGCTGATTACCGTCTCGCCATTGGGAAAGATGCCCGTATGGAGCGGAGCAGCGGAAACCGCTATCTCTCCGACACCATCTTTGATACCTCCCCAAAACGTATCAATGAGAATCATCAATATCCCCAAACACGTACTTTTCAATCCCCTTCACCGTCCGGGCCAACCCCTTTTGTCCCAGCCGGTCAAAGTACGCAGATGATTATAGGTGCTACAGGAGAGAATGATTACCAGCTTCTGACTACCTCTCAGAGCTTGTATCAGCAATATGATTTAAAGCGCGTATTTTACTCCGCTTATGTTCCACTGAATGAAGATTCAAATCTCCCTTCACTGGATACTGCTCCTCCGCTATTACGGGAACACCGCTTGTACCAGGCCGACTGGCTGCTTCGTTATTATGGATTTCATGCCGAGGAACTGCTCAGTGCCGACCGCCCCAACTTCAATGTCCTATTGGATCCTAAGTGTGATTGGGCGCTTCGTCATTTGGAATTATTTCCTGTGGAGATCAACAGGGCAGATTATGCTACCTTGTTGAAAGTTCCCGGCATTGGTACCAAGTCCGCCATGCGGATTGTGCAGAGCCGCCGCACCGGAGCTCTTTCTTTTGAAGCATTGAAGAAAATCGGTGTGGTTTTAAAGCGTGCCAAATACTTTATCACCTGCCAGGGCAGGATGATGTACCATATAAGAATTAACGAAGACTTCATAACCCGCCAGCTAATCGGAGAGGACTACCAGAAATCATGGGAAATAGACAATCCTCAGTCATACCGGCAACTATCTTTATTTGACGATAATTTACTTCAGATCCAGCCGGATAATGCCGATGTGCATAAAACCGTTTTTGGGCAGATTTGATTAAAATTTGGGTGTTATTACAGTTCAAGTACAAATAAATGACTGGATATTTAGACTTTAATTGGTGTGGAAACGAATATTCCGAGGTGTGATATGACTATTTTTACTTGTTTAGATAGATTTGAAGATATGATGACCTGTATTTATGATGCCTGGGCCTCTAAGCTTGGACATAAAAATATCCGCCTGCTCATCGAGCCCATTGGGAATCTGGAGTTATTCTGTGAATACATCCACATTGATGCAGATGAAAAGAAAACCGCCAGTGTCATCAGCTCCATCCAGAGGAAGATTTCTTTTGAAGCTTACCAGATGGTTTACCGATGTGCCATGTCTCAGGTACCGGAAAAACTGGATGTGATTTACAGATTTCTGCTTCTAGGCTTTGCCTATGGCGGTAAAGTTGTACAGATGCTTCAACATCCGGCGGTGATTGCAATCTTTGAGTTAAATAGAAAAGTGCTCAACGAAGCTCATCTGTTTCGAGAATTTACACGATTCACCAGCATGCAGGATGATGTTCTTGTCGCTCATATAGAACCCAAATCTGATATCCTCACCTTTTTAGCACCACAATTTGAGGATCGTATGCCTTCCGAAAACTGGATGATTATTGATGACAACCGAAAAACTGCCGTGGTTCATCCGACAGATTGTGAGTTTTACCTAACGTCCTTATCCGAGGAAGAGTTTCAACGGCTAGAGGCTCTGGAAGATAAATCAGATCCATTCGTAGAACTTTGGAAAGGCTTTTTTGAGACAATTGGAATCAAGGAAAGAAAGAACTACCGATGTCAAAGAAATCATATGCCAATTTGGTATCGAAAACATGCAACGGAATTCCAATAATCTTCTTTTTCTTGATTGATTTTTTATTACAATAGAAAAAATCCCGGAATACAAGATGGTATTAGATAGTATTCTAAAACCCTTCCTGTATTCCGGGATATAAATTGAATTTCTAAATTTAATGAATATCTTAAGGTATAGATAAACGCTTTGAATTAATCTTTTAATAAATACTGGTAGATATCGCGTTTGGATACATTTCGATCCTTTGCTACCAATTTCATGGCCTCTTTATGAGCGATGCCCTGATTTTCATAATGTTCCATATGTTCTTCTATGGTCATCTCCTCCCAGGCTCTTACCTCTTCTTCTCGTATCAGCTGTCTGCTTTTCCCCTCAATTATAATCACACATTCACCCTTAGGCGCAGTCTCCTGATAGTGATTCAGAGCATCTCCTAAGGTGGTTCTAAAGGCAGTCTCATGTTTCTTGGTCAACTCCCTGCAAATGGTAACCCTTCGTTCATTGCCGATGGTCTGAATTAATTCTCCCAGTGTCCTAACTAACCGATGAGGGGCTTCATAAATGATCATCGTTCTGGTCTCATTTTTCAGTTCCTCCAGTATCGCCGCTTTTTCTTTTTTATCCGTAGGTAAGAAAGCTTCAAAGGCGAATCTTCTGGTGGATAATCCCGATAATGTAAGTGCAGTGATACAAGCAGCCGCCCCGGGGAGGGAAGTTACAGGTACACCTGCTTCATAGCACATAGCCACAAGCTCTTCACCGGGATCTGAGATTCCGGGAGTTCCTGCATCCGTAATCAAGGCGATGTTTTTTCCTTCCAGCATCTGTTCTACCAGATAACGCCCTTTTTCAATTTTGTTGTATTCATGGTAACTGGTCATTGGTGTCTTGATCTCAAAGTGGTTCAACAGCTTTATGCTGTTTCTGGTATCTTCAGCCGCAATCAAATCCACTTCGCCCAAAATCCGCACCACACGATATGTGATATCTTCCAGGTTCCCTATGGGTGTGGCGCATAAATAAAGTTGTCCCATTATCTTCCATCTCCATACATTCTCCGGATATCTTCTGTATAGACACCCGGTTTATCATAAACAATCAACGGCTTTTCCACTGTTATACGGGAGTTTCCTCCCTTTAATCCTTCAATTAAAACCATATTTGGTTCTTTATCAACAAAGGGATACACCAGCTGCATACGCTTGGGTTCCAACTTATATTTCATCATAATTCCCATGATTTCTGCCAGTCGGAAGGGTCTGTGAACCATGTAAAACCGGCCTCTGCTCTTTAGTACCTTCGCCGTCTGGCTCACCACATCCTCCAGGGTACAAAGCACCTCATGTCTGGCAATTGCCTTAGGCAGATGTGAATTGGACAGGCCATGGTCAGCCGTCATATATGGCGGATTGCAGGTTACCACCTCAAAACTGGAACCTCCAAAAATTTTTGCGGCATCCTTTACATCTCCCTGGATGATAGAAATCTCTTCTTCCAGATGATTGTATGCTACACTACGTCTGGCCATATCCGTGCTTTTTTCCTGAATCTCAAGGCCTGTAAAGTGTTTTCCCGGCGTTTTAGCCTTCAAAAGAACCGGTACAATCCCCGTGCCTGTACACAAATCCAGGACGTTTTCTCCTGGTTTTACCTTCGCAAAGGCAGACAGGAGTACAGCGTCGATTCCATAACAGAAATCTTGATTATCCTGAATCATCCAGTAGCCATTCTGCAGATCATCCAGACGTTCACCCTCTAATAGTTTCATACCCTTGATTCCTTCTTTATATTCATTCTTACGCACTATAAAACTCACGCTGCAGACCTAATATAAGACCTGCAGCGCATATGTCATTGCTTCATCTACTCTTCTAATTTTTCAAGCTCTTTCAGCTCTTCCGACATAGGTTCTTTCTCTTTCCCTTTGCCTTTTTTAAACTTCGGCTTAAACTTTAGTTCTTCCACCTTGTATTCGCGGATTTCTTTCTCGTCTTCAATCTCAACTAATACTTTTACCGTCTGGCGGAGTACACTTACGCTGGTAACCTCTCCTTTGAGTCCCTCTGGGGTCGATACCCTTTCACCATTTCCTGGCAGTTTCTTATTCAGATACTCATAGGTCTCCTGCTCATTCTTCAGGCAACACATCAGTCGTCCACAGACTCCTGATATCTTGGTAGGATTCAGGGAAAGATTCTGTTCCTTAGCCATTTTAATAGAAACCGGGGCAAACTCAGATAAAAAGGTGTGACAACATAGCGAACGACCACAGATTCCGATTCCACCCAGTATTTTAGTCTCATCACGGACACCAATCTGTCTCAGCTCAATCCTTGTCTTAAACACTGCTGCCAGATCCTTTACCAATTCACGGAAATCAATTCTTCCATCTGCGGTAAAGTAGAACAACACTTTATTGTTGTCAAAGGTGTATTCCGCATCAATCAGCTTCATATCCAGGTTATGAGTCTGAATCTTCTTCTGACAGATTTGGAAAGCTTCTTTTTCCTTCTTCCGGTTTGACTCTTCTTTTGCATCATCCTTAGGTGTTGCAATTCGAAGTACTTCTTTCAGAGGTTGAACTACCTTAGAATCCTCAACATCCTTGGGGCCAAGGACTACCAATCCATATTCAACACCCCTTGCTGTTTCCACAATGACATGATCGCCCACTTTAATGCTCAGCGAATTGGGATTAAAGTAGTATACCTTTCCCACATTGCGGAATCGCACTCCTATTATTTTTATCATGTTTAATTCTCCCTGATCGTAAGGAACAGTAATTCCATCGTTAAATCAAAATTAACGTTGGCACGAAGGCGCTTCTCTGCTGTTTGAATTCCATCAATAATCTGCTCCAGCCCTTCATATGAACTCATCTGAGCCCGTTCCTTTATATAATTAATCTCTTGTTTAAACACAAGACTGTCGACTTCACGTGTCGCTTTAAATAATAACACATCCCGGAACCACATGGCAAATAAATCTAAATAATCATAGATATTTTGTTTCTCCTGAGACATATCCTTAATAGCATCTATTAACTCATAGACTTGCATTTCTTTGGAATTCTTTAATATCCTAAGAGCATTCTGTGTCAGCTCTGCAAATTCCGCAGAGGTTGCCGCACGTTCAGCCTTTCCTATATTTCCCTGAGCAAAGGATGCATCCACCTCTGCCTGATAATCAGGTATATGCATCCGGTCCATCAAATATGTTTTTACCATATTGTCCGCCACCGGTTTCAAACCAAGTGTCACACATCTGGATGTGATGGTGGGAAGCAGTATATCCGGATTGTCCGTCAACAGAAGAATGATTGCATAAGCCGGAGGCTCTTCTATGGTTTTAAGCAGAGCATTCTGCGCCTGCAGCGTCAATTTCTGAGCTTCGTTAATAATGTATATCTTATAAGGACTGCTGTAAGGACGAATACCTACATCGTCAATCAGCTGGCCTCGGATCTCTTCAATACCGATGGAGTTAGGTTTTTCATGAGTAATGTTAATAATATCTGGATTATTTTTACTCATGGCTTTTTTACAGGATGCACACTTCATACAGGGCTCAATACCATGCTCTTCGCATTGTAGAGTCATGGCAAAAAGAGATGCTAATAGCTTTTTGCCGGTACCGCGTTCTCCAGAAATGATATAGGCATGTGAAACCTTTTCCAGGCGGATGGCATTCTGTAAATGAGATATAATTTCTTCGTGTCCGACTACACCGTCAAAACCCAGCATAGTATCACCTCCTGATGTATGGTATTTTTGTTGGTCGTCGAAAACCTTTAAAAACTGACGTGGAGAGATATAACCTACGGGCAGAATCGAAAAAATCTTTGATTTTTTCGATTGCTTTGGGAGCTAAATCGGTAAGTTTTTTGGGTTTTGGAAGACGCACGGGCAGAACCTCAAAAACCTTCGGTTTCCTCGGTCGCTTCGCTCGCCAAATCAATAAAACCTAACAAGGGAATACTTGTATTCCCTTGTCATCTTTTATTGACTTGGTTCTGCCCTGTACGCACATTATAACACACCCCCCCTCTAAGTTACAGGGTTTTTTGATGTTCTTGTATGAATTTATGGATTTTTTCCAGACAATTTGAAAACTCTTTATTGTTTGGGAAATGTTGGGTGATTCCGGCTTCTTGGATGTGTTTTTCACTGAAATCTTCGTTGTCGGCCAGGAAGCGTCTGCAGAGTTCGGCATATTTGGGTTGTTCTTGTTTTCGTTCTCGTTGCAGGGCTCTTTCCAGACGGATTCCGTCCTCTACTTCCACATAGATTGGACAGAGATTTTCTTTCCCGTAGTACTTCTGTAGTTTGACATAGGATTCAAGGGTTCCTATTCCCAAATAGTCTTTTGAGACCAAATCAATCTGCCCATCATCTGCGGTGAAATAGTGCCAGATGCCGTGAACGGTATTGTAAGAGCGTTCTTCTATGATTTTTCCTGCTTCACGTAGTTTATTTAGTCTGTCTTGATCTACAAAATAATATTCTTTTCCATCGGTCTCACCGCTTCGGATTGGCCTGGTAGTGTACAATACCAGTGGTTCAAGTGCTAAACTTGGGTCCTCTATCAGGCTTTCATATACACGATCCTTTCCGGATGCGCTTTTTCCCATTATATAATATATTTTGCCCACTTTTTTCCTCATTTCAGTGTATACTTCCCTGGCGTTGCTGTAATAATGATTTTCCATGGAAATTCTACGTCTATTTTTATTAACAATCATACTTCCATTATAATTTTGAAATGCTATTTCTATAGCATCACACTTTGGTTTTCCAGGTTTTATGTTATCATATTTAGTGAGTAAATTCAATTTTATGTTAAAAGAAAGAGTCTAACTTATCAGACGCTCGGGCTGATGCGCGTCACTTTAGTGACAACTTCTGATAAAGCGTCATGCAATCCCCCAGTGGGTTTTAATATCATAGAAAAGAGATTGCCTATGGTATTAAAAAACATCAGCACCACCCATTACATGGGCAGTGCTGATATTCACTCGCTATAGGGTCATGCTCTACATAGAAAAACTACCCCATTACTCATCAAAAGGTCACTTTTTTAATCCACCTTTATCTTTTGGCATTTTATATAGTAGTATTCTCCTACTTTTTAAATATAATTATCTATAGAAGAATGGCTTAAGCATTGTTTTTTGAGTATACAAGTCTAAACTTAAACTTTAAAGCGGTATCCCACACCCCAGATTGTCTCTATATACTGTGGTTTTGCAGTATTATACTCAATCTTCTCACGAATCTTCTTGATATGCACCGTCACGGTGGCGATATCTCCAATGGATTCCATATCCCAGATTTCACGGAAAAGTTCTTCTTTGGTATATACATGGTTTGGATTCTCGGCCAGGAATGTCAGCAGATCGAATTCCTTGGTTGTGAAGTTCTTTTCTTCTCCATTGATCCAGACTCTTCTGGCGGTCTTATCAATCTTGATACCGCGAAGCTCAATCACATCATTTTCCGGTGTGCCGCTTCCAATCAGACGGTCATATCTGGCAAGGTGTGCCTTCACACGTGCCACCATCTCACTGGGTGAGAAGGGTTTCGTCATATAATCATCCGCGCCCAGTCCCAAACCTCTGATTTTATCAATATCATCCTTCTTGGCAGAAACCATGATGATTGGTGTGTTTTTCTTATCCCGGATCTGTCTGCAGATTTCAAATCCATCCACTTCAGGAAGCATCAGATCCAGTATGAATAAATCAAATTCTTCGTTCAATGCCCGTTCCAATCCGGCATCACCCCGGTTTTCGATGGAGACTTCAAAACCAGACAGTTCCAGATAGTCCTTCTCCAACTCCGCAATAGCTACTTCATCTTCAATAATTAAAATTTTACTCATTGATTGGTACCTCCTGATATTTTCTAAGCACAAAATACATGACTGTTCCTACGCCCTCTTTGCTTGTGGCCCATACTTTTCCTCCATGGTCTTCCAGTATCTTCTTTACGATGGAGAGCCCGATGCCACTGCCTCCCTTGGTTGAATTCCTGGAAGTATCGGTGCGGTAAAAGCGATCAAAAACTTTAATCAGATCCTTCTGTGCAATTCCCTTACCATTATCTTCTATCTCAACCTGGATGAAATCCCCCACATCTCTCAGACGTATATTGATGATTCCCCGGGCCTTGTTCATATACTTTATGGAGTTGCTGATTACATTATTGATTACCCGCTTCAGTTGTTCCGCATCGGCGATGATGACGGTATCCTCTTCCAGATAATTGAAGTAGGCCAGATCGATTCCCTGGGACTCCAGTTCCAGATTCAATTCTTCCACACAATCCTCAAAATACTCCGAAACATGAATTTTACTAAACGTATAAGGAATACGATTGGTATCAATCTTAGAATAGAATGTCAATTCATTGATAAGACGATCCATCTCATTGGCCTTATTATAGATGGTTCTGATATACTTGTCCATCTTCTCCGGTGTATCTGCCACACCGTCCATGATTCCCTCCACATAGCCCTTTACCGCCGTGATTGGGGTCTTCAGATCATGAGAAATATTACTGATCAGCTCTTTGTTATCGCTGTCATAGATCACCTTCTCTTCGGCATTCTCCCTCAACCGGACGCGCATCTCTTCAAAATCTTCGCACAGGTCTTTGACTTCCCTGGCCCCGCTGGCCTCCACAGTAAAGTCCAGATTTCCCTCTTTGATATTCTGAGTGGCTTTTTTCAGCTGATTCAGCGGAGTGACCACTCCACGGTATATCCAAAGACTCATGACCAGACTGGTACCCACCAGTATTAAAACAATCACGATGAGCATTTCATTCATCAAAGACTGTACCTGGGGCAATACCCGGTCGGCCTGGGTAATGATAAATGCGCTGCCTTCTACACCATTCTGGAATTTAAAATCCACCTGCCGTACAAGGGTCTGTTCCTCACTCCTCATATAAACACTGTTATCAGAGGCAGCTCTCGGATCCCCATATTCAGGTAAAGCCTTCAGTAATTTCTTAGCGTTGGATTTATCTGTTCCGCCGTTATAATAGATCTGATTCCCTTCCCTAACCACCAGATAGGAAAAATCCCCTGAAAGCTGTTCATTAAGTGCATCCAGAAACTCCTGGCTTTCCAGCTTCTCGGGGAAGTTCTCTGCTGCTTCACGGAGTTCTTCCATATCATTTTCAGTCATCTTATTCAGCATCAAAGTATTGTTGACCAGACTCTGGTAAGTGGGAGCTTCGATTCCATATTGCTTTCCTATGGCCTCCACCTTCAGCTTCATACCAGTATAAAACATCACGCAGGTGAGAATCACAGGTATAAAGATTATGGAGAAAAAGGATATGATAATCCTTGTTTTTAATTTCATATTCTCAGCTTCCTTTTTAACATATTACATACTTAGATTATAGCATACACTATATCTATTTTCATCTAAAGTAAGCGGGTCTTTTCTAAACTTTCTATAAAAACAATAAATAAATGAAGCTTTCATGAGCCTTTAAGAGCTATTCCTGATAAAATAAGGCCTACTGTGACATAAATTGCCACAGTAAGCCTCCAAATTTCCGATATCTTTGAATCTCATATCACAGGGTTATATTCCCTATGACACTCTATATCCAATTATTACAGATATTTTTTCAATGCATCGACTTTATCCAGTTTCTCCCACGGAATATCCAGATCATTGCGTCCAAAGTGTCCGTATGCTGCAGTTTGTTTGTAGATTGGACGACGAAGATCCAACATTTTGATAATGCCTGCCGGTCTTAAATCAAAGTTTTCACGTACGATTTCTGTCAGTTTCTGATCGGATAACTTACCGGTTCCAAAGGTTTCCACCTGTACGGATGTAGGATGTGCAACACCGATTGCATAAGACAATTGGATCTCACACTTGTCAGCCAGTCCTGCTGCCACCAGATTCTTAGCCACATAACGTGCCGCATATGCAGCTGAACGGTCTACCTTGGTGCAATCCTTACCGGAAAATGCTCCGCCGCCGTGACGTGCATATCCACCATAGGTATCCACGATGATCTTACGGCCTGTCAGTCCACTGTCTCCATTTGGGCCTCCGATTACGAAACGTCCGGTCGGATTAATAAAGAACTTCGTATTCTCATCTACCAGATCCTGTGGCAGGATTGTATCGAAGACATATTTTTTGATATCCTTATGAATCTGTTCCTGAGACACCTCAGGATCATGCTGGGTGGAAAGTACCACTGCATCCAGACGGATTGGATTTCCTTCTTCATCATATTCTACGGTGACCTGGGTTTTTCCATCAGGTCTTAAGTAGGACAGGGTTCCATCCTTACGAACCTGGGTTAATTGTCTGGACAATTTATGTGCCAGAGCAATCGGATATGGCATGTATTCTTCTGTCTCGTTGGACGCATAACCAAACATCATACCCTGATCCCCGGCTCCAATCGCGTCAATTTCTGCCTCTGACATGGTGTTTTCTTTTGCTTCCAGAGCTTTATCAACTCCCATGGCTATATCGGCAGACTGCTCATCAATTGCGGTTACCACCGCACATGTCTCGGCATCAAAACCGTATTTTCCACGTGTATAACCAATCTCACGAACCGTGTCACGGACAATTTTCTGTATGTCCACATAAGCATTGGTGGTAATCTCTCCCATTACCATCACAAGACCGGTCGTGGTAGCGGTCTCACAAGCCACACGGCTCATGGGATCTTGTTCCAGCAAGGCGTCCAGAATTGCGTCGGAAATCTGGTCACACATTTTGTCTGGATGCCCCTCGGTTACTGATTCAGAAGTAAATAATCTTTTTTCCATTCCCATTTATTCTCTCCTTACCTGAATGGGCTGCTTTCTCTTTTATGGTTTTTGAACATTAAGAAAGCCCGTCTTAAAAGGCGGACTCAACAATTCTATCATCAAATCCCCTTATTGTTCGAAACATTCGCTCAGGTTGGCACCTTCCACTAGGGGGTTGCCGT
Source organism: Candidatus Pelethocola excrementipullorum (assembly GCA_018714325.1). Lineage (GTDB taxonomy): Bacteria > Bacillota > Clostridia > Lachnospirales > Lachnospiraceae > Novisyntrophococcus > Novisyntrophococcus excrementipullorum. Next base: position 12,801 of record DVNN01000278.1, read on the forward strand.
GGCTTCATAGATCCTTTGTATCTCCACCACTCTAAATAAGAGAAAAGCAATTGCTATTTAGTTTACGAATAATACCTTAACGCATTTTATCGTATTCGTCAAGAGTATTTATACACATAATAGAATTTCCTGTCCATTTGCCTTATTTTCTCATGTGGCTTATAATAAAAAGAAACCAAATTATTAGAAGAGGAGAATAGAAAATGAACCATGTACTAGACACCCACGCTCACACTATCGTTAGCGGACATGCATATAATACCATGACAGAGATGATGCAGGCTGCCGTAGACAAAGGTCTGGAACTACTGTGTATCACAGACCATGCTCCGGATATGCCAGGAAGCACCCATCTTTATTACTTCACCAATTCTAATATGGTTGACCGGGAACATTTCAGACAGAAATTTGGGGGTAAAACCCGTTTTCTTTTCGGCGTAGAGTTGAATATCCTGGAAGGCGGCAAAGTAGATTTGCCCGATTCTGTCTTGAATATGTTGGATATTGTGATTGCAAGCATGCACCTCCCATGTATCAAAAGTGGAACAATAGAAGAGAATACCCGTACATATCTGAAAGTGATGGAAAATCCATACGTAAATATTATTGGACATCCCGATGACGGACGTTACCCCGTTGACATGAAGGCTATGGTGGAAGGCGCACGTAAATATGATAAGATTCTGGAGTTAAACAACCATTCCCTGGATCCACGCTGTACCCGATCCGGTGCAAAAGAGATAGATCTTAAGATGCTGGAACTCTGTAAGGAGTATGGCCAGCCGATCGTAGTAGGAAGTGATGCTCATATTGAGACAGAAGTGGGTGCCCACGAGCACGCTTACGAACTCCTGAAACAGGTCAATTTCCCGGATGAATTGGTGTTAAATACATCCGTGGAACGATTGATGAAACATTTAAAAAAGTAAATCCCAGCATGTCAAACTCTCGCGCTGACATGCATCACATGCACATCCCTACATTCTTAAGCAATTGAAATGCAGGGATGTTTTACTAATCAACCGAGATTCAGACGCTCATATCTCGTCTTGTAAAGTAGATTGCGCCTGCTCCATATAAAACAATTGCCAGCACTGCCATCGCCAGCTCATATTCCCAATGTCCGCTCTCTCCGGCCACTATCTGTTCTGCAGGAAGCAGCGTGTAGATGGTCACATATTTCAGATTTTTCAGTTTATCCCCCATATTCGATACCATCTGAATCAGAAAAAACAGAATCGGAAGACCTGCACCTATGGAATAATAATATTTGGATTCGCTAAATACACATGCAGCGCAAAAAGCAATTCCACTGATTACCAGCTGAAGCAGACAGGTACTGGCATTCAAAAGCAGGTATCTGGGAATATCCAATTCACCTGGAAACATTGCCTGACAGGATATAATACCTACTCCGGTCGTTGCCGCGATCAACAGAATGATCATCAGACCGGAGGAAAGCAGCTGGGTCCCTATGATCTTAACTCTGGAATTTGGTGTGGCCAGTAAATTTGCCATGGAACCGCTGTCTATGTAGCCCATCAGCAGTTTATGGTTTGCGATAATAATAAAAATTAGCGGAAACAGCATCATAATAAATCCATATAGATAAATCTTAGTCCAATCCAACAGGCTGGAGGCCACGCCCTCCATTCCAACAGCAGCCATCATATCCGGCAAGGCCTGCTGATATTCGTTGAGCATATCGGCCAGTTCCGGGTTGAACATATAGATGATAATCGTAGTATACATACATAGTACCGCAAATATAATAATGAATGGTTTGATACAGCTTATGATATTCCTCTTTAACAAAGTTCCTGAAATCATGGATCTGAGTCCTCCTTCTATGGTTGTTTGCCGGACAAATCCCGCATATACTTACTCTTACTTTTAGGTTACTTACTCTCTCAACGCCCCTTTATGTTGGACTTATCTTCCGCAATTTTGTCTGTATTCCCATAATAATGCATGAAGATTTCCTCCAAAGTCTGAGATTTCACATCCAGATCTATCATTTCATATTGATTCAATATCCTCAGCGCCTCTTTAATATTCTGGCGTACCGCAATCTCCACATGTCGCCCCCTTCTTCCCCGGATTTGCAATGTAGTATTCTGAGCCAGCCGCTCTGCTTCCTGCTCATCCTTTAGCTTCACATCATAAGTTTTCTGTTTCTTCTTCGCAAGCTGAATCATGTCCTCAACCACCACAATTCTTCCATCCCGTATAATTGCTGCCCGGTCACAAGTTTTCTCCACCTCCTCGAAAAGATGAGAAGACATTAAAATCGTGGTTCCCCTCTTCTTCTCCTCCTGAATCAGCTCGATAAATCTATTCTGCATCAAGGGATCCAGGCCACTGGTAGGCTCATCCAGAATCAGCACCTCAGGATGATCCATAAATGCGCAGATGATTCCTATCTTTTGTTTCATACCCTTGGACATTTTCCTGATCTTACCTCTGGGATCCAGTTCAAACCGGTGCATCAATTCCTGAATACGGCTTCTATCCTTCATCCCTTTCATGTCGGCCATAAAATTCAGGAACTCCATGCCCTTCATATCGTCCATGAATGCAATCTCGCCTGCCAGATATCCCAGACTCTTCTGAATCTGCGCCGACTGGCTAAAGCAGTCCATGCCTTGTATCTTACAGAAACCCTTATCCGGTCGGATAAATCCCATTAACTGCCGGATTGTAGTTGTCTTCCCGGCTCCATTGGGTCCCAGATATCCAAAGACCTCTCCTTTCTTCACTTCCAGGCTCACATCAAAAACACCTTTTCCAGAGCCATAATCCTTTGTTATCTGCTCTACCTGAATCACATTTGCCATAGTTGCTCCTCTCCCATTACCCTTTATTTAATCTTCTTTTTTTGTTTAAAACGTTCTAACAAAATATTGATATCTTCCGTATCTTTTTCATAGAAGAGCTCTAAAAACCACCATACCATGAAAAAATAGATGATCATAATTCCATAGAACAAAATACCCGTCCACCAGACATTCTCCCGAAACCATTGAAAGAATTCTCCTGTGAGGATCAATAGCAGACTTGGTACCACACTCCATAAGAATCCACGCTTTTTATATTCCTTGGTGGTATACTCTCCCTCCTTAATAAATAAAAGTTTTTGAAACCATGAGATTACATATCCCAGAATCATCATTCCAACCACCATTGCAAAGGAAATTTCCTGGACATGATCCAGCCATCGAACAAACCCATACATGAAAATGATGGATACGCCATGGGTACAGGCAAAAAATTCCACATCCATTTCCCTCCGTATGGCCTTACGAATTTTATTCATCTATTGGTTCCTCCTTTCAGGATTTCTCTAAGCTGCTTCGCGTATCTTCGTGAAATGATAAGATGTTCCCCATTGTCCAGGGTTGCATTCATCCTGCTTCCAATCTCACTCTTTAGCGAGGCAATATGATGAATATTCACAACCATGGACTTGTTACAGCGAAAAAACCCCTGGGATTCCAACTTCTGTTCCACGGCCGCCAGGGATAAACCACATTGATAAAAATCCTGCTTCTGATATACGAAGGTGCGATTTTCAATGCTTTCAAAATAATAAATATCAGAGGGTCTAAGCAGGTAGTCTGCCTCGTCCCTGCGGCCCATAATCTGAGGGGAAAGCCCCTCCAGGTATTCTATCACTTCTGCAATTCCAGGCCTCATCACATGATACCGGATTACAATCTCCTCTTCCTGGTCCGAGACCTGCTCCGTTCTTATTTTCATTGCGGTTCCTCCATGGATACACTATACTTACTACGTCTCCATTCTTCAAGATATGGACACGTAACATGCAACTATAAGACCATAAGATGCATGTAAAAATCATAGGGGCTGGCATCACATTTACAACTTTTTTACAATTTGGAAATATACTCCCTATGAATTAAATTCCTATTGATGTTATAATTGAGCTAATGCTAAAATCAAGTATATCACCACGATATCTAAAGGGAAATACATATCAATATATGGAAGCATGAATATATTTACTGAGAGGACAAACCATGAAGGAAAAACAGCTATTGATTATAGAAGATGAAAAACCGATTGCAGAAATCCTGTCTTACGGCTTTAAGAAGGAGGGTTTCACCGTGCGTACCGCCCATACGGGTGCCGACGGGCTGGAAGCAGCCAAAAATATACGGCCCGATATCGTATTACTGGACTGGATGCTCCCTGACCTCAGCGGAGTGGATGTTTGCAGAATGCTGACCGAACGTTTCAATATTCCAATCGTTATGCTGACTGCCCGTAGCAGCATCGACGATAAACTTTATGGTCTGGAGACTGGAGCCGATGATTATATTACGAAACCCTTTGACCTGAGAGAAGTGATCGCCCGGGTAAAAACCATACTCCGTCGTTATGAAAAGGTGGAATCCACAGTTGAGAATCCTGACTCCCCTCTGATCCAGATGGAGAATCTGGTCATTTCTGAAAAGGAATGGACCGTCACTCAGGATGGGGTGCGAAAAGAATTGACTCCCAAAGAATTTGAACTGCTTCATTATTTTGCCAAACATCCCAGACAGGTTTTCACCCGCTCGCAGCTGTTGGACCATATCTGGGGATATGACTTTGAAGGAGATACCAGAACAGTGGATATCCACATGCAGAGACTTCGTAAAAAATTGAATTTGGGGAATGTTTTGATTACAATCTTTGGGGTGGGGTATAAATATGAACCACAATAAAAAAATCAGATTTTGGAATGGAATCCGCTTTAAGATGACTACAGGCCTTTTGATTCTCCTCATTTTCAGCGGGTTCCTTTTATATTTTCTGGTCATGACTATGATGAGCCGGAATATGGAATCCCAGGTCACTGCCGACCTACAGAATCTTCAGGGAAATACCGAGGTCTACGTCCGGCAGTTTCTGATGTTGAACGAGCGGAACAATGATGAAGACAGTTTCCGGGAATCTGCCGCTGATATTGCCGAAGAACTATATAACACCAGTAAAAATAAGCTGCTCCTGTTTACCAACGATGGAAATCCTCTATTAGATTATGGATTTGGCAATATGAAAGATATGAATACCTTATACGAAGATGTAAAGGCCGGTGGCGCCTTTTTATCCGCCTTGGATGGGGAATCCGCTTATCAACTGAAGGCTGGTTCAGCAGGGGAATACGATGTCTGGTTTTCCATGCCCCTTAATATCGCAGGGAAAAACATGGGAATTGTCAGCTATTATCTGGACTATTCCGCACAATACCAACAGTTCAATGATATTGCCCGTACGGTCTTAGAGATCACCATAATCATCTTACTTATGATTTCCGCTCTCATCCTCCTATTTCTTTCTAACATCATCCGCCCAATCCAAAGGCTGAGTAAAATCTCTTCCAGGGTAACAGATGAGATAAAAAATGATAAAATCAGCACTGGAAACCTGATTAAAAAATCCCTGACACGGAGAAAAGACGAACTGGGACAGCTTTCAAGGAATTATAGCCTGATGCTTAAAACCGCGGAAAGCCAATTTGCTAAAATCCAGGAGGACCGCAATAATATCCTGCAGCTGCTCAACAGTAAGCAGGAATTCTATAACAATGTGACCCATGAGTTAAAGACTCCCCTCACAACCATAAAAGGCTATGCACAGCTTATGGAAGATGACGGACTTGAAGATGAAGAGCTGTTTCATACAGGGCTTAACCATATTCAGCATGAAAGCAGCCGCCTACATCAGATGGTTATCCAGCTGCTGGAAATGTCAGATAAAGAATTACATACACAGTTGGTGCCTCTGGACATCGCTGCAACCCTGAATTCAGTAACGGCTTCCATGTCTTTAAAAGCCAAGCGATATAACAACAAAATCATCACCCAGGGCTTGTCTTCCCTGATGATTTTGGGTCATGAGGAGCGAATCCGCCAATTATTCATCAACTTAATCGACAATGCGATCAAATATGGCCAGCCAAAAGAGGTAATCCTGGCCACTTCAGAACTTCAGGGGAAAAAGGCCGTGATCCAAATCACCAACAAGGGAGGGGGCATTCTTCCAGAGGAAGTGGACCATATTTTTGATCCTTTCTACCGGGTGGATAAAGAACACTCCAGAGAAATAGGGAGTGCCGGACTTGGGCTCTCAATCTGCAAGAAAATTGTAGATGAACATCAAGGTGAAATTACCGTGGACAGTAAACCTGGGGATTGCACAACATTTACCGTGAGGTTTACCGCCTACAAGGAGGATACTGTATATGAAAACGATTTTTAAATCCGCACCCTTACTCCTTATCATAACTATGCTTTGCGGTTGTTCTTACCAAAATTACACGAAGACCATAGTCCTTCCCACCCAGAATACAGATGTTAATCCTGAATCACACACAATGGATGAAGACTGGACCCTTAAGAAAATTTACCAATATCAATATTCCTCCAGTGATGTCTCCTATTCCAATAAGAGGCTGTTATCATCTATCGGTTGGTCAGGTGATGAGCATCTTCTCTATACGGTGGATGGGGGAAGAGAGGAAGAGGTAACGATTAACAAGGTAGATATCCGTTATGGCTTTTATGAGGAATGTGCCAATCTGGGTACTCTGAACTATAACCAGATGAAGCTGTCGCCCGATGGAAAATACCTGCTATACGATACGGATAGTGAGGACCAGTCTCAAATTGTCTTAAATCTGTATTCCATCGCGGATCAAACCACAAGCCAGATCATAACGATTCCGAATCCTCATCCTTACCTGATGATAGACTATGTATGGTCCGGGGATGGTAATAATTTGTTCTTTTATCTTACTCTAAATAGAGATTCAGAACTTATGGACAAACTAAGCTCTCTTGATGAGTACCAGTTGGAGGAACTGATAAATCGCTACATATCCCTTTACACCTCGGAAGAGGAGGATAACCTTCTCTTTCAGATTATGGGATACAATATAGATGAAGGTCAGGTAAAATATTTGACTCATCTTGACCGATATGCCACAGACTCTCTGACTTTATTTTCTCTGAAAAAAGAGGTGCTTTCCAACGCTGATGGCTCCATCCTCCTCAGTATGAATATGGATAACTTTTCTTTTTCCATCATAGATACGACAACTGATATTAACAATTTAACATTAAAGCCAAACTATTATTATGATCTCGGTTTTCAGTCCCCATTCTATATCTATCAGATTACCAGTAATTATATCTGTGCGAAAGGTGACTATAACGAATTGATTTGTTTTATAAACTCTAGGTCACCTGATATAGTGCTGACAGATCCAACCTTAGTTGGGCAAAATGATGTTCTTCTGACAAACGATGAAAGCCATGCGCTTCAAATCGAATATGGTGATGATGACGAGTCCTATATCTATCTCTACACCTGCGCAAAAGATGACCCATCCACGCTCACTGACAAAACACTGCTCTATCAGACAAAGGACAAGCTGTCGGATATTACTATTACACCGGATGATAAACAGATTATTATACGCACCCAGGCCGAAGATTCACTCTCCCGCTATTCTTATGAGGAAAAATACGCTGAAGAATATGATGCAGCCGTCTCCACTTTAGGTTTTTGGGATAAGATCTCTCTGTCAATGGATCATAAAGTTACAATACTTCAATTGTAAACCAAATATTTGCAACTTTGTTACATCTAGGTGAAGTCTTTGAAATACCCCTTTGTTATTCTATCATTGTAGCAACGAATGAATGTCTGAACGGGGAGTATAAGAGGGGGAATATTATGACGACACTGAAGATTCATGAAGCATCGATCCAACAGAATGTACGCGAGATACGATCACGTACCGACGGGCGGATTATTGCGGTGGTGAAGGAGGATGGTTACGGAATCGGCCTGCCAAACGCCTACGGGATTCTACATAGATGTGGAATTGATTTTTATGGGGTTTCCACAGCCGAAGAGGCTTTGGAATTGAGATCCATAGGTTGTGAGGATGATATTCTGCTTCTAACTCCTGAGTTGTCCGTGAATCAATGTTCCCGTCTCTTAATTCAGAATATTATATTCATGCTTGGCAGTTATGAACAGGCCAGTATTCTGAAAGAAGCGTCCGTCCGCACAAAAATTGTACCAAGGGTCCATCTCGCCATCGATACGGGCCTTGGGAGATATGGATTTGTCTGGGACGAGTTAAATGAAGTGAAGTTATGCACCAGCGGAATCAAAGTCGAAGGGTGTTATACACATTTTGCCACTGCGGGCAGAAACTATGAAAAAAACATCCGGATTCAGTTCAGACATTTTGAGGAATCTTTACACACGCTTACAAAAATGGGGGTCTCTTATGGCATGACCCATGTCTCTGCCAGCAAAGCCTTTTCCAAATGTGGAGATTTAGGCTGCGATGGAATAAGGATTGGCTCCCTGCTTCTGGGGTGCTGTCCCCAGGACAGTTCCTTTCGAAGGGCTGTATGGCTGGAATCGCCAATCTACATGAAGAATATCCACAAAAGGGGAGCACAGTTAGGATATGACGGAAAGTTGAAACTAAAAAGGGATACCCAGATTGGAATTGTAAAGACTGGATATTCAGATGGTGTTTTTATCGGCGGACAAGATGGGGAAGAATCTGTTGTTCTTCAAGTATTGAAAAAATTTTATCAGATTATCTTCTGCCGATATCGAGGGAAGTATGTGAAAATAAATGGCGATCAGGTGCCGGTTTTGGGGAAAATCGGACTGAATCACCTGCTTGTGGATTTGACGGATGGAAATTATCTGATTGGAGATGAGGTAAGGATAGAGGTGAATCCTATCTTTGTCCCAAAGAAGATACAACGGGTTTTAGAACCCTCTAAGGACTTAGCTGACAATAAGGTTGAATGGATGCTTATATCCAGCGGAGCGGGCCTTGTATCATTCTCTCCCTGACGTAAGTAAAAGCAGCACCGGTTGAATGCTCTTGCATTTCTATCCGGCGCTGCTTTTTTAAATCTATCTATTGTCATATCTTAGAAAGCAATATAGAATTATTTGCTTTCAGGTGTATGCCACTCCCAGTTTCTGATTTCTTCCAGATCCTGTCCATGCTCTGCAATATACTGTTTGTGATCAATCAGTTTATCATTCATCTTCTGAATCAGATGAGCTCCCTTGTTGCCCAGCTGAGGCAGATGCATGATAACGTCTTTTACAAGGTTAAAGCGATCGATCTCGTTCTGTACACGCATATCGAATGGTGTTGTGATGGTTCCCTCTTCCTGATATCCATGTACGGACAAATTGCGGTTATGACGCTCATATGTCAGCTCATGAATCAGTGTAGGATAGCCATGGAATGCGAAGATAATTGGCTTATCTGTAGTGAACAGTGCATCGTATTCACGGTCACTTAACCCATGAGGATGTTTTCTGTCAGATTCCAGCTTAAACAGATCCACAACGTTGATTACACGGATTTTCAGTTCTGGCATCTCTTCCTGCAGTATGGTAACTGCGGCCATGATCTCCAATGTAGGTGTATCACCGCAGGCAGCCAGTACAACGTCTGGTTCTTCACCTGCATCATTGCTGGCCCAATCCCAGATGCTGATACCCTGTGTACAGTGCTTAACAGCCTGCTCCATGGACAACCACTGGCAGGTTGGGTGCTTAGAAGCTACAATCGCGTTGACATAGTTCTTGCTCTTGATACAGTGGTCAAAGCAAGATAGCAGACAGTTCGTATCTGGTGGCAGATACATACGCACCACATCTGCTTTTTTATTAGCAATATGATCTAAGAAACCTGGATCCTGATGGGTAAATCCGTTATGATCCTGCTGCCATACGTTGGATGTCAGAATAAAGTTCAAGGATGCAATCGGCTGTCTCCAGGAAAGCTGGTTGCAGACTTTTAACCATTTCGCATGCTGTGCAGCCATGGAATCCACAATACGGATAAATGCTTCATAGCTTGCGAAGAATCCGTGACGTCCGGTCAGAAGGTATCCTTCCAGCCATCCCTCACACATATGCTCACTCAGCATACCATCCATGATTCTTCCGTCTCTTGCCAGACAATCATCGTTGTCTAACAGTTCTGCATTCCAATCACGGTTTGTGGCTTCAAAAGCACGGTACAGACGGTTGGACATGGTCTCATCCGGTCCGAAAATACGGAAGTTTTTGTTCTCTTCGTTTAATCTGAAAATGTCTCTGACATATCCGCCCAGTTCGATCATATCCTGAGCTTTTGTCTTGCCAGCCTCTACCTCGATACCGTAAGAACGGAAATCAGGGAGACGCAGGTCTTTTAAGAGCAGTCCGCCGTTTGCATGTGGGTTGGCACCCATACGGGCATTTCCCTCAGGAGCCATCTCGGTGATTTCTGGAAGTGCTTTTCCATTCTCATCGAACAGTTCCTCAGGACGGTAGCTCTCCATCCAATCTTTTAACTGATCCAGATGCTCTGGTTTTTCCATGGTCATAGGTACCTGATGAGCACGGAAGGTGCCTTCAATCTGCTGTCCATCAACAAACTTCGGACCGGTCCATCCCTTTGGAGTACGCAGAACGATCATCGGCCAGAATGGTCTTTTAGGATTGTTGTTTTCTCTGGCATTTTTCTGGATTTCCTTAATCTCTTCGATTGCGATATCCATGGTTTCAGCCATTTTTCGGTGCATTTCCATAGGATCGTCACCCTCTACAAAGTATGGCTTCCAGCCACAGCCTTTGAAGAAGGATTCCACCTCTTCATGAGAAAGACGGGCAAAGATGGTTGGGTTACTGATTTTATAACCATTTAAGTGCATGATTGGAAGAACCGCACCATCTGTAACCGGGTTCAGGAATTTGTTAGAATGCCAGGAAGTTGCCAATGGGCCAGTCTCAGCCTCACCATCACCAACAACGGTCACAGCAACCAATTCCGGATTATCCAATACTGCACCAAATGCATGGGAGATGGAATATCCAAGTTCGCCGCCTTCGTTGATGGAACCAGGAGTTTCCGGAGCACAGTGGCTCGGCATTCCTGATGGGAAGGAGAACTGCTTGAACATCTTCTTCATTCCCTCTTCATCCTGACTGATGTTCGGGTATACTTCGCTGTATGATCCTTCAAGATAGGTGTTGGCAATCTGGAAGTTTCCTCCATGTCCCGGTCCGGAAATATAGATCATATCCAGATCATAACGTTTGATCACACGGTTACAATGTGTCCATACAAAGTTCTGGCCTGGTACAGTTCCCCAGTGACCTACAATTTTTTTCTTAACCTGATCCATAGTCAATGGCTTACGGAGCAGGGGATTATCAAGTAAATATAACTGGCCCGCAGATAAATAGTTAGCAGCACGCCAATAAGCGTCCATTTTATTCAACAGCTCATCGGATAATGGCTGTTTCTCAAGACAGGTATTTGATTCGCTCATGATTGACTCCTTTCATCTCATCTATCGTCATTTTTTTCACAATCTTATAATATTACTTGTTGGATGTTCGTACAACTTGTTTTTTGCTCTCTATTTCCCGGATATTGCTTTTTTACAATATATACTGCCCATAATTACCCAATTCTTGCATTCTCTTCACTATTTTCGGTTCAAAAAAATCTGGCTGATCTGACTTCTTGTACTGATGACCGTCGCTTTGGCAACAAGTTCCTCAGATTATCATATAAAGTTTATTAAAATTCCCGAAAAAATAAGGGTGGACCTATGAAGCAGCTGCCTGCTGTCATAAGACCACCCTCTATATTATACAATTTGAAGTTTATACTTTTGAATTTCTTTTTCGCTGGATACTTTCTCAATCTCAGCTCCGAGACCTTTTAATTTCCCTTCGAAATCCTCATATCCACGCTGAATGTAGACGATGTCATCCACAATGGTGATGCCTTCGGCCGCAAGCCCTGCAATCACCAGTGCCGCTCCGGCGCGCAAATCCGGCGCACTGACACGTGCACCTGTAAATCCTCTCACACCATCGATGATGGCCGTATTGCCCTCCACCTTCACGCAGGCACCCATACGGGTCAGCTCATCCGCATATTTGAAACGGTTTTCGAAGATACTCTCTGTCACGATGCTTGTACCGTTAGCCAGAGCCAGGGCAACTGAAATCTGTGGCTGCATATCCGTAGGGAAACCAGGATAGGGCAGAGTCTTAACATGTGTCCGTCCCAGACGCTTTGTTGCGCTGACACGTACCGCATCGTCAAATTCCTCCACATCACATCCAATCTCCTCCAGCTTTGCAGTCATAGCCTCAAGATGCTTGGGGATCACATTCTTTATAAGTACATCGCCTTTTGTGGCTGCAGCAGCAAACATATAGGTCCCTGCTTCAATCATATCAGGTACGATGGAATAGGACGTTCCATGAAGGGCTTCCACTCCACGAATACGAATCACATCCGTACCGGCACCCTTGATATTAGCACCCATGCTGTTCAGAAAATTGGCAACGTCTACAACATGAGGTTCACGTGCCGCATTCTCAATGATCGTATTCCCCTTTGCCATGGCCGCCGCCATCATGATATTGATGGTTGCGCCTACGGATACCATATCCAAGAAGATATGATTTCCAGTCAGGTTCTCTGCGGAAGCAAGAATGGCGCCATGAAGAATATCCACCTTTGCCCCAAGTGCGCGGAAACCTTTCAAATGCTGATCAATGGGCCTGCTTCCGATGTTACATCCACCAGGAAGCGGAACCTCAGCTTTTTTATATTTACCCAAAAGTGCCCCTAAAAGATAATAGGATGCACGTATTTTCTTAATAAATTCGTAGTCCACACTAATAGAGCCAATGGTGGATCCATTGATCCGGACCGTATGACGGTCAATGCGTTCTACCGTTGCACCAATTACAGATATTGCCTCAAGAAGCACGTTGATATCACTGACATCAGGCAGATTATCAATCAGGACAGGTTCATCCGTCATAACTGCTGCGGTCAGTATGGCAAGCGCTGCGTTTTTGGCTCCCCCAATTTCCACTTCGCCAACGAGAGGATTTCCCCCTCTTATTACATATTGTTCCATGAGCCACCTCGTCATCATCATTCTCTCCGATTATTTTACCCTCATAGAATAACCGGGTTTCATTTTCTTTATGCCTTCCTTCAATAGGCATCTATCGTAAACAATATTACTGAATTGTTAGCAGCTGTTTTATCCATCCTGCCCAGCTTACAGATATACTGTCCTTGTTCCTCGTACTATATATTAACCCAACTCAATGATTTTGTAAATAAAATTTAAGTTTTTCTACATATTGCTGAAAAACAATTGTCAGTATTTTCAGTCAAACCTTAACAATCTCCAGTATTTTCTGCAAAGTCCCTTCAATGTCCAGATTTTCTTCATCTATCGTGTAATCTGCATACATTTCATAAAGGGGAACCCGCTCCTCATAAATGTTCTTAAGCGTCTGTCCATCTCGAAGAATTACGCCTCTTCCCTTTAGATTGCCCAGACGCCTCTCCAGGGATTCATAGGAAAGCCGCAGATAGACAATCTTACCTATTTTCTTCAGATGTTCCATGGCCTCACGGCCGTATACCACACTTCCACCGGTGGCGATAATAGATTTCTCCACGCGAAGAGAGGCATTGACCTGATTTTCTACTTGTATAAATCCGTCAACGCCCTCCTGTTCAATAATCTCACGCAGTAAGCGATTTTCTCTTTTTTGAATTACCAGGTCAGAATCCACAAATTCATAACCCAACTGTTTTGCCAGGATGACACCTATGGTACTCTTGCCCACGCCTGGCATCCCTATTAATACAATATTCTTCATAGCCTAGAATTATCCCGTTTTTTCAAAATATCCGTTCCATACCAGCTTCCGCTACTTTTTGTATTGACGGAAGAAGGTAGACAGACTGTGCAAGGTCTTACCTAGAACCTGGACCTCGTCCTCTTCTAAACCTTCAAGGACGGCATCTGTCATCTGGTTGTGGAACTCCTGGTGATGGCGGTATGCCCTTCTGCCTTTGGAAGTCAGATGGATATACACAACACGTCGATCCCTCTCGCTACGTTCTCTCTCCACATACCCTTTTTTTACCAGGCTGTTCATAGAAGTCGTAAGAGACCCCACCGTAATGTTAAGTTTTCCAGCGATAGCCGACATATTCCCACCATCCAGACCAACAGCCTCGATGATGTGCATATCATTATTCGTAATGTCCTTATATTCATCGGTTATAATGGCTTCTTCTTCTAACTGCCATATTTCATTGAACAGATGAACTAATACATCATTAATAATCTCTCGGTTATCCACAGCAACTCCACTCCCTGCAATCTTGTTAAAATGATGAAAAATAATGTCGAAATTTGACACTGTTTATTCATCAAATTGCATTTAGTATAACATAAAAAACACTTCTTGACTATGACTTTCTCTTAGATAAAAAGCAATTAGAATTTCCGGAACCTTTGATACCTGTTTTCCAGCAGTTGTTCCTGGGAATATGTCCCATATTCCTGAAGGAATCCAGCAATCCCCAGTTCGATCTTCGGTATGGTATCCAAGAGATTCTCACGTGTCAGCGGTTCTTCTTCGCGGATCACATGCTCTACAATTCCCAGCTTTTTCAGATCCCGTGCCGTCATCTTCATGATGGTTGCGGCCTCTTTGGCGCGCTTGCTGTCCTTCCACAAGATAGAAGCAAAACCCTCTGGTGAAAGTATGGAGTAGACGGCGTGTTCCATCATCCAAACCTCATCGGCCACGGCAAATGCCAATGCTCCGCCGCTGCCTCCTTCGCCTATCACGATGGAAAGCACCGGGACTTTAAGGCCCGACAGCTCATAGATGTTTCTGGCGATTGCCTCACCCTGTCCCCGCTCCTCTGCCTCCAGTCCGCAGAAAGCACCGGGTGTATCCACCAGGCAGATTACCGGACGTCCGAATTTCTCCGCCTGTTTCATCAGCCTCAGGGACTTTCTATAGCCGTCAGGGGATACCATGCCGAAATTTCTGGCGATGGTTTCTTTTGTTCCGCAGCCTTTTTCCTGAACCAGAACCGTCACCGGCTGTCCATGAAAGTATGCTACCCCGCCAATTACCGCCGGATCATCCCGGAAATACCGGTCACCGTGCATCTCCACAAAATCCTGGAATAAGAGGCCTATATAGTCTTTGCCTGTGGGACGGGTTTTATCCCTTGCCAGTTCTACGTGTTCCCAGGCATTGATTTTTTTAAGGGGATTGCCTTCCCCAAATGCTTCCTGAAAAATTTGATGCTGAATCACATCTCTGGTAACAGCATCTGCAGACAACGCACTGTCCACCACTTCCTGAATCCCATCCACATACTGTTCTTTCCGATGCTGGTAAAGGATTAAACCAAGTGTTTCCCGCATCTTTGATCTCTCTACGATGCCATCTAAGAAACCATGTTCCAGCAGAAACTCGGCACGTTGAAATCCCTTGGGAAGTTTCTGGCCAATGGTCTGCTCGATGACCCTGGGGCCGGCGAACCCGATCAATGCCCCAGGCTCCGCCAGAATAATGTCTCCCAGCATGGCAAAGCTGGCTGTCACCCCACCGGTGGTGGGATCTGTCAGCACACTGATATATAAGAGCCCGGCGTCGCTGTGACGCTTTAATGCTGCGGAAGTTTTAGCCATCTGCATCAGGGATACGATCCCCTCCTGCATGCGGGCGCCTCCCGAACAGGCAAAGAGAATGACGGGAAGTCCTTCCCCGGTGGCCCGTTCCACGGCTCTGGCAATCTTCTCACCAACCACCTCTCCCATACTGGCCATTAGAAATCGTCCGTCACAGACGCCTAAGACCACCGGAATGCCATCAATTTCCGCCTTCCCGGTGATCACCGCCTCATCCAGACCTGTCTTTTCCTTCAATCCTTCCAGCTTCTCAGGATACCCTTTGTAGTTCAATGGATTTATGGACTTTATACCTCTGTCCCATTCTTCAAAGGTGCCTCTATCCGCAATCATTTCCACCCTGCTATATGCATTGACACGAAAATAATTGTTACAGTGGGGACAGATATTATAATTTCTTATCACATCCTCCTCAAACACAGCCGCTTTACAGGCATTACACTTTTTCAGAAGCCCATCTGGAACCTCTGGTCTGACGTCAGAGGGGCTCTTTAAGCTCTCCTTCACCGTTCTCTTAAACATCCGATTAAATTTCATTGATATTCACCCCCGCTATCACATGGGTATTCAAGAATTCTATATCAAAATCTCCGGCCTGATACTCGGCATCTTTTATAATCTCAAACTGGTAGTCTACATTCGTATCAATTCCGTCGATAATTGTCTCACCTAAGGCACTTTGCATCTTAGCGATTGCATCCTCTCTGGTCTCTCCATGGACAATCAACTTTACCAACATGGAATCATAATAAGGCGGTACCTGATAACCATTGTATATGGCTGTATCCACCCGGATTCCATGTCCCCCGGGAAGATGTAATCCCGTGATCAGCCCCGGTGAAGGTCTGAAGTTTTTCCATGGATTCTCCGCATTGATGCGGCATTCGATTGCGTGACCTTTAATCTGCACATCCTCCTGGCTAATCTCTAAGGGAAGCCCGGATGCTATCTTAAGTTGTTCTTTTATTAAATCCTGCCCGGTAACCCATTCTGTCACAGGGTGTTCTACCTGGATT